>JBBDYK010000270.1:0-17278 GCA_040901665.1 Pirellulales bacterium | reverse complement strand
CCAGGATCGCGCCGGCCGCTTTGGGAAACTCGCCGCGCAGCGCAAGACCCTGTTCGTCGACCGCAAACGCCAGGTTCAACTGCCGATACTCCAAGCGGTTGTCGCGCCCCGATAGAGCCGTCCGCGAAGGCTCCAGGCCGAGGTGCTGTTGCGCCGCGTGGACCAGCGATCGGCTGATCACGCCGGGCCCGGCCACCAGCTTTCCGGTCGCGTTTTCCAGCCGCCCATCGACCACTGTGGCATGTTCGATGTGGATGTCCGCGGTCCCCGTCAGTTTATGCGGAAAGGGCTCCAACAATCGTGCCAGATCGACCGCGCGCAGTTGCCCGCTCATCTCCAGGCGCCATTGCCCCGCACGACGCGTGGCCGTGATGCGGCCGTCGAACGTACACGCTGCTCCCAATCGCCCGGCGGCCGGCCAGTATGATCCGATCAGCGCGCAGGGCAGGGGAGTGCCGCCCGTCGTGAACTTCACCGAGCAGGGCGCCGCCGCGTCACCCGGCGCGGCCAGCAGCATCTCGACCTGCGCGGGCGAGGCCGTGGGACTCGCATCCTTCGTCGCGCCGGCCAGCGCGAACGAGAGCGTCAACCGCTTGCCGTCCGCGTCGCGCTGCAGTCTACCGGAGACGTTTGTCAGCGTGTGATCGCCGCCGCTTGAGTGCAGCGTGACGTTATGCGCCGACAGCGTTGCCTCGCCCGCGCGATCCGCCAAGCGTAGCAAGCGCTCGGCCGATCGCAGCAGCGCGTCCAACCGCAGCCCGTTGATCGTGGCGGGGAAGGGCAGGGTAACGGCCGTCGCGCCACCGTCCGATTCGATTTCCAGAAACGGGGCGTGCGCGAGCAACTGGCCCGACTCCGCGTCGGACACCTCCAGCCCCTGATAGAGGGTCATTCCCGGCCGCGGCAGCCCGACGCCTTGCAGCCGCGCGTGCCACCCCAGCGCATCGTGAATCGCCCGCTCGTGTGTTTCTCGATAGCCGGGCCCGCGCACCGCAACACACCAGGCCACGACGCCACACGTGGGCAACAGGCACAGCGCCACGAACGCCAAGCGGCACCAGGCAATTCGCGTGTTATCGTGCAGCGAGAACATCCGTGTTCCCTATAAAGTTTTTGAAAACCGTTGGGGACTTGTCCCCCTCCCAACCCGGCGCGTGGTCTGAAAGGGCGCATCACCGTTCGCGGGCCATCTCCTGGAACAGTTTGTAGCGGGCCAGCATCTCCACCAGGCTGTCGCCGCCGAACTTGTCCACCACGGCGGCGGCGATCTCGAACGCCACTACGTTCTCTAGAATCACGCCAGCGGCCGGCACCGCGCACACGTCGCTGCGCTCGTAGTTGGCCGATTCCGACTCCTTGGTGCTCAGGTTGATCGATTCCAACGACCGGCGCAACGTGCTGATCGGCTTCTTGGCGGCGCGAATCACCAGCGGCTGGCCGTTGGTCATGCCGGCTTCCAATCCGCCCGCGTTGTTCGTCGGCCGCACATAGCCCAGGTGGGGCGCGTCGCGCTGCGCTGCGTCGTACTGAATCGGATCGTGTACCTGCGAGCCGGGTCGCCGGGCCGCTTCGAATCCCAGGCCGATCTCCACGCCTTTGATCGCTTGCACGGCCATCACGGCCTGCGCCAGCCGTCCGTCCAGTTTGCGATCCCATTGCGCGTGTGTGCCCAATCCGAAGGGGAGCCCTTCGACGCGCACTTCCAGAATGCCGCCCAGCGTGTCGCCTTCCTTGCCCGTCGCGTCGATCAATTGCTTGATCTGGTCGTCCTGCGCCGGATTGAGGCTGTAGACTTCGCTCGCGTCGCGCAGAGCGCGATGCTCTTCCAGCGTGCCGTGCACGGGCTCGATGTGCACGCCCCCCAATTCCACGACATATCCGAATGCCGTGATTCCAAACGGCTTGAGCAGTTGCTTGGCCAGCGCGCCGGCGGCCACGCGCACCGTGGTCTCGCGCGCGCTGGCGCGTTCCAACACGCCGCGAATCGAGCCCAAGAACTTGATCGCCCCGGTCAGATCGCCATGCCCTGGCCGCGGACGATTCAGATCCTCCAGTCGCTCGAGCTTGTAGTCCTTGTTGACGACCTGCAAGGCCAGTGGGCTGCCCAGCGTGGTGTTGTGCCACACGCCGCTGAGAATCTCGACCCGATCCGTCTCGATCCGTTGGCGTCCGCCGCGGCCATAGCCCCCTTGGCGCCGTCGCAACTCGACGTCGATCGAGTCGGTCTCGATTTCCACGCCGGCCGGAAATCCATCGACCAAGGCCAGCAAAGCCTTGCCATGCGATTCACCGGCCGTCCAATAACGCAGCATCGCTAACTACCATCATACGAGGGAATTGCGCCGAAAAACGGCGGCCCTTTCGCCAACCTACGATTCTACTCGCCGGCGAATAACGACGATAGGTCGGTTGTCGCAGACTAGATAGATTACACGACCTGGGCTGAATTGACTTCGTCGGATGGAAGTACCTGTGCCGCGCGAATGCTACTTGTCCGATTCTGCCCGGCTGAATCGCGTTGCGAGTTCCTGATCCGCGGCGCTTAGTCGCTCGAGTGAAAGCGTAATCCGCTTACCGTCCGTGCGGAGTAACGTCACTTTTCCGTCGGTTACCAGTTCAAGCTTTGCCTCGATCGTGTGGTTGCCGGTGTTGTCGGTCCAGGTGCGAACGCCCGCTGGATCGTCCTTGGCCAGATGGATGGGTGTTTCAACACGATCGGCATTCTCGTCAACTGACAGCGGTCCGTTTGATGGCGCGGAATTTAGCTCTTGGTCAAGTTCCACCGAGATCCACAGATTCTCGCGCAATGCATCTTCGTCGAACGCATCGCCATGGCCATCGTAGTGAATCCTGACCTTGCCGTCGTCCCGCAGCGCCATGATCACGGCCCCGTAGTAGGCCGCGCCCCACTTAGCAATGACCGGCATGTGGATCGTCAATGGTGTGTCCGCGGTGACCTGTTTCGCGCCGGCGGGAAGTTGATGCACCGTTGTCGGATGGCCCGCTTGCATGGCTTGAATACGCTCGGCGGCCGAAGATCCGACGGACGCAGCGCGGGGCCGGGGCGTCGCTTTCGCCACCGACTGCATCTCTTTTCTCATGGCCTGCATTCGCTCCCTCGCCGACCTTTCAATGGATGCAGCGCTCGGTGTCGGGAGCGCTTTCGCCGCCCACCGAGATGCATCAACCGGGGGCGTCGTGTCGACAGGCGTGGTTAGCTTTTGCAGTCGCTGTGGCTGTTGCGGCACCATTGCTGCGCCCGCGCGGATGGCGGCGTCCGGAGCATTGTCTTTGGGCGGCGCCTCCGGCTCGGGCGCAGCCGCAAGCCTGTTGGACCGCACGGTACTGACGTAATCAAAAACATCACCGGCAACTGTATGCTGCGGATAGGAATACTCGCTGCCATTTAGCAGCACAAAGTTGCAGTGCCAGGTCACATCGCCGCGTGGTCCGTCGACTTTAAACAGCCCTTGGTTGCGGATATCGGCGATCAGAAAGCGCGCCGTCTTTCCGTTGACGGTCAAATCGACTTCATCGGGCGTGACGCGCGCTTGGTCGTTTCTCATGTTAAATGCCCCGATCGGCATCGCGATTCCAGTGAAGATTAGCGTGAGCGACAGTTTCATCATTCTCCCACCGAGAAATCGTCGCGTCAGCCAGAGCGTTCCACAGCCGATCGCGGCAAACGCAACGCCGCCAAATACTAGAAACGCAAACAGCCCTCGGTCTGGAGTGAAGGTAACGATGTCCCCAAGGGGGCCCTTGACCGTTGTCATTGCGGATGCTGCGACGAGCGAGACTAGAGCGGGCAACAAGAATTCAACACTCATACTGAAACTCAATCGTTGGAGTGGTACGCGAAGTCGGCAGTGGCATGGCGCGCCATACGTCGTGGCCTCGCCACTCGGTTGTACTTGCCAGCCCGATCAATTTGAAGCCTTGCAACTGCAATTTGGCACGAAGAGCGCTCGGTATGACAGCGATCGAACAAAGAGGCCCTGGGGTTTTGGCGCATCAGGCGATACATTGGCGATCATGTCCTCCGCCATCGCCGCTCTTGATTACCTGGCGCATCCCGGCAAGCATCCGGCCGGGAGCGTGTGCGCCATTTTTGGGGACGAGTCATTCCTCAAGCGGCAAGTGCTGGCGCAAATCAAAGCGCAGGTATTGGCCGGCGAAGATGCCGATTTCTCCGTCACGGTATTCGACGGCCGCGAGGTCGCGATGCGCGACGTGCTGGACGCGCTGGCCACTCGCGCCCTGTTTGGCGGCGGACGGCACCTGGTGGTGGTCGACGAGGCCGACGAATTCGTTTCGCAAAACCGCGCGGCGCTGGAGGACTACGTGGCCCGCTCCAAGTCCGACTCGGTGCTCGTGCTCGACGTGAAGCAATGGGCCAGCACCACGCGCCTGGCCAAAGCGCTGGCCGACGGGGGACTGCAAGTGGAGTGCAAGTTTCCCCCGCCCGCGCGGCTGGCGAAATGGCTGATCGCCTGGTCGAAAAGCCATCACCATGCCGTATTGGATCCGGCGGCCGCCGAACTGCTCGTCGAGTCGGTCGAAGCCGACATGGGACTCATCGACCAGGAACTGGCCAAGCTGGCCGCCTCGGCCGGACCCGGCGGCACGATCCTGCCCGAGTTGGTCAGCCAGTCCGTCGTCGGCTGGCGCACGCAAACAGCTTGGGCCATGCTCGACGCGGCGCTAGCCGGCCAATCGCGCGGGGCCCTGGTGCAGCTCGACCACTTGCTCCTGTCGGGCTATGTGCCCATCGCGCTGTTGGCCCATATCGGCGCCAGCTTGCGGCGCTTTGCCGCCGCCACGCGACTCATCGAACAAGCCGAACAGGCGCGACGCCGCATCACGCTGCGCAGCGCGCTGGCCGATGCCGGCGTCAAGCCGTTCGTGCTGGCCAGGGCCGAAGAGCAACTCCGTCGCCTGGGCCGGCCGCGGGCCAGGCAACTCTACGGCTGGCTGCTTGAGGCCGACTTGGCGCTCAAGGGCAGCAGCTCATCGCCGGCCCGTGCGCGGCTGCTGCTGGAAAGGCTGATTGTGCGACTCTCGGCCCCGCCGGCCGCCGCGCCGCCAGCACGCTAGCGACTTCAAGCGCATTGATGTCGCACACTCAAATGCATCAGCCGAACGAAGCTTTTGCAACTCGCTGGCACGCGACTTGCACATTTTTGCAATCCCGGTGGAGGATTGAGATCATGAGACTGCCGTTGCAAGGAGGTCAGGCGGACGGTTGGACCCAGGCACGATGAACATGCCGCGCGATGGACCGGCGCGGGTTCATCCCTCTTGTTTTGGAAAGGCGGTGTACGATGTTACGAATGTTTTTCGCAGCGGCGCTCTTAGTGGCGTTGATAGCGCAATCGGCTGAAGCGTGTCGACATCGACGTTGTGGCGGATGCTCCTCGCCCCCGCCGCCGTGCTGCCAGAGCGTGCCGACCGAGGAAGCGCCAGCGGCCCCAGTGGCGCCCGAGCCCCAGGCGCGCGCTCCGCAGGGCGCACGACAATTCTCGATCGAACCGGGCATGAGCGACAACGTCATCGTGGCACGGCCGGGCACATACGAATCGTACGCGCCCATCGGCGAGCGCCGCATCAACCGATCGGGCGGAGTGCGCAGTGCCGCGTCCAAGATGATCGGCAATTACTAGATCAGCAGAAAATCGCAACGGCGACCAGGCGCTGCCTGGCATCGATCGGCTGCGTGGGTGCTTTGCAGCGACCGCGCAGCCGATTCGTTTTCGACCACTTCGCCACAACCGGTTCGTGCCGAATAGTCCGTTCTCGCGCATTGTCCCTGCCTGCGCGGAAGGGGCTTTATGCATCCCGGCGACGCACGCTTTGCGGCGTCATGGCCGCGATTTATCCCTGGGTAGCTTGGGAATGTGGCTCGCCCGCGGCGAAGCGTAACCTAAATAGGTTCGATAGCGGGGTCGGTCGTCGGACATCTGCCGACGAGCGTTCGTCTCCGCACAAGTAAGGTAAGCGCGACACCCTGTCGGCCACCGAGACCGCCCGAGGTGCGTCGTGGATTCCCGATCTCGGTTTCCCTTGAAAGGCGGATTTCCCATGTTCAAATTGTTTTGTGCTGCGATGGTCGTGACGGCGTTGGCTGCTAACTCGGCTTTGGCGGATTGTTGCTGTTCGGACCATGCCGCGCCGGCCACGGCCCAAAAGTCGGCCGACCACCAGGCGAAGACCGCCGACCAGTTCCAAAAGGCCGAAGCACAGCCGGCCCAACCCAACACCCAAAACCGCACCTTCTCGTATGAGCCGGCCACCGTCCAACAGTTTCCGCGCTCCTCATGGAGCTCGAACCCTTACGCCATTCAGAACGATCCGAAGATCATCGGTTCGTATGGCCTTCGTCCGGCTTCCGACAAAGCCGTCGGCAACTACTAATATCCTTGACGACTCGGGCAGCATCCGCTGCTGACGCCATCCGAGCCGCGCGAAGTGCCCATCGGGTCCTTCGCGCGGCTCGCTGTTTGCGCAAGACGGCAGGCAAGCAACACGCTATCTTGATCTCAGGGTTCAGCACGCAACGTGTGTCGCACTTCCCGGAGAACCACATCATGCCATCAGACGAACTGAAAATCGGACAGGCTTTTCTGGACGACGCGCGCGCGCAACTACAACTTTGTCGCCAGCGCTTGCTGCATTGCGTCGACCAACTCAACGACGAGCAGCTTTGGTGGCGGGCCGGCGAGCAGTTCAACAGCATCGCCAACCTGATGCTGCACCTGGCCGGCAACGTCGGTCAACGCATCGGCAGTCTCATCGGCGGCCTGCCCAACCACCGCAACCGCGACCAGGAGTTCGCCGAGCGCGGGCCCATTCCCAAGGCCGAACTGCTCCAACTGCTGGACGACGCGCTCGAGTCCGCCGATGCCGTGCTGGCCCAACTCGCGCCCCAGCGGCTGCTCGAAACGCGCACCTACCCGATGCTCCGCGGCCCAGTCGAGGGCACGTTCGTCACGCTCATTCTGCAAACTTTAGTGCATCTGGGCGGCCATACGCAGGAAATCGTCTCGCTCACTCGGTTACAGTTGCGCGAAACCTACCGGTTCATGCAGTAGAGAAATGCCACGCTCCCTCGCTTGCGACGATTGCGCCATGACCACCGAAGTAACCCAGCGGCACATGATTCTGGCCTATGACGGCGACTGCCCGATGTGCATCGCCACGGTGGCCTGGCTGCAGCGCGCCGGCCTGGTGACGCCCGAGCAAGCCGTCAGCAATCACGAACTGTCGCCCGACGATCTGGCGGCGGCGCAAGCGGCCGGCATCCGCAATCAGTTGGTCGTGCTCGATCCGAACACCCGTGCCACGCGCACCGGCGCCGACGGTCTGCTGTGGCTGGTGGGCGAGAACCGCGGCAATCCGCGATGGGTGCGATGCTTTTCGCTGCCCGTCATGCGTCAACTCGTGCGTATTGTCTACGAAGCCGTCTCGTACAATCGCCGCATCCTCAGTCCCCCGCGCCACCAGATTCGTTGTGAATGTGAGCCGCAAGCCACCATCGCACGCCGACTGACGCTGGTCGGCCCGCTGGCCGCGCTGAGCGCGTTGTTCGTCGCCCTGTGCGGCGCGGCCGTGTTCCATGGACAGGGCTACGACGCGCGGCTGGGCGCCGTGCTCGCGTTGTCGGCGACCGGCGCCGGTTGGATCGTACTGGCAGCCGCGGCGTTGTTGATGCTGCGCGGTGAGCAGCGCATCGACTACCTGGCGCACCTTGTCGTCACCGCATTTGCGGGTGCGCTCGTGCTATTGCCCGCCGGCATCGCCGCCTGGTGGCTGCCGCCGTTGGTGAGCAGCGCACTGGCCGGTGTCTCGCTCCTCGTCGCCTGCGCGATCCTGTTCCGCATGCAGCGCCGCCGCATCGCCGCCGTCGGCGTCTCCCCGCACTGGCTGTGGGCCTGGGCAGGAACAGTCGCGGCAGGATTCGTCGGCGCGAGTCTCCTTGGCATCGGGCTCGGGCTGCTAAACTAAAAGCGCGGGGACAAAAAACGCCGGGGACTGTCCCAATTTTTCGGCGCGCCACCAATCCGTAGGATGGTGAGAGCGAATAATGGGACCGTCTTCCTGTTCGCGACCTGGCAAACGTGCAGCTATCTTGTCGGGTTAACCCCCGCTGGCCAGCGGGAACTTTCTTGCTCGGCCGGTCGTCAAACTCCCAGGCTCACGGTGTCCAAATAGCGGCCTCCAACGGCAGGGTCGGAGTAACATTGCCATGCTTGGATTCCTCATGTTGAGACCGCGTCTGCCGTTTGCCGGGTTGCTGGCCGTCGCATTGCTGCCGTCCGGCGCTTTCGCTGCGGACGAGACGCCGGAATGGTGGCAGGTTCAATGCGACGTTACCGCCGCGCTGCTGAAGCCAGAGACTTCCATCGCGGAGCTGGCGGCGAACCTCTCTAAAACTCAGCCCCAAAACGGGTACGAAGCCCTGTTCAAGGTGAGCGTTCTGATGCGAACGGGAATGCACGACCAGACCGTGGTAGCATTGCGCCAGCTCAAAGCCGTCAGCCCTCAATTGGGAGCTCATTTCATCAACAGCATGTATTACGATGCGTGCGACAATCTCGGGGCTTGGGACGCGGCCAAGGCGCTCGTCGAGATATTCGCAGACGTTGCTCCGGTGTCGCTGGAAAACCGCCTGCTGAAACATCTGTTGGAGTCTGGCTGGACCGTCGAGCAAGTGGACGCCTGGCTGGCCGGCATGCCAAAGGGCATCGACAGCTTCTGGGTGAAGGAACGGCTGCGATTCAACAGCGAGCACGGCCGCGGTGACGCGCTGGCGAATGATTGGTCGAATCGCGTCCACGCCAACCCGCAAGACATCAAGGGCGCCATTGAGTTTCTCGATGCGCTGGCTAATGCCCTGCGTCCGGCTGACAAGAAGCCGGACGTAACGTGGATGGCAGATGGCCTCAAGCCGGCGCTGGCAACCCAAGCGGACAGAATCGCGGCGCTGCTCATGGAATTGGAGCAATGGCAAACGGCCATCGCATTCTACAAGCAGGCCATTGACATCCCACTAACCGGGGGTGAGATCAGAGAGCTCCGCATGATGTGTGCGTCGCTGGTGACAGAGGCTACCTTGCGCGCCATGTTTGCGGTGCGCACGCGCGAAGCAATGGCCCAGTGCCTGTTGCGGCTGAACGAGAACGACCAGGCGCAGCAGTGGATGGTGGCAGCGGCCGATTTGCGCGAAAAGCATCAGCTCGGCAACAATGCCCTGTTTGCGGGCGAGACGCAAGCGGCCAGCGGAGTACGCGTCATCGAGGGCCGCATCAAGGCGAAGGAACAGCTCTCCGAGCACGATCCCCAGTACTGGCAAGAACGAGCCCACTACTATCGCGGCCGCGGTGAACCCACTGAGGAGGAGCAGGCACTGGTCAAGGGCCTGGAGTTGACCAGACCCCAACTGCCGCCGGAACCCGAGCGGCCGGTGGGCCGCCGCGTAGACTGGCGCAGTATGCTGTTGCGAGAATATGTCCAGTTTCTCATAAGCGAGAAGCGGACGGACGAAGCCGTGACGCTGGTGCGAAAAGAAATCGAGCAAGCGCCCGCGCTTGCCGCATCGACGCAGCAGGCTGTGCACCGGCTGACGTTCGATTTCGAAAAACACGTTTCCGCCGACGACGAAGTTCTGTGGCGCTGGCTGGAAAACCGCCCCCGCTGGGAATATGCGGAGGAAGGCCTGTTGTGGCGTATGCTGGAAAACGTCGCCGGCGATCCGGCGCTGGACCGCGGCGATGTCGACCCCTTTGGTGCAACCAAAGGGAGGCGCGCCGGCGCCAATCTCGACAAGCAACTCAGCCGCGCCGAGAGGGCGGCAGTCGGCAAGGATCCCACGCGCGCCAACACGGTGGGCTGGATCATGAACCGCATGGGCTTCCCAAAGCGCTCGATTCCGCTGCTCGAGTGGGCCGTCGAGAACGCGGACGACGCGGAACTTAAGGAGCGCGCCGAGTTCACATTGTTCGAGTCCTACCTGGACACCGGCGATTGGAAAAATGCCGAGGAGCACTTTCCAGACGAAGGCAAACAGCTTGGACCGTTGGAAGTGCCCCGGTGGTACTCGCGACTGGCGCTGGCCGCCGCCAAGGCAGGCGCCAAGGAGGACGCGATGCGGCTGTGGGGCGTGGCGGCGAACGTAAGTCCCTGTCGATTTGATGGTCTGAAGCCGTTGGCCAACGCCGGGCTGAAAGACGACCTGAAGCACTTCTATCGCCAGATGCAAAAGCAAATGCCCAAGTCGGACGTCCCGGCCAAAGCGCTGGCGGCCCTGGAAGAGTAGGACGATTGCCGGCTCACCCATCGCTCAATGCGTCAGTCGAACTCGTAGCGATCGAGCGCCGGCCGGCAGTAATCCAGCAGCCGCAGTTCGGAAAGCTCCCGCTCGATCGAATCGCGATCGGCCGTCTCGAGCGATTGACTGATCTTGCCGATCAGCAGTTTGGCGAAGCTTTCCCGGGCACGGTGCAGCCAGACGCGGAAGTGCGTGCTGGTCAGCGTGCGCTCGAGTGACTTCGAAAGCTCGCCGGCCAGGTCGGTCGATGTTGCGTCCGGCTTCTCGACGCGTGCGCGCAACACGCTGAACAGCGGCCGACCGGACGCGCGCTCCGATTCGCCCAGCGCGTCCCAGGCACGCGCCAACAACGTGCTGCGCCAACTGTTGTCGAATGCCTCCTGCTCGGCTTCGACGGCGACGAGGTCGAATGCCTGGTCTTCGTGCTGCGCCAGGCGGTCGCGGCCCCGCTTGCGATGATGCTCGGCAACGGTGCGAGACAGCGCCGTCTTGAGAAAGCTCCTGAACCTGCCACGCTCGCGATCGGCCGAGGCCAAACGACCTTGCAGAAACTGCACGGCAAAGTTTTGGTAGACATCCTCGGCGGCGGCCTCGTCGCGCAGCGCGCCCGTCAGGTAGCGGCGGATGGCCGTGCCGTAAAGCTCGAGGAGCTGCTGCTTGGCGAGCTGCGCATCGGCGGTTTCGCTGCCGTGAGCGCGATGCACGACCGACCATAGCGTTGTAATCTGGCTCAGACGGTGTGGATCGTCCGGATAGCTGGGATGCTCGCTCATGGTGGGTCGAGCGCACGGAAAAAGCGCGCCATGTCTGGTATTCGGCCGTCAGATCGCCGTTATGTTACCATAAGGGCCGATGCCAACCTACGAGGTCCGACGTTTGGTCCTCTGCGCGCGAGTGCCTTTCGATGGAATCTCCCAGCGAACGCGAACAAGTGCTGTTGGCGATGGTGGCCGTCGAAGACGGGCGGCTGTCGCGAGACGCACTGTTGACGGCGCTCGATGCCTGGACCGCGCGGCCGCAGTCCGCGCTGTTTGCGATACTTTCAGAGCAGGGCGCGCTGGCCGCAGCAGAGGTCGAAGCATTGCTCGCCTCGTTCGCACAGGCCGATACGGCGCCCGCTTGGGACGGCGTCGATGCCGCCAATTCACTCCGCGAAGCGCTGGCGAACTCCGGCTCCAAACGGAGTGACTCGGTCGCGGCCGGATCGCAGCCGCGTCCTCATCGACCCCACGACGGCGCGGTTGCTCCGGCCGATGCGTGTCGATTCGAAATCGGCCAGCATCATGCGACCGGCGGGTTGGGAGAGGTGTTGCGGGCCACCGATCTGCAACTCAACCGCGAAGTGGCCGTCAAACGCATCCGCCGCCTGTGGGCCGACGACGCGGACTCGCGTGCCCGCTTCTTGCAGGAAGCCAAGATTACCGGGCGTCTGGAGCATCCCGGCATCGTGCCCGTCTATGCCCTCGGGTTTTCCGACGACAAGCGGCCCTACTATGCCATGCGATTCATCGCGGGCGACAGCCTGGAGCAGGCCATCGACGCGTACGATCAGCAACCCGCGGCCGCGGCCGATCGCGTTAGGTTCAATACGTTGTTGCAGCGCTTCGTCGACGTTTGCAACACCGTGGAGTATGCCCACAGCCGCGGCGTGATCCATCGCGATTTGAAGCCCGCCAACGTCATGCTCGGACCGTATGGCGAAACGGTCGTGGTCGATTGGGGGCTAGCCAAGCGGATCGACGACGCATCGTGCCACGACGGCGAGCGACAGCAGGTCGCAGTCGAGGACGGCTCTGCGCCGACCCAATTCGGCCGCGCCGTGGGCACGCCGCAGTACATGAGTCCCGAGCAGGCCGCGGGGCGAATCGACGAGCAGGGCGTGGCCAGCGACGTGTTCAACTTGGGCGCAACGCTCTATCACTTGCTCACCGGGCAACCGCCGTATATCGGCAGCGACGTCGCGCAAGTCGTCGCGCGCGCAGCGCGGGCCGAGTTTCCAACGCCGCGCGCGGTGCGGCCGTCGGTCCCCAAGCCGCTGGAGGCCATTTGCGCCAAGGCGATGATGCGTGTCCCGATCGATCGGTATGCTTCGGCTGCCGAGATGGGCCACGATTTGCGACGCTGGCTGGCCGACGAGCCGGTGGCGGCCTATCGACAGTCGTGGATGGCCCGGCTGGCGCGCTGGTCGCGCCATCATCAGGCCCGCGTGGCCGCGCTTGGCGTGGCCAGCGTGCTGTTGCTTTTGGGCGCCGTCGCCGGCGCGGCGGCCTTGGCCTATTTCGAGCGGCAGCGGTACGCGGCTCAGCTCGAACTCGATGCGCAGGCCCGCGCGCGGCTGGCGGAGTTGGAGACTTCTGCCACGGCGGCGAGCGACTTCGCGCTGACCGAGATGCGCGCTGGGCGCTACGCGTCAGCGTCGGGTATTCTCGACAACGCCGTACAGTCCCTGCAGGAAGTACCTCGGCTCGACCAACAGCGCGGCCAGCTCGCCGCCCGGCACGACCGCACGCACCGCATCGTGGAGTTTCAACGACTCTCCCATCGATCGGATGAGTTGGTGTATCGCGGCCGTCATCCCGAGGCACTGACGTTGTCACAGGCGGCGCTAGGGTCGCTCGACGTGCTTGGATACGGCGATTGGTGGGACCACCTGCCGATCGACGATCTCACGCCCGAGCAGATCGACGCACTCAGGTGGGAAGTTTATCGGGAACTCACCAAGATCACGAGCCTGTATGCGACGGCGATCCAACAGCAGATGACTCGCCACGCGGGCTCGCCGCTGGCGGCGCTGGTCGGCCAATACGGGCGCCCCGAGGCGCAGGCGGCACTGGCGGCCAACCGGCTCGTGCAGCAGTTTCGGCCGTCGGAAGCCAACCGCTGGATCGCCGGCATGGCGGGCTTGCGCTTGGGAATTCCCAGTGTCGTTTCGCCGCAGGGCCTGTCGGAGCCGCACAATGCCGTTGACGCCTACTCAATCGGCATGCTCAACGTGGTCGCGTCCGATAGTCCGCAGTTTCCCTTCAAAGGATATCGAGGCAACCCCGATGCGCTGGTCAACGCCGCCGATGCGTTCCGTTTGGCATCGGAGTTGGCGCCCGACCACTATTGGACGCACCTGTTCCTGGGCTTCGTGGAAATGACCCGGGCGCAGCGCGCGCTCGAGGCCGACGAGTCGACTGCCTGGCTGCGCTTCGCCGATGCGCGGCAAGCGCTGGGCCGGTGCATCGCGCTGAATCCACAACAGCCCTTTGGCTATGCCGAGCGGTCGGTCGCCTATTGGCGCGAGGCGGCCGCCTTGGCCGCGTCGGCGGATGCCGATGCGAGTGCGCGAGTCGCCCAACTGCGCGACCTGGCCGTTCGCGACGCCCAGCATGCGCGTGATTTGGAACCGAACAACCCTTGGCTCTACTGGTACGAAGGGCACGCGATCCAAGAGACCGGCCAGATCGAAAAGGCGGCCGCGGCCTATTTGCAGGCCATACGGTTGGACCGCGATTTCGGCGGCACGACCGACTTGAGGCCCGTCGAAGCCGAACAGATTCGCGCGATTCCCGAGGCGATCGACTGGGCCGAGCGCACGCTCAGCCAGGCGCAGGACGAGGCGCTTTTCGAGGTGCTGCTGGCCGCCGCGCACCTGTCGAGCGATCAAAGCGACTTGCAGCAAGCGCTGGACTATGCCAATCGCGCGCTGGCGAGAGTCCCGCCTCCCAATGTCGCCTGGTCGGTGCGCGGCATGATTTATTTCGAGCAAAACGAGTACGATCGCGCGCTGGAAGATTTCGAGCGCGCCAGAACAAATGACTCTCGCGACATCTGGGCCGCGTTTGGTATCGCGAACTGCCGGACCATCCGTCAAGAGCATGATTTGGCACTTGCGGCATTTGATGGCGCGCAAGAGGTGGCGACTACTGATGAGCATCACGCCGCGGCCGAATTGGGGCGCTGCCGCACGTTGCTTCACTTGGCGCGATTCGCCGATGCCGCTCGCGCGCTGCAAAATGCCATCGAGTGGCAACCATCGTGCGACACCGAAGACCTCGTCACCCTGGCCGTCGCGCTCAAGGCCCAGCCGGTCTTAGACGTTGCAGACCAATCGGCGCCTGATTTGACCAGCCGGTTGATCGACGGCGACACGCAGCGAGTCTGCCGGTCGTTGCCGCTGTGCAACGGCGGCTTCGAACTTAGCCTGTCGAAGTACTGGGGCAATTCGGCCGCCGGCGGCCCCATCTGGTGGGCGCGCGGCACATCTCGGGCAACCGCCTCCATGGACCACGATCGGCGCCACGGCGGAGACGTGTCGCTACATATCCACAACCCGGCCGCCGGCGAATCGGCAGACTACGGGACCACGTCGCAGACACTTCCCGCCACTGCGGGCGCTGCGTATCGGCTGACGTTGTGGGCATCCGCCGAAACGCTGGCGCCCGGCGCAATCCGCATCAGCGTGGATGAATTGGGCGACACGGCGGTCGTGGCGGTTCCAGGGGGAAGCTATGACTGGAAGCGCTGTCACGGCGATTTCACGGTGCCCGTCGCCGACACGAAAACCCTTGGCGGCGCGCTGCGATCGATCACGGTTCGCATCGTATCGGCCGGCGCGGGCGATGTCTGGCTCGATGATCTGCGGATCGAGCTAATCGACGCTCCCTCGCCTTAACTCTATGTTGCCAAGTATCTTGTGCGCTGCAGGTGGTGTCGCTGCGTCGTCACCGGTCAACCCTGCGGTGCGTTTCTGCGCGAAAAAATCTCGTGCAAGTGTAACGATCTCGTCCGGCGCGCAAATGAGGGGGTGAAGCAACTCTAACCCGTCTCGGTGAGACCGGGTTCACCACCGCACTTGTCCTGGGGAGATCGAGATCATGAAACGCCATTTGCTTGTCCTGTCCATGTTGCTGTTGGTGCCGAACGCTTCGGCAGAGACGATCACACAGGACGTTCGATTTAGCTATTCGCGCGCGAACGTCGGTTCGCTGGTGTTGGAAAGCGGCCCCGCGTCTGCCTTTCCCCACCCCTATTACAAAGTCATCTCGCCGCTCACGTCGCAGCTCTCCGTATCGCATCATTCTCGCGTCAATGTTTCGTACGATCCCGAGCTGGCCGCGCCCGGCACGGCGAGCATCCAAATGAGTCTGTCGTCGGTTAGTGCTTCATTCCGTGAAGTCTTTGGCGGCTCCGCCACGGCCGGGCTGGGCATCAACCCATTTAACCGCTCGCAGCCGCTGGTCAGCCTTGGCATCGGAATGTCCGTGGACAATCAGGCGAGCGGACTAGGGATCATTGGCAGCACGCTCAGCGGCAACGACACGGGCACGTTGGATGCGTTCATACCTGGTCTGGGGATCCCGTTCGTCCTGGAAGCGACTGTGTTGCCGAGCATGACCGCCGACACCACCGTCCGATTCAACAATCTTGGCGGGTCGGTCATTTATCGCAATCGCGATACGGGCCTGTCCGGATCGCAGTCGGTCGCTTTCACAAGCGGTGGTCAAATACGAAATCTGGAGCTGAACCTTGCCGAGCCGGGCACGTACGACGTTTCGTTCCTGCCCCAGTTAGCCGGAAGCGGGCAGAGCAGCCGTTCATTCGGTGTGTCGTTCAACGTTGAAGTCTTCGGCAGCGGAATCATCGACCCGCCGCCCACGATCGCGCTGTCCGCGCCGTCGATCACCGGCGGCGCCCTGCCATTTCAGATCAACGCGGCCGACCGCAACGCCATGCAAGACTGGTTCACCATTCACGTCGTGCCCGAACCATCGACCTGGGCCATGTGTCTATCGGCGGTAGTGTCGCTGGGCGCGTGCCTGGCGCGGAATCGGCGGCGGCTTTGCTAACGAGCGCCAGCGCAGGCGAATTCGTCGGGCGGAAACAACCAGTCTCTGGCAACTTTCGATGATCTTAGAGGTCGCTATACTCGACGTGGTGTGCGGACGCGAGTTGGAGTTTCAAGCGTCCTTTCGCCAGGCGGAACCGATCATTGCATCCATGCCGGGTTACATCCGTCACGACCTCAAGCGCTGTCTCGAAAAGCCCTCCCGGTACATCCTGCTGGTCGAATGGCGGACGCTCGAAGATCACACCGTCGGATTTCGCGGTTCGCCAGAGTACCAGCAGTGGAAGGCGCTGCTGCACCACTACTACGATCCGTTCCCGGAGGTGGAGCACTACGTGGATGTGGGCGCTTGATGATCGGGTGCCACTGGCGGCGCTCAGTTAGTCGCGCCGACGACTCAATCGCCTCCCGAAAGCGCCCAGCTGGCAACATTTGCTAGAGACGGTCGATCGACCTCACGTCGCGTCATCCAACCGCAGCATTGCCCAGGCCAGCATCAAGAACCCGGCGCCGAAGCCGGTCAGCACGGCGCACGATTGCAATACCAGTCCCACGTTGGGCGCGGCCGGATTGGCCAGCAATTGCTTGTACGCCACTAGCGCCCAGGCGTGCGGCGTGATCAGGCTCAGCCGCTGCATGTTCTCGGGCATCATTTCCCGGTCACCCATCAGGCAGCCGCTCAAGCCGGCCAGCACCAGCACCAGCAGCGTGCCATAAATTGCCACTTGCGCCTCGGTTTGCGCCAGCGCCGCCACCAACAGCGCCAGTCCCATCGCCGACAGCGACGTGCAAATCACCACCAGCACCAGCCACCACGGCTCGGCGCCCCAGCTCATGCCGAAGATCAGCTTCCCCGCAATCAGCAAAAACAATCCCTGCGCGACCGACAGAAACAGACAGGGCAGCAGCTTGCCGACCAGGATTTGCGCGCGAGACAGCGGCGCCGCCCGCAGCCGCTTGAGCGTTCCCTGCCGTTTCTCCGCCACGAACAGCCAACCCACCGTCAGCACCAGAAAGTAGGCGAACATCACGGTGTAGCTGGGCACCAGAATCTGATACCGCTGCGCGCCGCGATTCAGCAAGCCGCTGCCGGCCGGCGCCACGTACGTCGAGACTTC
>JBBDYK010000269.1:0-17459 GCA_040901665.1 Pirellulales bacterium | reverse complement strand
ATGGTGGGGCCTGGAGGGAGTCGACGCGGTCATGCTGGCCACCGGCGCGGACCAGGTCGATCCGCGATTGACCAACGACTCGCCGCAATTAGCTGCCCTCGACCAATGGGTGCGCATGGGAGGCACGTTGGTCTTGAGCGCGGGGCGCCATGCCGAGCAAGTGCTGGCCGCCGGTTCGCCACTGGCACGACTCGCGCCCGGAACGTTCACCGAAGTTGTGGCACGCGTGCCCAGCGGGTCGCTCGAAGCCTTTGCCAATTCCTCCGATCCCATCGATGGTCCGGCCGGTCGCTTCCTGCTGGACGTTGCGCGCCTTGCCGACGCGCGGGGTAAGGTCGTTGCCTATGCGGGCACGGGCCCCGGTAACTTGCCGCTGGTCGTTCGCTCGCCACACGGATTTGGCGAGGTCGTGTTTGCCGCGTTCGATTTGGAGCGGCCGCCGCTGGCGACGTGGCCGGGCCGGCTATCGCTGGTCGATCAATTGCTGGGCCGCAACGCCTTCGGCACGAAGAAGACCGACGAGACCGTGGGCGGACAGGTCAGCACGCTGGGCTTCGTCGACTTGTCCGGACAACTGCGCGGCGCGCTCGATCAGTTTGCCGGCGTGCGGCTGGTGCCGTTTTGGCTGGTGGCGTTATTGGCCGTGGTTTACATCGCCTGCATCGGACCGTTGGACTATTTCATCGTCAGACGTTGGTTCGGCCGCATGGAGGCCACTTGGATCACGTTTGCCTTGACGGTGCTGGCCTTTAGCGGCGGCGCGTACTTGCTGGCCTATGCCCTCAAGGGAAACGAGCTGCGCGCCAATCGCGTCGATCTGGTCGACTTCGACGCCGAGTCGCGATTGGTGCGCGGGACGAGCTGGGCGAACTTGTTCAGCCCCGCCAGCGAGGGCTACGATCTGTCGCTCGATCCGGCCGGCGCCGCAGCCGGCCTCGGTGCGCCCCGCTCGCTGTTCTCTTGGATGGGGCTGCCGGGGGAAGGCTTCGGCGGCATGAATCCCGCCTCGGCCAGCATGCCGATGTTCACCGTGCCGTACGATTTCTCGCCCCGGCTCGATGCGCTCCACGGCGTGCCAATCGCCGTCTGGTCCACGCGGCCGTTCGTGGGCCGCTGGTGGGCCGACGCATCGCCGCCCATCGACGCGCAACTGACCGACGAAGGGCGGCTGGCCGGCACGATCGAAAGCCGCCTCGCTGCGCCGCTGGAGAACGCCGTGTTGATCTACGACACCTGGGCCTATCCGCTCCACAAGCTCGAGCCGGGTCAACGCATCGACGTCGGCAATGAGATCGATCCACAAACGGTCGAAACCTACTTGCGGCAGGTGACGGTGCGCGGCGATCGCGATTTTTCGCCGGCCTATGACCAGTCTTCGTTTGACGTGCCGCGCATCGTCGAAGTGATGAGCTGCCACCAATTGGCCGGAGGCCGCGCCTACACAGGGCTGGATGGCACGTACCAGGAATTCGTCGACCTAAGCTCGCTGGTGCGCGACGGCCGCGCCATTCTCATTGGCCGGCAGCCCATCAGCGCCACGCGCTTGATCTGCGACGGCCAGCCGCTCGACGATGCCCAGGGCCAGCGCTGGACGTTCTTTCGATTCGTATTTCCCGTGGCGCGACCGACCGAGCAATGATGTCTCCGCGGCCATCGCCGCGCCGCCCCGAACCTGTCAGAGGATGCACGCGTGATTCAAGCCCACGACCTGACCATGAAGTACGGCGAGTTGTTTGCCGTCAAGTCGCTCGAGCTCGACTTGCAGAAGGGGGACGTGTTCGGCTTCATCGGGCCCAACGGCGCCGGCAAGACCACCACCATGAAGATCCTGGCCACGCTGCTCAATCCCACCTGGGGCGAGGCCTATGTTTGCGGCTATTCGATCTATACCCACCCGCGCGACATCCGCCGTGTGATCGGCTACATGCCCGACTTCTTCGGCGTGTACGACGACATGAAAGTGATTGAGTACCTGGAGTTCTTCGCCGCCGCCTATCGCATCCGCGGCGCCGCGCGTCGCAAGATTTGCGACGAAGTGCTCGACCTGGTCGAACTGGGCTATAAGCGCGAAGCGCTGGTCACCAGCCTCTCGCGCGGCATGACGCAACGGCTGGGGCTGGCCCGCGTGCTCTTGCACGATCCGCAGGTGCTCTTGCTCGACGAGCCGGCCAGTGGCCTCGACCCTCGCGCGCGCATCGAAATTCGCGGGCTGCTCAAGCGGCTGCGCGACACGGGCAAGACGATCATGGTTTCCAGCCACATCCTGCCCGAGCTGGCCGACATCTGCAACAAGATCGGCATCATCGAACGGGGCGAGTTGATCGTCAACACCGACGTCGCCGCAGTGATGCGGCTGGTGCGCCGGCGCACGGTGCTGAACGTTTCCGTCGTCGGCAAGACCAACGGCGCGGCCGAGCTACTCACGGAACATCCCAGCGTCGACACGGTGGAAACCCGCGGCCCACTGCTGATCGTGACGCTGGTGGCCGACGTCACCGACTACAGCCCCCTGGCGACACTGCTGGTCAAGAACGGCTTCCAGCTCAGCCTGTTCAAGGAAGAAGAAATGAACCTGGAAACCGCGTTCATGCTGCTGACCAAGGGGATCACGTCGTAGGGGAATCAGGCTGGAGGCTGGAGGCTGGAGGCGGGAGGACGAATACAAAGACGGGAGGGCGAGGCTCCCGCCAAGCCAGCGGCCAGCGGTCCATTCGTTAAGCCACATCGAACCGCTGGCAAAAGAGTCCGGCGGCCCTTTTTGGGGCCGCCGGAATAATACAACGAAGTCGACGTCGCTGCTGGATATAAAGACGGGAGGGCGAGGCTCCCGCCGAGCCACCGGCCTGCCCGACTCACGACACGATCAATTGCGAATTACACGACGACGAACGGCGATAATGCCGCCAATGCCCAGCGTCGCCATCAGCCACGCTGATGGCTCCGGAACGACCGTGATCGTGCCGTCGACCCACTCCGGTGCATATGGGGAAGTCACTCCATTAAATATAATCACGGGGACTATATCGTTCGCAATGTCGAATGACAACGGATATACACCGGCCGGAACACCCGTCAAATCAATCCGTACCTTTGCCAGGAGCGAATTCTCGCCGATCGGAGCGATCGCATCGCCGACGAAAAGCACAGATTCAGCTATCAAGAGTCCCGGGGGGCTGTAGCTCGCCGGGAATGGAAAAAGTTGGCTTGGCATGGTCGCATTGTCGAAGAGCGTAGCGCCGCCAGGCAGCGGAGTTCCCAACGATGCATCAGTGGCTCCATTTAGGTCGATCCCAGTAACCAGTGGCGCGGGACCGATACGATTGTTGATTTTGAAGCCGAAGTCGATCGCACTGATCCCTTCCCCCGCGTTCGCGCTGATCATGATTTCGATCACGTGCGGACCAGAATTCAGTGCAAAGGGGCCGTGGTTGCCGCCGATGATGGTGACCGTGGCTTGGGTCACCGTTGGCACGAAGAGCAAGACGGCAATCGCAAAGCAAAAAGAAAAGCGGGTACAATAACGACGAAGCCACGCAGACTCAGCGTAAAACATTAGCGTCTCTCCCGTTCCGGTGAGCCGCGCCTACCTGCCCTGCACGGCTCCGTTTTGGCCCACCGCATTGTAAGCAGAGTTTGGCCGGATTGCTACAAGTATTCTCAGCGTCTCACCGCGAGTCGTCACTCACAGAATCAATGGCGCGTCGTAATTGTGGATAGCCAATCGCGGTGTAGTTCGTCCGAAACTCGCTTGCGTCCAGCAGCGCCTCCTCACTCCCCAATCACCTTCACCAGCACGCGCTTGGGCCGTCGTCCGTCGAATTCGCCGTAGAAGATCTGCTCCCAGGGACCGAAGTCGAGTTTGCCGTTGGTGATCGCCACGACGACCTTGCGGCCCATCAACTGGCGCTTGTGATGGGCGTCGGCATTGTCCTCGCCGGTGCGGTTGTGCTTGTATCGCTCGGGCGAAGGATCGAACGGAGCCAACTCCTCCAGCCACTTCTCATAGTCCGCCAGCAACCCCGGCTCATCGTCGTTGATGAACACCGACGCGGTGATGTGCATCGCGTTGCAGAGCACAAGACCGTCCTGAACGCCGCTCTTGCGAACGATGGCTTCCACGGTCGGCGTGATGTTTTCGAAGCCCATCCGTGCAGAAATGTTGAAGGTGAGATACTCGGTGTGGGATTTCATACCGTTTGTTTCACTCCGAGCAGCGCCAAGCCGTTCACCCTCAAACGACTAGCGACATGAAAGCACTCACCATTACGGCTGTGTACACCAGAAGCAAACCACCGACGAAACCAAGTAATGCTTTTCCGAACAAAGCGCCGATCGCGCTGCCGAGTGCGGCACTGCAAAGGAGCAACGGTGGTATGGCAATTGAAAACCTCCCCGTTTCCTCAATCGCGTTCCATGCGTGCATCATCGCCCACACCGCAACAGCGGCAAACGCCGTCGCACGCATGAGTCGAGCAATGTTGAACGGGAACCGCATGCCGTCATTGTATCTCAGCAGGTCGCGGCGTGTCCGACCCTCTCCAGCACGCCAACTGGCCAGGGCGCCTTTGCCCGCCTTGGCCTGCGGACGCCCAGGAGAACGCGTCCTCGGCGGGTGGCCCAGTCGCACTTGTGCGTCTGGGTGCCGCAGGCACAAGAGGCGCCGACGTGATGCGTAATGCCCATTGACCGGCCAGTCTTCCTCGCTGGCGGCTACGGCCTTGATTTAAAAATCCAACCGTCGATTCGCCCATCTGGCTCGGCCGGAGCCTCGCCCTCCCGAATGCGTCGTGTGTCGCTTCCTACGTCCAACAGCCTCGTCCTTCGTCGTCCCACCTCCAGCCTCCAGCCTCTCGCCTCTCGCCTCTCGCCTCTCGCCTCTGGCCTGCTTCCTCCCCCCGCCACACTCCCCTTGACGCCAGCAGGGCAATTCCCGATAGTCCCGCTCCCCGTCCCTGGGCGTTCCGTGCTAGCACTCGGTTTGGATGGCTATGTCGAGCGGCGATCGGACAACGCAGTATCCTTCGCACCTGGCGAAGCTGGTGGCTTTGCGGCTGGCCAGCGATGGGCATTTTGCGCCTGCCGAGGCCGTGCTGACCCGCTTGCTCGAGACGCTGTACTTCGCCAGCTTGAAGACCGATGAGGGCCGAGCGGTCCATTGCACCGTGAACTTCGTCGATCCCGACGGACTGCACGGCGAGTTGGCCGAGCGGCGGCCGGCCGACGCCTGGAGCGTGGTGCCGTTCGATCGTCCGCTGCCGTTCGAGGTGCGCACGCTGGCGAAGCTGGCTCGGGCGGCCGATCCGGCCGTCTCGTCGCTGGCCGTCTATCGCGACCGGCGGAACAAGCTGTTCATCTGGGGCATGGTCGACCAGGAGCCCCGCCACAGCGACCACATCACGCTCGACGCGCGCGGCATGCTCCAGCGGCCGGGCCTCTTTCAGGCAACGATCACCGGCGTGGGCAATATCTCGGTCTATCGCAACGACGAGCTGATCGGCAGCCTCGAGCAAAACACGCTGGTCGAAGAGTATCACGACGTGCTGTGGTCGGGCCCGGTGCACGATCTGTTGGTCGGCTACTTGCGCAGCTACTTGCACGGCGACGGTCCGCCCGCCAGCGATCCGGTGGGCATGGCGCTGGAACGCGAGCTGCTGATGCGCTGGATCAACTCGATCTGCCGCATCCTGATGAACGTGCGTCACTATCGACACGGCGGCGGGCTGTTGATCACGCCGCAAATGTCGCTCGACGGCCTGAACGTCAAATACAGCATCCGTTACGACCGGTTGTTGCGCGCTCTCAGGGCAATGGTGGAAAACCAGGCCCGCCATCACGGCGGCGCGTCGAGTCTCGTGCCCGGCGAGGCGCATTCGGTGGTCCCCTATGGCGGCGTCGAACGCGAGATGGCCGAGCACAAGAACGAAGTCCTGGGGGCCATTCGCTTCATCGCGTCGCTGTCGTGCGTCGACGGCTTCGTGCTGCTGGACGAACGCATGGTCGTACACGGCTTTGGCGTCGAGGTGCGCACCGACAATCTGCTGTCAGACATTCACGTTGCCCGCGATTCGCACGCCGACCCCAAGCGGTCGCGCCCTTCGGAGCTGACGCAATATGGCACGCGGCACCGGGCCATGATGCGCTATTGCTACGACAAGCCCGGCTCGCTGGGCCTGGTGGTCTCGCAGGATGGCGACATCCGCGCCATGACCCGCATCGACGAGCGGCTGGTGCTGTGGGAGAACATCGACGTGCAGTTGGCCTACAAGGCCTCGGGCGGCCACGTCTCCGGTCATCAGTCCGGCCCGCTGTTGTGGCGCGTCAACGCCCGGGTAGCTTGAGGAACAGGCTGGAGGCTGGAGGACGCGAAGGCAAGCCGTAGCGTCCGCTCCGCACAGCGCGCCGGTCGAACCAGTTCGCCGTCCGGCAATACGGGCCACCATTTGGTATTCCTCCAGCCTCCAGCCTCCAGCCTCCAGCCTGTCCTCGCCTCCTCACGCCAGCGGCGTCCAGCCCAGCGCGCCGGCGATTCGCAGCACGATCCAGATGACGGTGCAGCAGATGATGTCGAAGCCAAGGCCGGCGACGATCATGCGGCGGGCGGGAATCAGCCCCGAGCCGTACACGATGGCGTTGGGCGGCGTCGAAACCGGCAGCGCCGAGCCGAAGCTGGCGGCAAAGGTGACTGCCATCAGCGGCATCACCGCGTCGATCTTTGCCTCTCGACAAATGGCGGCGATGACGGGAATGAGCGCCGCGGCCGTGGCGGCGTTGCTGGTGAAGACGCTCAGTCCGATGCCGCCGGCGATGGCCAAGGCCGTGATCGCCCAGACGTTGCTGGTGTCGAGCCAGTCGAACGCGCTCTGCCCGATGACGTGAACCAGGCCGGTGAGAAACATCAGATTCCCCAGCGCCAGGCCCGAGCCAAACAGCATCATCGTGCCCCAGTCGATGGCGGCCAGATCGTCCGCTTCGAGCGAGAAGCGCCGCGCGCGCCAATCGATGGGCAACAAATAGAGCATCACCGGCGCCATCATGGCCACGACTTCTTCGGGAAAGTGCGCCCGCAGCCATTCGCTGGCAGCGTCGAACCGCAACAGCAGCAGCAACGACGGCGCCACCCACAGCGCTACCACGACAAGAAACACCGCCAGCGTATTGCGTTCGCCGATGGACCAGGCGCCCAGCTTGGCGCGCTCGCCGCGCAAATGGTTTCGCAACGCGGGCAAATCGAGCTTTTCGGCCGGCGCCAAAAGACGCATCCAGGCAAACAGGCCCACGCCCAGCGCGATCGCCATGGGAATGCCCACGATGCTCCAACGGCCGAAGTCGATGGGCCGGCCGAAATACTCATCGGTGCGAAAGTAGCCCATGGCCACGACATTGGTGGTGGTGCCGATGGGCGTGGCGACTCCACCGGCCGACGAGGCGTAGGCAATCATCAAGAGCAGGGCCGTGGCGTAGCGCGAGCGGGGAAACGCAGCAGCGCCGTCGCCCATGCCCGCGGCCAGCACGGCAATCATGCCCAGCGCGACCGGATAGATCATGGCCGTGGCGGCCGTGTTCGAGATCCACATCGAGAGCACCATGGTCGTGAGCCCCACGGCGGCCAACAGCGTGTTGCTGGAGTGCGTGGCCCAGCGCGTGGACAGGATCGACAACGCCAGACGCCGATCGAGTCCGTGCCGCGTCATGGCCCGGCCGATGAACATGCCGCCCAACAGAAAGAACAAAACCGGATTGCCGAATTGGGCAAAGGCGACGCGCGCCTGATCGAACTTGCCGCCCTCCACCGGCACCGCGCCCAGGATGACGGTGAGGATGATGGCGCAGAGCCCCGTGGCGGCGATGGGAATCGGTTCGGTGATCCACCAGATGATGGTCAACAGCAGCACGCCGGCCAGGCGCTGGGCTTCGGGCGTGAGTCCTTCGCGCGGTCCCCACGCAAGCCATGCCACGAGCACCGCCGGCCCGAGCACCAGCCCCCAGCGATCCCACGGAAAGTGCAACCAGCCGGGATCGTCACGTGATTCGAGCGGTTCGTGCACGGCGGATCGCGGGTTCGCTAAACATGCGGCGGATGATGGCTTCGGCAGTTATAGGCGGCTGTCCGTCGCGGTGCAATTGCGGCGAACCGATGGAAGTCGCTGAACACGGGCGACGCAGTGGCGCTAATTCACTGCGGTATCGTTGACACCGAGGGCTCGCTAGAATGCCCTCTGCGTTGACTCGATCGAGCGCGTCCTTGTGTGAAGCACGATGGAACTACCTCGTCGCCACGGACCGTGGCAGATCCTCGCCCGCGAAACGATGTATCGCGATCCGTGGATTCAGGTCGATCGCGATCGGGTGATTCGTCCCGACGGCGCGCCGGGCACGCACTGCATCGTGCATTTGCTGAACGGCGTCTCCGTGCTGGCTGTGGATGACCAGGGCGTGGCCCATCTCACCCAGGATTTTCACTACGGCGTCGGACGCACCACGATCGAAGTGGTCTCGGGCGGCATCGATCCAGGCGAAGAACCCTCGGCCGCCGCCCAGCGCGAGCTGCGCGAAGAGCTGGGCATCACGGCCGGCCAGTGGACCGACCTGGGCGCGTGCGATCCGTTCACCACCATCGTCGTCTCGCCCACGCGATTGTTTCTGGCGCGTCAGCTCACGTTCGGGCCCAGCGCGCTGGAAGGGACCGAGCAGACCCGCGTCTTCTCCGCACCGTTCGACGAGGTCGTGCGGATGGTGTTCGACAGCCGCATCACGCACGGACCGAGCAGCGTGTTGATCCTGAAAGCTCGCGAACTGTTGCGAGCATGAGCGGCCTCGCAAAATGGTCCAATTGGCATTTTGTCAGCGTGGGTGGAGCGCACTGGCGAGACGCCAGCGGCGCCGCTGCGCGAATCCCGTCAGCTCTTCCACCGCGCCATTTCGCCGCTCTTGAGCGATTGATTGGCCAGGTGCGCAGCGCTGGCGGCGCTCACGCCGGCTTCGGCCGGAGCGTGCGGACGTTTGCGGCTGCGGATGCACTCCACCCAATTGGCCAGGTGCAGCACTTCGCCCTTGGGCACGTCGTAAAAATCGGCGCCGCGCGGACCGCTGCCCAACACCAGCTCGCGAGCTGCGATCTTCTTGTTGCGCTCGGGGTGGATTTCGTAACGGCCGCGATCCAGATAGAGCGTCGCTTCGCTCCCCATGAACTCCAACATCTCGCCGTTGCGGGCATTGGCGAACGTGCCTTCGAAGTACACCTGCACTTCGCGCTGGGGATAGCGGAGCAGCGTTTGCACCGTGTCGGGCGTTTGCCACAGGTCCTTGGCATTGAACATGTCGCCAATCGAGGCCGCAGTCGTCGGGTGATCGACGTCCAGAAACCAGTGAACGATGTCGATGTGATGCACCATCAGGTCGGTAAAGATGCCGCCGCCAAAATCCCAGAACCAGCGCCAATTGCGAAAGCGGTACTCGTCGAACGGCCGTTGGGGCGCAGCGCCCAGGAAGCGCGGCCAGTCGACGGTTGCCGGGTCGACGTCGTACGCCGTGCGCGCCCAGCGCGGCGTGTTGCGATTCCAGGTGAGATGCACCTTGTGAATGTCGCCGAGTTGCCCGCTCTTGACGATTTCGTACGCTTCTTGAAAGTGCGGCATGCTGCGCTGCTGCGTGCCCACCTGCACGATGCGCTGGTGCTGGTTTTGAGCTTCGATCACTGCGGCGCCTTCGGACAGATCGTGCGTAACGGGCTTCTCGACATAGACGTCCTTCCCCGCCGCGCAGGCTGCCACGGTCAGCGGCACGTGCTGATGGTCGGGCGCGCCGATGATCACCGCGTCGACGTCGGCACGGGCCAGCAGTTCTTCGTGGTGCTTCGTGGCGAACGCGCCCTCGGCGGCCAGCTCTTTGCCGGCTGCCAGATGCTGATCCCAGACGTCGCAGACGGCCGTGATCCGCACTCCGGGCACTTCCTTGAGCGCCTGCATCAACTGCCGGCAGCGCCCACCGGTGCCGATGCAGCCGACGTTCAGCGTTTCGCTCGCCCAGTATCCGCGCGCCGAACCAGTGAAGCCCGCCATCACCAGCCCCGAGGCCAGGCCGCAGCGTTCGAGAAACTCACGACGGTTGTGCGAGATGCTCATGGCAATGTCCGTTCGTTTCAATCGTGCAAGGATCAGTAGGCCTCGTTCAGCAACTCGATCATCTCGCCGAGCGTAGGCACGCGTGGATTGACGCGGACAATGCGGCCGATCGTCAGCGCCTTCTCTGCCATCTCAGGAATCTGCTCCCGGGTGGCGCCCAGCTCGCGCAGCCGGCCGGGGATGCCGATGGCGCGATTGAGCCGCTGGATCGAGGTGATCGATCGTTCCGCCGCTTGCTGCTCGGTCAAACTGCTGGTGTCTTCGCCCAAGAGCTGCGCCACGCGGGCCAGCGCCTGTTGCCGGACCGGCAAGTTGTAGCGCATCACATAGGGCAGCAGCAGACCGTTGCCGGCGCCGTGCGAACAGTGCGTCACGCCGCCCAGTGGGTATTCCAAAGCGTGTACCATGGCCACGCCGGCGTTGGAGAATGCCAGCCCGGCCAGCAGCGCGCCCAGCGCCATCGCTTCGCGAGCCTGCAAATCGTCGGGGTGTTCGACCGCGCGCCGTAGATTCGCGCCGATCAACGTAATCGCTTTTTCGGCCAGGCAGTCCGCCAGCGGATAGCGACCTTGATAGACGGCCGTCTCGCCCGGTTTCAGCGGAAAGTCGGTGTAGTCGACGGCCGTGTATGCTTCGATGGCGTGCGTCATTGCGTCGATGCCGCTGTCGGCCGTCACCTTGCGCGGGCAGGATAGTGTCAATCGCGGATCGACCAAGGCCACGGCCGGCCGCAGGTAGTTGCTCATCGCGCCGACTTTGATGTTGTTTTCTTGATCGGTGAACACGCCCGCCCCTGAGACTTCACTGCCGGTGCCTGCGGTGGTGGGCACGCAGATGAGCGGCAGCACGGGCCCCGGCACTTTGTTCTCGCCCAAGTAGTCGCGCGGCGTGCCGCCGTGAGACAACACGGCCGCGGCTATTTTCGCCAGGTCCATGTTGCTGCCGCCGCCCAAGCCCACGAGACCATCGGGATTGAACGCGCTGGCATGCGCCACGCAGCGCTGGGCCACCTCGAGCGAGGGTTCGGGCTCGCCTCCGGCGAACACTTCCAGCGACGCTTGCTCGGCCAGCGGCGTTTCAATCTGCTTGCACACCCCTGCGGCGATCAACCTCTCATCGGTAACGATCAGCACGCGCTCCAGGCCAAGCCGCCGGGTAATCTCGCCCAATTGATTGACCGCGCCAGAGCCGAAGACGATCTGCCCGGCCGAGTTGAAGCTCCACGTGGTGCGCATGGTACGCCTTGGAATCGAGAACGGATAGCGATGCGACTCTTCGCCGCGAGGCTTCGCACCGCGCAGCGAGTCGCGCCGCATTGTAACCGCTGTGTCCGGCCCCCGGCAAAGAATTCACGGTCGCCGAGCGAACGAAGTCACCGCGACTTGGGCGTGGCGTTGAGCACGTGTACGGCCCGCACGATGTCCTCCTCGACCGCCGGGTCCCAGGGCGAGGGCAGACTATAGTACACCATCGCGCCGCCCCCTTCGTAGCCGCCTTCGGCCAGCACGCGGCGCGAGGGGATGTAGGCCATCACGTCGTTCGCGTAACCGGCGACCCACGTCGTGTCTTGCCCCAACTCTTGCTTCAATCGCAAGGCGTAATCGACCACCACTTCGCCCCCCAGCGTCACCAGCGTCAGCATGTCTCCCAAACGCCACACTTGAATCGGATAGCGATACGTGCTCGGCAGCGACTGACCGGCGTCGAGCAGCGACAGATACCACGTGGCGCGGGCCGCGACATACTTGTCCGCCGATTGTGCGTCGCGCTCCACTTCCTCACGCGTGGGCACGCTGGCCAGCGCCAGGTCGATGTGCGTGGCGCGCGCGGTCAGGTCGCCCTCGACGGGTTGCAGCGTCTCGCCCAGGACCTTGTCGACCGTCGCGGCCAACTGGGCGCCGTAGCTTTTGGCCAGCTCCACCTGGCGCCGCGGCAGCGGATTCTGATCGGCTCCGCAACCGGCGAAGAACACGGCCGTGCAGCCCGGGTGCATTGCTTCCAGGTCGCTTTGAGCAAAGCCAGGGTAGTCGCTCGACCAGTCGTAGCCGGACAGCACCGTGGCGTGACAAGCATAGCCAAACAGCACGGCCGTGAGCTTGCCCTCGAGATCGGTGATCTTGAGCACGGGCACGTCATGGTCACTCGGGCCGGCCAACTTGCCCTCGCTGCGCAAGCGAGGCACGTCGGCCTCGGGATTGTTGCGGCGGTTGGTGGCAAACGTGGCGGTTCCATTTCCAAATGTCAGGTGCGCAGGCGCCAAGGCACTGATTGCCTGCCCCACGACGTCGATGATCGCCTGCTGCAAGCGGACGGCATACGCATCGATGAGCAGTTTCTGGCTGTCGTCGACCTGGTCGTAGTGCAGCGAGCGGAGATTGAAGCCCACCACGGGTCCGCTGTGCGAGTGCGAGCAGCAAATCGCCACGTTCCCCGGCGCCAGGTTGTACTTGCTGGCAAGTTGCTCTCGCACGGGCTCCGCCACGTCGGGGCTGATGCCTACCAGGTCGAGCCCAATCATGGCGACGCGCGTGCCCTGGGCATCCTCTAACACGATGGCCTTGGCGAACAGGTCGTTCAGAAACCCGGTGGCCGGTTGCGTGCGAGAACCATAGCCGGCCATCCACATCGATTGTTCGGGCGTGATCTTCACTTTGGCGGCGCCGGCCTTCCAGGTGGCGGCATGGCAACTGCAAGTGACCGCGATCAGCATCGCTGCCGACGCGAACACGAGCGTGAAAGTCCGGTGAATTGACATGGCATGCACCCTTTGCGTGTGCGAGATACCGCGTTAGCCGAGCCCGAGCAAGCGACGTGCGTTGTCGCGAAACACTTTGGCCTGCACTTCGGCCGGTAGTTCCAGCGTGCGAAACAAGGTGAGCTGCGGTACATCCTGCCCGGGAGCCAGAAAATCCGTGCCGAACATCAGCCGATCGGCACGACGGGCGAGAAACTCGCGGCCGAACGCCAGATCGCGGGAAATGGCGCCCGCGCCGCTGCCGGCCGACAGATCTCCGTAAATGTTGGGATACGCTTCCATCAACCGGTCGATTGCGCCGCCCGGCGCCACATTGCCCTCGGGATAGCCGCCCAAATCCTGCTGCCCAACGTCGCCGGAAATCGACGCCCACCAACCCGGACCATGCCCGATGAACGTGGTCTCCGGAAACTCCTTGAGCGCCTTTTCCAAGCCGGGCAAACCCGGCGCGTCCATGTTGCGCTGCTCGTCGAGATGGAACAGCAAGGGCAACTTCAACTGCCCGCAAGCGGCGTAGATGGTCATGTTGCGCGGATCGTCGATGCGCACGCCCGGTTTGTGCTCGCCGAAACCCTTGGCGCCGCGATCGACGTAACGCTTAAGCATTTCGACCAGGCCGCTCAATCCGCCGCGATAGCTGGTGCGCGGATCGACCGAGCAAAATGGAATCAGCCGGTCGCGATGCGGCGCGGTTTCCGCCAACACATAGTCGGTCGTCAGCGGATAGCTGGACGATTCCGGCGAAACCAGCGGCAACACCACGGCCTGAGCAATCTCGTGATTGTCCATCCACTTGAGCAGTTCCCCGGCGGAGAGTGGCTGGGTGCTATTCCAGGTTTGGCCCAGATGCGTGTGCACGTCGACGTAGTTGCCGGGTGGGAAGGCGACCGCCGCGCGCGCCAGCCGCGCAGCCAAGGCCAGGCTGGCACCGGTGGCGAACCCGGCACGACAGAACGCGCGACGCGACAGAGTACGTTCGGCAATCGACGTGCGCAACGGCAATTCTCCCGTGTTATAGAGCGTTCAGCAGATAGGCCAGCAGGTCCGCCATGGCCTCCGGCGAAATCTCTTTCTCCAACCCCTCGGGCATGATCGACTGGCCGCTGGCGCGCAACTCGTCGATCTGGTCGCGCGGCACGGTGTCGGTGGCATTTTCGGCGCGGCGCAGCGTGACGCTGTTGGCGGTCTCGGCTGCGACGATGCCCGTCAGCGAGCGGCCATCGGCGGTGACAACGATATAATTGACGAACTGCGGATTCACTTCGCGATTGGGATCGAGAATGTTGACCAGCAGGGCCTCGGCGCCGCGCGTCTTGAAGGCCGCCAGGTTCGGACCGATTTCATGCCCCACGCCTTCCAGCCGGTGGCAGGTGGCGCAGTTCTTTTGAAATAGCGCTCGCCCCCGCGAGGAATCGCCGTCGGCCGTCAAGGTGCCGCGATAGGCTTCGACCACGTCCTGACGCCGGCCCAGCTTGATTTGCGACAGGTACGGCGCGGCCCGTTCTCGAACCCGGGCATCGGCGTGCTGCTCGAGCGAGCGAAACCGGGCGGGATCGAGGTCGGACATCGCCAGCTCGCCGTCGTCCAGCGCGACGAAAAGCGCTAGCAACGATTCGGGCCGCGCGAAAATCACCTCGGTCGCCTCGGCGCGCAACCGCGGGCTGAGGCGCGGCCAAGCCGACAGCAGCGTCGGTGCGATCGATGGCTCGCTGAATTTGCTCAGCGTGTTGATGGCCGCCGACTGCACGTCCTGGGGCTGTTGATTCGAGACGAGCGGAGACAACACGGGTCCGCCTGTGGCAAAATCTCCCAGCGCCAGCAGGCGAATCGCGTCGACCCTCGCGGCCGGCGATTCTCGGTCGTCGGCGGCGCGCACCCTGGCTTTGGCCAATATGTCATCCAGAATTTCTAGCGGCTTCTTGCTCTCGAGCGATGCCAGCCGTGCGTGCAACGCACCGGGTCCGCCCGACGATCCCTCGCCCAGTCCGCGCACGATAGCAACGGCCAGATCGCTTTCGTCGGCCGGCAGCGCATCGAGTGCAGCCACTAACCTGGCCGTCGCTGCGCGGTCGTTCTGCCGGCCGATCATGCCCGACAATTCGCCCAGGAGCGATTTACCCTGGTCCGTCCTCCGCCATGTTGTGTCGGACGCAAGCAATTGGAACACGTCGCCCGCTCCGTGGCCGAGCGAGCTGAAGACGGCCAGACGAATCCATTTATCGGCGCCGTTCTCGCGGGCAATGGCCGCCAGTGCCGGGTAGCGAGCCGCATCGTCAAGCTCGCCCAGCGAGAACGCCAACTGATAGCGCACGCGAAGATCGGGATCGTTGGCCAGTGCGAACAACCTTGCGCGCAGCGCGGACGATTCAGCGGCCAGCGTTTCAGACAATCGCACCGCGTGCTCGCGCACCCGAGGGTTCTCGTCCCCCAGTCGCGCCATCAGCGTCTCGGGCGTCAGAGCGCTGAGCCCCGCCAGCGCATACAATGCGTGCATGCGCCCCTCGGCCGACTTGGACTGCGCCGCAAGCTGTTGCAAGGCTCCGACGGCCGAGCGATCCTGTCGCTGGAACAACAGCCGCGCCGCCGTATCGCGATGCCAGCCGTTGGGGTGAGCCAGCGTCGCGACCAGCTCCGCAGTCGTGGCATCGCCCAGTCGCGGCAGCGGACGCTGCTTGTAGTCATCGGGCACGACGCGATAGAGCCGCCCCCGGTCGCGACCGCTGGTCAGGTCGATGTGCTGCTTGATCTCGGGCGGCAGGCTTGCCGGATGCTCGATCACTTCGCGGTACACGTCGATCACATATAGCGCGCCGTCCGGACCGTTGACGAACTGCGCCGGGCGGAACCAGTTGTCGGTGGAAGCGAGAAACTCTTTCTTGTCGTCGGCGCGATGGGCGATCGAGCTCACGCCGTCGGGCTCCAGCCGCTTGCGGTGCACGATGTTGCTGCCCACGTCGCCGGTGAACGACTGGCCGACGTACTCGGGAGGCAGCGCGTCGCCGCGATAGATGGTCGTGCCGGTGGCGCCGGTGAAGTAGCCGCCCGCGCGACCGCCCCCTTCGACCGGACCGGTTGCGGCGCCCGTGACGCGCAGCCGCGTGCGGACGATCCGCCAGGCTTCGATCGGGCTGGTGCGAAACACCTCGGCTTGCGGACCGTCGGCGGCAATGCTCACCCGCACCCCGGGCGCCACGAGCGCCGGATTGCGCGCCAGGTAATGATCCTCGAACATCACCATCTGGATGTGATCGCTATTGGAGCAGGCGAACTTGCGCCCCCAGTTGTCGAACGACATGCCGTGCTGCGCTCCGCCGCTCTCGGCGCGCAGTTCCAAAGTGCGCGGGTCGAACGAAAAATCGCGGCCCCCCAGGTTCAGCGGCTTGAAGTCGGGCACGTCAGGGCGAGCGACGACTCCGCCGCCCGTGCTGGTGGCGCCGTGGATGCGATTGTCCAGGCTCCAATGAAAGCTGTTCAAGAGCCCCTGCACGTTCGAGCGGCTGAAGCCGGTGTAGACGGTCTGGTGCTCGTCGGCCTTGCCGTCGCCGTCGGTGTCCTTGAAGTAGTACAGGTCCGGCGCGGCGCCCACGAACACGCCGCCGTCCCAACACGCGATGGCCGTGGGCCAGGAAAGCGTCTCGGCGAAGATCGTGCCGCGGTCGAAGCGACCGTCGCCGTCGACGTCTTCCAACAGCCGCACTTGTCCGAGGCGTTCCTTGTCCTGCTCGGAGTAGTCGCGCATTTCGACGACATACAGCCGGCCGTTCTCGTCGAAGGCCGCCGCCACCGGCGTGTTCAACAGCGGCTCGCTGGCCGCCTGTTCCAGTCGGAAGCCCGGATTGATCGTGAACGTCGACAACGCCTCGGCCGGCTCGTGCGCCGGCACGCGCGGCAACTCGGCCAGGATGTCGATCGTGGGCGTGTGCTCCAACATCCGGTCGATGAAGGCGTATGCCTCGAATCGCTCCGCCGGCGGAAAGTCGTGGGGAGCGTTGGGATAGCGCACTTGCAGCTTCTCGCCGGCGCCCAGCAGGTCGTAGATCGGCTGCGCCTCGGCGATCACCTTTTGCACGCCCTCGACGTCGAAGTTGCTGTCGTGCAAAGGCGAGATCGAGAAGAACGCCCGCGGCGCGAACGACGCCACGATCTCATACATGTCGAACGGCACGCGGTCGGGGTCGAGCTGGTACACGTTCTTGATGGCGGGCACGTAGCGGTCGCTGGTCCAACCTTCCAGCTTGCCGCCGTAGTAGTGATGAAACGGCGTCCAGCCGCAGCTCGACACGATCACCTTGATGCGCTCGTCGAACATGCCGACGAACATGGCGTTGTGGCCCCCCAGCGAGTGGCCAATGGCGCCGATTCTGTCCGGGTCGACTTCCGGCCGAGCGATCAGCAGGTCGACCGCGCGCATGTGGTTGAAGATGCCCTTCATCGAGCCCGAGGTATAGTTGTCGGCGTTGAAGTCGTATTCATAGTCGCCGAAGCTGGGGTAGTCGGGCACCAGCACGACGTAGCCGCGTTTGGCCAGCTCCAGGCCGTAGTGCTTATTCTCGTTGGGACCAAGTCCGGCCGGCTCCATCTTG
>JBBDYK010000268.1:0-17501 GCA_040901665.1 Pirellulales bacterium | reverse complement strand
GCTGGGAAAACGTCCTGCGACGTGGATTGGCGGAAACGTGATCGGTGCTCATGGATGCCTGGCAATCCGCGGCCACAAGGGACGGGTCGAATCCCGCGAGGGGGCGGGACTGTAGCAAAGCGAGTCCTGCCGGCCTAGCCCACCCGTCGGCCTAACGCGACCGTGTGCAATTGCCATAAGCGGGCGGCGCGAAGTCCCTGGGGCGCTTGAGCTTCATGGCGCGCCAGGTCGCACTTACCATCGCTATCAACAGCGCGCCAGCGACAAAGCCATGTTGACGCGCTAAGCGAATCGGGTGTATAGGTTTGCAGTTCGAGGACCCTCGTCGGCTGATCGCTTGTCGTCCCGCTACGGCAAGGCCGCGGGCCACACGATGGAAACCTCGACCATGGGGGTGGTGCGGTCTCGCGAGATTCATCCCCCCCAACCGCGATTCGAGCACGGACCCGACGTCGAAAATGGATTTTGACGCCGTGCTCCACAGCGCCACTGCCAGCCTCGATGCTCCCGCAAAGGATTGCGACCTTGAAGACCGCGGCGCCGTTGCCCATGTCCGGTCCTACCCGGACGCTGGTGTACTATCGCGACCTGATCCTGGTCCTGTTGGCCAAGGAATTCAAGGTGCGCTACAAGAGCACGTTCATGGGCTATGCCTGGAGCGTGATGCACCCGCTGCTGCTGGCGCTGATCTTCTTCATGCTGTTTCACGTGGTCGTCAAGCTCGTCTCGGTGCGCGAGTACGCTCTGTATCTGATCGCAGGGCTGTTTCCATGGCAGTGGATCTCGAACACCGCTACTTCCGCGAGCTTCTACTTTCTGGGCAATAGCTCGCTGATCAAGAAAGTGCGCTTCCATCGCGCTACGCTGGTGCTGGCCGGCGTGCTCAATGAATCGGCCCACTTCGTCATCTCGATCCCCGTGATCGTCGGCTTCATGCTGTACTACCACCATGCGCCGCGCCTCGAATGGCTGTGGATGCTGCCGCTGTTGGTGTTGGCGCAGTTGGTCATGACGTTCGGCCTGGGATTGCTGATCGCCACCGCCAACTTGTTTTTTCGCGACTTGGAGCGGCTGGCGACGCTCACCATGCACTTGCTGTTCTATGCCACGCCGATCGTCTATCCGGCCGAGCGCGTGCCGCCCGAGTACGAGTGGATTTTTTACGTCAACCCGTTTGCCTCGATCGTGTTGTGCTGGCAGGGCCTGTTCTATCACTCGGCCGTGCCGCTGGCGCACTTGGGCGTGGCGGCGTGTTGGGCCTTGGTGTTGTTGGCCGCCGGTTCCTTCGTGTATGCCAAGAACGTGTGGAGGTTTGCCGAAATTGTCTAGCGCCGCGGCGATACGCTTCGAGCACGTGACGAAGCACTACTACCTGGACAGCCCCGTGTCCGGGGGCTTCAAGAATCTCGTCCTGCACATGCCCAGTCAGATTCGGGCCATGCGGCGGCGACGACCATTCCGCGCGCTCGACGACGTTTCCTTCGAAATCCGCGCCGGCGAATGCGTCAGCGTCATCGGGCCCAACGGCGCCGGCAAGAGCACCACGCTTGGATTGATTGCCGGAGTCTTGCGGGCGTCCAGCGGCACGATCCACACCGTGGGCCGCGTTTGCCCGCTGCTGGAACTGGGCGCCGGCTTTCACAGCGAGCTCAACGGCCGCGAAAACATCGTGCTCAACGGCATCCTGCTCGGTCTCACGCGGCGCGAGGTACTCGAGCGCGTCGACGACATCATTGCCTTCTCCGAACTAGGTGAGTTCATCGACGCGCCTTTACGAACCTATTCGACGGGCATGGTCTCGCGGCTGGGCTTCTCGGTGGCGGTGCACCTGGACCCCAACATTCTGCTGGTCGACGAGGCACTGGCCGTCGGCGACCAGGCCTTTCGCCAGAAGTGCCTGCGGCGCATGCAACAGTTTCGCGACCGTGGCACCACGATGGTCTTCGTCAGCCACGAGATGGAAAGCCTCGCGCAAATCAGCGATCGCGTGGCGCTGATCGTGGCGGGGCAACTCGTCGACATCGGCGAGCCCGCACGCGTGATCGACCGTTATCGAAATCGAGTCCTGGCCGCCTAACCACCCATTGCCGCGCCCCCCGCAGCACGAACGAAGCACGAGTGACCATGCTCAAAGCCAACCTCGACACGACCTGCCTGCCCCTGGCGCCGCTGCGGCTGCCGCTCACCGACAAGCGGCTCGACATGGCCGTCATCATTCCCGAGCTGGCCAAGTACGGCGGCGCCGAGCGATTCCTCATCGAATGCGTCGCCCGCTGGCAGGACGTGCACGACCTGACCATCTATTCATCGAACTTCAACACCGATCTCTTGGCCGAGCACGGCATCGGCCGCAACGTCAAGCTGAGGAAACTCTCGCCTTACCTCGAAGGCCAGCATTCGATTCTGCTCAATACGGCACTGCTGCCCAAGATCTGGGAACAGGAAATCGGCAAGCACGACATCTATCACACGCACCTCTGGCCGACGCACCTGATCGACTTGCACCCGATGGTGTGGTTTCCGCACGAGCCGTTGCGCATCTTGCACGACTTGCGTTACGAGCAGCCGCTGGAAGACGTGGCGGCCGCGCAGCAGCGAGAATTGCACGTCTATCCCAAGTACCACTACGATTGCGTGGCCGACGTCACCTACGAGGCCTATTTATCTTCCATGGACCTCGTGGACAAATTAGGCAAACCCGATCGCGTCGTGGCCAACAGCCGCTACTCGGCCGGCTATCTCGAGGGCGTCTATGGCACGCCGGTCAAGGACGTCGTCTATCCGGGCGTCAACGTCGACGATTTCATCTTTCAGCCGTCCCATGAAAACATCTTCCTGACGATTGGGCAGCTCTGGCCGCACAAGCGGATCAAGCTGATCATCGAAGCGCTCAAGCTGGTCGAAAACGCGCAGTTGTACGTCGTCGGCAGCGGTCCCGAAAAGCAGAAGCTGGCCCGCGTCGCCGAGGGGATGGGTCTGGAGAACCGCGTGTTCTTCCTGCACGGCCTCACGAACCTGGAAGTGAAAATCTTGTTCTCCCGAGCGCTGGCCGTCGTGTTCATGCCGGTCAAAGAGCCGTTCGGCATCGTAGCGCTCGAGGCAATGGCCGCCGGCAAGCCACTGATCGCCGCCAACGAAGGCGGCTTCGTCGAAACGGTCGACGAAAGTTGCGCCATGTTGGTCTCGGCCGAACCGGAGCAGGTAGCGGAAAAAATGCGTTTCCTGCGCGACAACAAGGACATCGCCCGCCAAATGGGCGAGGCCGGCCGGCAGCGCGTGCAAGCCTATACCTGGCAGCGGGCCTCCGAGGAGTTGCTTGAGATCATCGAGGAAACCCATACCCAATGGGTCGCCGATCATGCTCGTCCGCGGGTCGATTCCCGCGTTCGCACGACGCTGTTCGGCGCGCAGTACTACTGTTGGTATGGAAACGGCATCGGTTCCAACCATTGGAACGACACCTCGCATTCCGGCGGCGTCACGGACATGCCCCGGCTGGGCTATTACGCCTCGAGCAGTTGCAGCACGATCGAGGCGCACTGGCGACAGTTCGATGAAATGCAGCTCGATTTCCTGGTTCTCAACCTGCACGTCGACCGCCAGGGTTGCAACGCCTATGAGCTGGCGGCGGCCAAGAGCATCTTCAGCGTGGTCGACGGTCTGGACACCAAGGTCAAGTTGGCGATTCAGCTCTGTCCCTACGATTGCAACCGCGAGCAACTGACTGAGGCCGTGGAAGCCGTGCGCAGCCAGTTCGTGTCGCGGGATTCCTACTTCCACTACGACGGCGAACCCGTGCTGTTCTACTTCTGGACCGGTCTGCAGGACGGCAACAAACCGCTCTTGAACTTCATCGACGACATCACGGAAGGATTCGTGCGGGTGGCCACCAGCCTGCGGATGTACTCGGCCAAGGAGGAGCGGGGCCATTCATTCGGCTTGTTTCACGGCTGGAGCCTGTTCTCACCGTTGGAGCTGTCGGCCCCGGTGCACTGGGAGCGCATCTGGACCCAGGCCTATCAAAACAGCGCCGCCGGCACGCGGAACCTGCGGATCATCGCGGTGTCGCCCGGCTACGACGACCGGCATCTGCGCGATCCGAATCGCAAGAGCAATCCGCATCGCTCGATCGACCGCGAGCAAGGCGCGACCTACCGTCGCATGCTGTCGTTCGCGCTCTCGGTGGAAGAGCCGCCCGACATGGTGCTGATTTCGACGTTCAACGAGTATCACGAGAACACCCACATTGAATCCTCGCGCAACCACGGTTCGTTGTACGTGGACATGACGCGCGAGTTCGTTCAGGAAGGAAAGCGGCGATGGACCAGATGACCACTCTGAAGCAAACGTCCCAGGCACGATTGCCATACGTGATGATCGATCAGTCCCGGATCGACCTGACCGATCGCGAGCAGGCCGAATTGAAGCTTTCATTCAACTCGTCGGTCTGGGACAACGAGTTGTTCCTGGTGATCGATCTCTATTCGGCGGCCAAACCGGTCCATCCCGAGGGGCACGTCGGCTGGTGGAAGTGGCCGTTGGACGCCAAGGGCGACTTGACCGTGCAGGTCAAGAAGGAGGCCGACGGCTTCGCGGTCACCTTCGACGGCGCCGCACCGCAAGAGTTCTGGCGCAATCCGGACTATGCGGGCCTGGACGAGCCGGTCATCGCGCTGCACGTGGTGTTGCGCCCCGTTCTCAGCGAGGCCGTGCGGTTCGACGATATCCTGCACCTGTACAACTCCGCCGATGCGCTGGCCGTTTCGGCCCAGCGGCGCGAGCGGCTGGAACAGCCCGCCGGTTGGGTGGCCTCGTCGCCATGGTTCGTCTGGCCGCGCGAGTCGACCATTCACCTGGTGTCGACGAATGCCTTCGAGCGCGACGCGGTGGGTAATTTCGCGCTGAGCCTGCATCGGCTGTTCCGCGCCAACGGCATTCCCTGCCAACTGTATGCCAGCCAGTTCGACCCGGCCCTGCGACAGACGATTCGCCACACGTGCGAGTTGTTTTCCGCGGCCGCCGAAGATGACGTCGTGCTGATGAACTTTTCGATCTTCGAGCCTTGGCTGCCGCGACTGGCCCAGTTGCCCTCGAAAAAAATCCTCTACTTCCACAACATCACTCCGGCGCGATTCTTGCAAGTGTACGACGCCGAGTACGCGGCGCATTGCACGGACGGACTGGCTCAATTGAAGCACTTGCACCAGTTCGACGCCTTGATGGCCAACTCCACCAGCTCGGCCCGGGTATTGCAGGCCGCGGCCTCCGAGAGCAACGGGGCCGAGGTTGCCTCGGTGACCATCGGACCGCCAATCGTCGGACCCAAGGCCTGGCACGACGTCGAGGCCGAGCCGATCGATTTGCCTCCACAAGCCACTCGGCTGCTCTACGTCGGGCGCATTGCTCCGCACAAGCGCGTGGAAGATCTCTTCGCGTTGTTCGAGTGCTATCACCGGCTCGATCCCGACTCGGCGCTCGTCGTGGTCGGCGGCTCGACGTTCGAGGGCTACCGCGGATTCCTGCAATATCTGTTGCGCAGCGAATACGCCCCGCTCAAGGATTTCATTCACTTTCGCGAGCACGTCAGCGACGGGCAACTCAAGACGTTGTATCAATCTTCGTCGGCCTTCCTGACGATGAGCGAGCACGAAGGCTTTTGCGTGCCCGTGGTCGAGGCAATGATGTTCGACCTGCCGGTGTTTGCCTTCGCCGAAGAGGCCGTGCTGGAAACGCTGGGGCGCAGCGGCCGGGTGTCCTATTTCAAAGAGTTCGATGCCATGGCCGCGGATCTGCGCAGCGTGCTGACCACTTCCTGGAAGCAGCGATCGATCGTCGCGGCGCAGCGCGAGCGCATGAAGCAAATCGTCCACCAGGCCGACGGGCAGGTGTTTTGGGCCACTTTGGAGAAGGTCGTATACGGTGCGCGTACTGTTTAATACGTATCCGGTGGCCTACGCCTGTCCGGGCGGCGGCGAGATTCAGTTGCTCAAGTGCAAACAGGCGCTTGAAGCACTGGGCGTCGACGTGCTGCTGTTCGATCCCTGGCGGCCGCAGTTCGATCGCGTCGATCTGGTGCACTACTTCTCGGTGCAGGGCGGATCGATGAACTTCTGCGACTACGTCAAGCGGATCGGCCTGCCGCTGGCCATTTCCCCCGTACTGTGGCTGACGCCCCAGAACCGTCCCTTGTTTCCGCTGGGCGAAATCCGCGACCTGCTGCATCGCTGCGACCGGGTGTTGCCCAATTCGCAGGCCGAGTGCGATCAACTGGCCGATGCCTTCGACGTCGACCCGGATAAGTTCTCGGTCATTCCCAACGGAGTCGACGCCGAGTTTGGCGAGTTGGTCGATGGGCAGTTGTTCCGCGACCGCTTCGATTTCGCAGGCCCCTTCCTGCTGAACGTGGCCAACATCGAGCCTCGCAAGAATCAGCGGCTGCTGGCCCAGGTCGCCGCGCTTTTGGAGCTCGACTTGGCGCTGGTGGGCCACGTGCGCGACGCGGACTATCTGGACGAGGTGCGACGCGCCGGCGGTGCGCGCGTCCGCTATTTGGGCGCCTTCGATCACGCCGACCCGCTGCTCAAGTCGGCCTATCGCGCGTGTGAGGTATTCGTGCTGCCCAGCTTGCTGGAGACGCCGGGGCTGGCGGCTTTGGAGGCCGCCGCGCAAGGCGCAAAGATCGTCATCACGTCCGAAGGCGCGCCGCGCGAATACTTCGGCACGGAGGCCGAATACGTCGATCCGGCCAGCGGCGCCAGCTTGCGCGCCGCGATCCAGCGAAAATGGTCGGCCCGTCGCGACGACCGTTTGCGGCGCATCGTCTTGGAGAATTTCACGTGGACCCATGCCGGCAAGGCTCTGGCGGACGCCTACGAGCGGACGCTGTTGTTGGCCGCCGCGGTGTGCTAACCAGGAACGGATTCGTCCATGCTTCGATACTTTAGCGCGCGAGTCTTGTATCCGTTAGCCGAGCGCCGATTGGGCCGGCAGATTCGCGTCAAGGCCGAAGCGCTGCGCAGCCAGGTGAACGGCAACTTTGCCGAGCGGCGCGACTGGGTCGGCACGCAGATGGCCGCGCTCCTGGAACGCGCCGGCAGCGAGGTGCCCTACTATCGCGACCTGTTCCGCCAGTTCCACTTCGATCCGCTGAAGCTGGCCGACGATCTGGCGTACCTGCAGGATTTGCCCTACCTCACCAAGGATATCATTCGCGAGCAGGGGGCGCGCCTGCTGTCGGAGCGAATCGATCCGGCGCGGCTGCACATGCGCGAATCGGGCGGCTCGACCGGCCCCAGCACGCGCGTTTACTATTCGCAGGAGGCGCTGGATTGGACGGCGGCGGTCAATCTCGTCAGCCTCGAGTGGGCGGGGAAACGACTGCACATGCGCGAGATGCACCTCGCCAGCCGCTTTCCGGAAGTGTTTCCCTGGCGCGATCGCCTGAAGGAACGCGTCAAGGAAATCGTTCTCAACCGCACCAATCTGTTCACCGACCATTTCGATCCGCCGGCGCTGGACAACGCCTGGCGGCGGATTCGCCGCGCGCGGCCCTACTTGATCCAAGGGCATCCGTCCACGCTCTATGCGCTGGCCACGCGTCTGCGCGACACGCAAGTCAACGCACGTGGCGTGATCGACATCTTCGAATCCACCGGCGAGGTGCTGGAAGCGAGAAAACGCGAAGTCATCGAATCCGTGTTCGGTTGCCGCGCCATCGATCGCTACGGCAATGCCGAATTTGGCGTGTTGGCCCACGAACGTCTCGACGATCCGCAGCCGCGGCTCAAGGTGTTCGACACCATCGCCTGGCCCGAAGTGGCTCTGCGCGAGGGACGCAGCGAGCTGGTGTTCACGGGGGTGCGCAACGACGCAATGCCCTTGATCCGCTATCGCACTGGCGACCTGGCCGAGCTGGAAGCGACCGACGAAGGATTCTACTTGCGCCGACTGGTAGGGCGCGTTCACGACATCGTCCGCATCGGCGACCATCATTACCCCACGCACTATCTGCAAGATCTGCTCGATCGGCTGGGCGGCATCGACGAGTTTCAGGTCGTGCAGCAAGAGGGGCCGTCGTTGCTGCGGCTGGTCGTGCCCGACCAAGGACACCGCGAATCGATCGCGCGACGAATCGAATCCTGGTGGGGCGACGCCATCAGGTTGGAGTTCACCGATTTCGATGGGCTGGCCCGGCGTGGCTGGCGTAGCAAGTTCTCGCACCTGGTCGATTCGCCGTCGATCGCCGCCTGGGAAGCGCAGACCAACGGCACCACGAAGGGCCTTGCGCGTGCCGGATGACCTGGAGCTCGTCGCCGGACACTATGTGGTCGAACGAGACGGCCTGGAATGCGAATACCATTGGCCTCGCTTGCGCCGACATGACGCTGATTTCGCCAACGCCGATCATTTCTGAAAACGCCCGCCAGGGGCGCAATCCGGGCGTTGTCGTGCGCTTTGCCGAGATGGATTCTTTCGCGGGGCAGATTGTCGCGGCAGCCCTGGTTCGCTCGTTCACCGCCGCGCAGGTTACCTGTCAGCCAGCGTCGCCTGCAGTCGATGTCGGCGCCTGCGCCGTTTGGATCAATCCGGCGGAAGACACCGCCGACGACCTGTCGCAACTGCTTGCCAGCGGCGGCAAGGCCGTCGTGCTGGGCCGCATCGGACCGCGCGTCGCACAAACGCTGGGGCTCCAGTGGCACGGCTCGCTGCCGCCCGCTGCTGATTGGGCTGCCTGTCGCCCCGACGCGACGTCGCACCACGACGAGTCGCCCGCCCGCATCGAATACGTTGCCGCCCATCCACTTGCCACGCTGTCACCGCACCGCCGCCGGCCGTTGTGCCGCTTCGATTTCGCTGACGAGTGGAACAACCTGGGCTACGGACGCATTACCGCGTCCGGTGACGACTGGTCGCTGCAAACGGCCGTCACCTTCGCAACCGCCATGCCGCTGGCGCGGTTGGCACTGCCCGGCGATCGGCGGCTGGCATATGCAGCGCTATACGAAACGCCCCGCGGCGCCGCGCTGTGGTTCAATCGTCCGGTCGGGCCGGTCGATAGCCTGGAATGGCGCGTGGTCGAGTCGTTTCTGTCCGACTATCGCGCGGATGACTTGCCCTGTTTGCCTTGCTTGAATGAGATTCCGGCCGGCTATCGGGCGGCGGTCTGCGCCCGGCTCGACTGCGACGAAGCTGTGGCAAGCGCCCGACCGCTGGTGGACCTGTATCGCGAGTGCGGCGTGCCGCTCTCGTTGGCGCTGCTCACCGGCCAGCCGATCGATGCTGCAGACATTCAATTGCTGCGCGACGTGCTCTCGGCCGGCGGCTCCGTCGTGCCGCACTCCGTGCGCCATGAGCCGAACTGGGGCGGCAGCTACGAGCGAGCGTTTGCCGAAGCCAGCGAGTCGCGCGCATGGTTCGAGCGGCACTTGCCGGAGGCCGCTCCGGTGCGTTATGCCGTGTCTCCCTTCCACCAGAACCCGCCCTATGCGGTGGCAGCCTTGGCCGACAGCGGCTACGACGGCTTTCTGGGCGGCATCATCGCCAACGATCCGGAGTACTTGTTGGGCCGCGCCGGCCGCGTGCCGTTCGCGCCGCAACCCATGGTCTCGCATAGCGGCCAGTGCATGCTGCACGGCGAATGCTTCGCCCGCTACGGACGCTCGATGGACGTCTATTGCGCCAGCTTCGATCAGCACGTGTCGGGCCGAGCGATCTTCGGCTACTTGGATCATCCCTTCTCCTCGCGTTACCAATACGGTTGGAGCGACGAGGCCACGCGGGTGACGGCGCATCGTCAACTGATCGAGCACATGCAGCGTCAACAGGGGGTGTGGTGGGCGAACATCGTGCAAGTGCTCGATTTTCTCAAACGCCGCGACGCTACGGAACTTTTTCTCGACTCTGCCGGCCGACTCTCGATCGAAGCGCCAACCGACGCGACCGGTCCGGCGCTCGGCATCCGTTGGAAAGGGCAAGACCTTGCTGCCTGACGAAGCCAACGCGCGCGACGTGGTGCTGTTTTCCACGGCCGATTGGGACCATCCCTTCTGGACCAACAAGCAACACGTGGCCTGCCAACTGGCCGAGCGCGGCTTTCGCGTGCTGTACGTTGAATCTTTGGGTTTGCGTCGGCCGACGGCTGGGCGGCGCGATTTGGCGCGCATCGGGCGCCGATTGCGCCGCGCGATGCGGCCCGTGCGCCAGGTGCAAGACAACCTGTGGGTCGCGTCGCCATTGGCGCTGCCGTGGCATGACAACGCCTGGGCGCGCGAAGTCAACGATCGCTGGTTGTCCGCGTGGCTCCGCTCGCTTTGCCGGCGCCTGCACTTCGCACGGCCAATCGTCTGGACGTACAATCCGCTGGTACTGCCGCTGGCCGACGCGCTCGCTCGCTCGCTGTTGGTCTATCATTGCGTGGACGATCTTAGCGCCGCGCCGCATTTGCCGGCCGGCATCATCGCCCCGGCCGAGGAGCGACTGGTCCGCAGCGCTGACGTCGTGTTCACCACCAGCCAGCAATTGCAGGCGCGGCACTCTGCGATCGGCCCTCAGACGACGCATTATCTGCCGAACGTGGCCGACTTCGCGCACTTTGCCCGAGCCCGAGAACCTGCGGTCGTGCCGCCGGAATTGGCCGCCATTCCCGGTCCGCGCATTGGCTTCGTCGGCGCCGTGTCCGAATACAAGGTCGACTTCGAGTTGATCGCCGCCGTGGCGAAAGCGCGTCCCGACTGGCATTGGGTGTTGATCGGGCAAGTGGGCGAGGGTCAGCAAGAGACACGGATCGAGCGACTGCGACTGCCGAACGTGCACTTGCTCGGCCCGCGGCGTTACGAGCTCTTGCCGGACTACCTGCGCGGCTTTGACGTGGGCACGATCCCATGCCCGGAGAATCCCTACACCGCGGCCATGTTTCCCATGAAGTTCTTCGAGTACCTCGCGGCCGGCTTGCCCGTCGTTGTCAGCCACGTGCCGGCGCTGGAGCCGTTCGCTCACGTGCACGAGCAAGCGAGCACGCCCCAGGACTTCGCCGCCGCGATCGCCAGGCTGCTGCGCGGCGAGCGGCCCGACGAGGACCAGTGTACGCGCGTCGCGCGACAGTTCACCTGGCAATGGCGCACCGACGCGATGCTGGAAATCTTGGAGAAAGCCTGGCAACGCCGCCATGGCTGGCCCACCATCGCACCCGCCCCGCCGCGCGCCAAAGCCGGCTAGTGGAGCGTCAAGCCGATTCATTCGGGTGACGCGAAACGTCGCCAAAGACGCATCTGCTTTGGCGCAAATGAATATCTAGTGCTCCTCGTGAGAGCCATCCATCCGAAATCCAAGCGTTGACAGAGCACTAGCCGCTCACGCGGCCCGTAGCGGCTGGGTCGACGCGCTTTCGGGTAATGATTCCGCCGGGCTGCGAAACGCCGAGATTTGCGCCAGCGTATGCCGATAGAACTCGCGTTGAAAGCGCTCCACGCCAAACCGTAGCGCATTCGTGCGGCACTCGGCCGGCTGGATGCGATAGCTTTCGTGCTCGAAGGTGCGCACGGCGTCGACCACGGCATCGACCGTCTGGTCGCGAAAGAAGTGCCCGGTGGGCGTGGGACCATCGAGTCCGCGCACGGTTTCCAGCGCGCCGCCCTGGCCAAAAGCAATCACCGGCGTCCCGGACGCCTGCGCCTCGACCAGCACGATGCCAAAATCCTCGCGCGAGGCAAACAAGAAAGCCCGCGCCCGCGCCACATGATCGCGCATCGAGTCGAACTCCTGATAGCCCACCAGCGACACGTTTCGACCCGCCCGAGCGCGCAACGGCCGCAGCTCCGGCCCATCGCCCACGACGATCAGCCGCTTGTCGGGCATTCGCCCGAAGGCGTCTACCAGCAAGTCGACGCGCTTGTAGGGCACCAGCCGCGACGCAGTGACGTAGTAATCCTCGCGCTGCTCACACAGCCCAAATGCTTCGGTGTCGACCGGCGGATAGATGACCTCGGCCGTGCGCCGATAGGTTTTCCAAATCCGCCGCGCGATAAACCGGCTGTTGGCCACGAACGAATCGACGCCGGCCGCCGTGCGCGCATCCCAGATGCGCAGCTTGTGCAACATCCAGCGCGCCAGCCAGCCACGCACGCCACGCCCGAAGCGCGAACTGGCCAGATACTCGTGCTGAGCATCCCAAGCATAACGCATGGGCGTGTGTACGTAGCTGATGTGCAACTGGTCGGGCCCCGTGAGCACACCTTTGGCGACGCAATGGCTGCTCGAGAGCACCAGGTCATAGCCCGATAGGTCCAACTGCTCGATCGCCAACGGCATCAGTGGCAAATAGGCTGCGTACAAGCGGCGCGCTAGCGGCATCTGCTGCAAGAAGCTGGTCGTCACCCGTTTGCCGCCCAGGAAGCGTCGATCCGAGGGCCGCAAGAAGTCGATCAGGCTGAACACGTCCGCCTGAGGGAACATGGCGAGGAGTTGTTCCACGACGCGCTCGGAGCCCGCGTAGGTCACGAACCAATCGTGGACGATCGCAACTCGCAAAGGCCCGCCCTTTTACTCGCTATCGCGGTGGAAAACTGGTGGGATTGAGCAGCCGTGCGAAAACGGTTTGGCACGTTTCTAGCCGCTCGGGCCGGGAGATTAGCATAAGCTCGCAAGCGCGAGAATGGCGGTTTCAGGCCGTCCAGGCTCGTTCGGCAATCAGCCGCACGATCCGCCCGGCCGCATGCCCGTCGCCATACGGATTCGCCGCCGGCGGGCGCTCTCGCTGGGGCAAACCCGACAACAACCGGCTGGCGCGCTCGACGATCAATTCCACGCGGGTGCCCACCAGCTCGACCAGTCCGCCGGCGAGCGCTTCAGGCCTTTCGGTGCTGTCGCGCATCACCAGCACCGGCTTGCCGAGCGAGGGCGCTTCCTCCTGAATGCCGCCCGAGTCCGTGAGGATCAGCGTGGCGCGATCCATCAGCCACACGAACTCGGGATAGGGGGCCGGTGGCGCCAATTGCACGTTTGGCAATCCCGAGAGCGCCGCCCGCACCGGCCCGAGCACGTTGGGATTCAGATGAACCGGATAAATGAACTGTACGTTTGGAAACTGCGCCGCCAATTGACCGATTGCCTGGCACAACCACGCAAGACCGCCGCCAAAGTTCTCGCGCCGATGTCCTGTGATCAAAACCAGCCGCGCGTCGCCGAGCGCCGCATACTTCGCTTGCCACCTGGCAGCGTTTTGCCGTTCGCGCGCGACGGTCGACAACAACGCGTCGACCACGGTGTTGCCGGTCACGTGAATGTGCGCCGGCGAAACGCCTTCTGCCGCCAGCGCGTCGGCGGCGCGCTGCGTCGGCGCGCAGTGCACGGCGGCAGCGAGCGTGACGATGCGGCGATTCAACTCCTCGGGCCAGGGCGCCAACAGATTGCCCGTGCGCAAACCCGCCTCGACGTGCACCACCGGCACGCGCTCGTAGAACGCCGCAAGGGCCGCCGCCATCGCGGTTGTCGTGTCGCCCTGCACCACGACGCAGTCGGGCCGTCGCTGGGCGATCGTATCGCGCACCCCCTGCAATGCCCGGGCCGTCAAGTCCGCCAGCGATTGGTCAGGCCGCATCAGTTCCAGGTCGACGTCCACCGCAACGCCGAAATACTCCAACACCCCCGTCAGCATTTCGCGGTGTTGGCCCGTGGTGCACACGATCGAGCGAGCGATCTGGTCGCACTGCGCGCAGGCCAAAATGAGCGGCGCAAGCTTGATCGCCTCGGGGCGCGTGCCGAACACGAATAGTACGTTGACGTTACTCAAGCCGGATCCGCAATGGAAAAAACGGGCTGGTTTGGTAGTGGTCGGTCCGCATGCCAGTTAAAATCGTCGTTAGATCGTGCAGCCGGTGAGCCGCCAACAAGCGAGGTATCCACGTGAATCCATCCGTCGGGCAACACTCTCCCCGGTTTCGGCGGTCATCGCACCGTCGCGAGTTTCTGCAAAGTGCCGGCGCGCTGGCGGCCGGCATGCTCCTGTTGCCGCGCGCTACGTGGGCGGCCGCTGCGCCGCCGTCTGGTCCGATCATGCCCGGCAAGGATCCGCGACTGGTGGTGTACAAGGTTTCGCCGGCCTTGGCCGAAACTCCGGTCGATTTGCTCGCGGGACAGCAAATCACGTCCATGCCGCTGTTGTTCCTGCGCAACAACGCGCAACCTGAAAACGCGGCCACCATTAAACCGCTGCCGCTGGCCGGCTGGAAGATCGAACTGGCGGGATTGGTCGAGAAAACTGTCATGCTCGATGCCGCCGCGCTGGCCGATATGGACCAGATCGAGCATGAAATGGTGCTGCAGTGCTCGGGCAACAGTCGCGCGCTGTTTTCGGCCGCCGCGCCAGTCACCGGCACGCAATGGGGCCGCGGCGCGATGGGCAACGTGAAGTTCGCCGGCGTGTCGCTGGCCGAGCTGGTGGATCGCGCCGGTCTGCGAATTCAACCGGGCGCTAAATATCTCACGGCCGACGGCGCCGATCCGCCGGCCGAAGGCGAGCAGTCGTTCGAGCACAGCATTCCGCTCGACACGGCGCTGGCCAAATCGTTCGTCGCGCTGCGACTCAACGGTGAGCCGCTGCCGGCCATCCACGGCGGCCCCGTGCGGCTGGTGACGCCCGGTTATTACGGCACGATGCACATCAAGTGGCTCCGCAGCCTGCGGTTCACCTCTGGCGAAAGCGATCACACGAGTCAGATTCCCCGCTATCGCACGCCCATTGCGACGATCAAGCCCGGCACGGAGTACGAATTTACCTATGCCAACAGCGAGCCACAATACGGCATGCGCCTCAAGAGCGTGGTGCTGTTGCCATTGCCCGGCGCAACGCTGCCCGTCGGCGAATCGGTGGTTGAAGGAGTCGCGTTCAATGACGGCGAAGCAACGATCGACCAGGTGATCGTCTCGATCGATGGGGGCAACTCGTGGCAGCACGCCAAGCTCGACGTGCCCGCCAGCCCTTATGCCTGGGCCCGCTGGAAAGCAACGATCCGGTTGCCGCACGGCAAGCATCAGATCTGGGCCCGCGCCATCGACGCCCTTGGCCGCAGTCAACCGCTCGACGGCTCGATCTATTGGAACCCCGAGGGCTACACCTGGAACGGCGTGGAAAAAATCGACGTCACGGCCGGGTAGCGACGGTCGACGATCTCGCACCGTCACAACGTTTCGGCGATCCGCAGCAACTGGTTGTATTTGGCCAGCCGTTCGCCGCGCACAATCGCGCCGATCTTGATGTGCTCGGCCGCCGTCGCCACCGCCAGATCGGCAATCGTGGTGTCTTCCGTCTCGCCGCTGCGCGCCGAGACCACGTAGCCATAGCCGGACTTCCGCGCCAGGGCAATGGTCTCCAGCGTCTCCGTGAGCGTGCCGATCTGGTTCACTTTGATCAGCACGCTATTGGCGGCGCGTTCGTCGACGCCGCGTGCCAGCCGTTGTCGATTCGTCGTGAACAAGTCGTCGCCGACAAGCTTGAGGCACTCGCCCAACCGTGCGGTAAGTTGTTGCCAGCCGATCCAGTCATCTTCCGCCAATGCGTCCTCAATGCTCTCGATGGGCCATTGCCGCGCCAGCGATTCCAGATAGTCGATCAGTTCCGCCGAGGTCATCTGCTCTCCGCCGGTGGCCGACAGTCGATAGTGCGTGCCATCGAAGAAATGGCTCGCGGCCACGTCCAACGCCAACGACACATCACGGCCAGGTTGCAAGCCGGCGGCTTCGATCGCCCGCACGACAAACTCGGCCGCCTGGCCGTTGCTCTCCAAGCGGGGCCCGTAGCCTCCTTCATCGCCGACCAGTCGGCCCTCATAGCCGGCGGCGCTCAGCAGTCGCCCCAACTCGTTGTAGACGCGCACGGTTTGCTCCAGCGCATCGCAGATATGGCCTGCCCCGCGGGGGATAATCATGAAGTCTTGAAAGTCAATGTTTCCGCCCGCGTGCAGTCCGCCCGAGATCATGTTGACCATCGGCACGGGCATCGCGGGTGGCGTCGCGGTCGCATCGATGGTGCGAAACACTTCGTGCAAATGGCGAAACAATGGCACGCGCCGGCCGGCCGCCGCCGCGTGCGCCGCGGCCAACGACACGGCCAATAGCGCATTGGCGCCCAGCGTGGTTTTTTGTGGCGAGTCGTCCAGCGCAAGCAATCGCCGGTCGACTGCCAACTGGTCTGCCGCGTCGCAACCGAGCAGCGCCGGACCGATCACGTCGCACACGCTTGCTACGGCCTGCAACACGCCGCGGCCCTCGTAGCGCGAGCGATCGCCGTCGCGCAGTTCGCAGGCTTCGGCTCGCCCGGTGCTTGCGCCCGAGGGCACGATCGCCCGCCCCCAACCTCCGTCGCGCAAGAACACTTCCGCCTCGACCGTCGGCCGGCCCCGGCTATCGAGCACTTCGCGGGCGTGGATTTTCGTGATCACCGTCACGGCTCTGACTCCTCTTGGATGGCGGGCGATTCGTGCCGAGCAGCCTTGTCGAACGTTTCGCTTGCCAGACGGACGGCTTGCTCCCACGTGCTGGGCCGGCTGACAAAGATCTCGCGGCACAGCTCGCGAATCAGTTCACGCCGCTGCGAATCGTCCAGGTAGTCGACCGGGCTCTTGCCATCCAAGCGTGCCCACGCGCAGCCGGCGAAGTTTTGGATTCCGCGCGACCACAGCGATGCCAGTTCTGCCGAGCCGATGCACTGCCCGATCCGCTGATCGTAGGCCCGGTGGAATGTCTCGGTAAGTTGCAGGTACCGCGCATGATCCGGCATGTGGTGGCACGCCTTGAGCACCAGATGACTGAGAAAAAAGCCCAAGTCAAATGCCGGATCTCCGTAGTGCCCCGTCTCGAAGTCGACCAGCATCAGGCCCTCCAGCATTCCGACGTGATACAACAGCATGTTCTTGGGGCTGAAGTCGGCGTGAACCAATGCCCGCGGATGCTCTTCCAGCGATGCGATCAGGCGTTCGATGGGCACTCGCGCCTCGCTACGAGCCAGAGCCAGCGTGCGATAGTACGGATCGACCCGCAACTCCTCGAACAGCGAGCGGTCGCCCAATGCGTCTGCGATCCGCGCGTTCTGCCAGCTTCCTCCGTGCAGCGTGCCCAACAGATGGCCGCAGGCCATGGCCACCAGCGGGTCGACGCGCCCCGCCAACAAGTCCTGCTTCCAAACCCGGTTTGGTCGCGGCGCCGCCGAAATGGCCAACAGATAGTGCTCGCGATCCTCGAACAGCACGTCCGGCGTCCGCGCGATAAGCGGCGGAGCCTGGCCGTCGTCGGGCGCCTGCTCGAGGAGTTGCGAACAGTGACACAGCACGTCGGCCTCGCGCCAGATGCGTTCCCGGCTGCAAAACCAATCGTGCGCCGTGCGCAGCTTCTCGCGTGCCTGCTTGAGCACGAAATCGCCCTGCGGGACGTCCGGTCGCTCGAGCAGCAGCACCTTGTTCGAGACGCCGCCCGTCAGCTCGCGGAGGATCTCCGGCTGGCCCGGGGGTACG
>JBBDYK010000267.1:0-17544 GCA_040901665.1 Pirellulales bacterium | reverse complement strand
GGAAAGCCGAGGCCGCCGAAAGCGTCGACGTGCAAACTATCGTCTCCGAAGGCGTGCCGTTTCTGGAAATCCTCCGCAAGGCCGAGGACTTTCAGGTCGACGCCATCATGATGGGACGCTTCGGCACGCGCGGACCGATCGAGAAGGTGCTCTTCGGCACCACGGCCGAACGAGTGATTCGTGGCACGAGTCGGGCGGTCATCGTGGTGCCGGTGGATGTGTAAACGCGTTTGCGTCGCGGGTGCGTCTTCTCGACCATCCATTCGGCCGACGCGTTGCTCAAAGTGCGCGACGGCATTACCACGATCGACGAAGTGCGGGCGATGACCTGGGTCACCTTTCCCGACTAACGATCGATAATCGGCCCGCCTGGCGAAAGGGCGTGCTCCGACCTGGTTCAAACGCTCCTCGGCGGGGGAAGCTTCACCACCGCAAACCAGAAATCGCCCACCGATTTGACGACCTTGTTGAACTCGGCGACGCCGACCGGCTTGGTCACGAAGCAATTCGCCTGCAAGGCGTAGCTTTGCGTCACATCTTCGTCCGAGTCCGAAGTGGTCAAGATGACGACCGGGATCTCCTTGAGATCCGAGTCGGCCTTCATCTCGGCCAAAACCTCGCGGCCGTCCTTGCGGGGCATGTTCAGATCGAGCAGTACTACGTCGGGGCGGGCCGCGCCGCTGTACCGCCCCTGGCGGCGCAGATAGGCAAGCGCCTCGACGCCGTCGGTCACATGACGGACGGTATTGAGTATCTTGCCGTTCTTCAGCGCCTCGGCCGTCAATTCCGCATCGGCGGCGTCGTCCTCGACGAGCAGGATTTCAATATGCCGCAGAGACGGCCTGGTCATGGTCGCGTTCATGATCTGGGGCTCCTTGTTGCGGGATTCTCACGATGAAGACCGAACCGGTTCCCAACTCCGACTCAACCGAAATTCGACCGCCATGTCGCTCGGCGATTTTGGCGCAAATGGCCAGGCCGATGCCCGTGCCCGGATACTCGCTCTGGGTGTGCAACCGGCGGAAGATGGCGAAGATCTTGTCGCGATACTCGCGCTCGATGCCGATGCCGTTGTCGCGCACCGAGAGTAGCCAATCCTGGCCCTCCGACTTCGCGCCGACGCGCACGACCGGGGGAACCCCCGGGCGATGAAATTTGATCGCATTGCCGATCAGGTTCTGAAATAGCTGCTTCATTTGTTCGACGTGGGCCGAAATCGTGGGCAACGCGTCGCGCGTCACCACGGCGCCGGATTCGCGAATGCTGACCGCCAGGTTTTCCACGGCTCCGTCGACCACTGCATTCAAGTCGGTCGGCTCGAACCGGGTCTCCGCCGAACCGATCCGCGACAGTTGCAGCAAGTCGTTAATCAGTGCCCGCATGCGGTTGGCGCCGTCGATGACATAGGCGATGTATCGGTCTGCGTCGGCGTCGAGCCGGCCTTGATACTTCTGCGCCAAAAGCTCGCAAAATGACGCCATCTTTCGCAGCGGCTCCTGCAAGTCGTGCGAGGCTACGGAAGCGAATTGCTTGAGTTGGGCGTTGGCCTGCTCGAGCTCGTCGTTGCTTCGCAAGAGTCTTGCCGCCCGGGCCTGGGCGGCTTTCGCCAGCAATTGCTGCAATTGCAGTTGCGTCTCTGCGAGCTGCTTGCGCTGGCTGATATCGATGATCGTGCTCAAGACGTACGTGCCGTCCTGCATCTCGACGGGACTCAGGCCGACTTCGACGGCGATCTCCGTCTGGTCCTTTCGCAGTCCAAACAGCTCCCGCCCGGCGCCCATCCGACGCGACTGCGGATCGCGCAAGAAATCGGCCCGCTTGGCCGGATGGTCCTGGCGGTATCGCTCGGGCACGAGCACGTCGATCGATTGGCCGATCAGCTCCTCGGTGCGATAACCAAAAATGCGTCCGGTTTCCTCGTTGGCCAGTACGATTCTGCCTTGTTCGTCCACCATCAGCATGGCGGTAACGGCGCCGGTGATCGCCGATCTCAGCCGCGCCTCGGATTGTGTGCGGGCAGCGACCTCGCGCGCAAGCTGTTCATTGATCGTGGCCAATCGAGGCAGCTTCAAGATGCGCGGCACGATCGGCACCAGCGCCACCACCGCGGCCCACGATACGGCGGCCGTGCATATCTTCATCAGCGCCGAGAACCGATACCAGGGGTGCCAGAACAAGGTGGCTTCGACCAGGTGTCCCAGCCCGCAAGACAGGATGAACGCGGCGAACAACCAGATGACCGGCGAATAGGGGACGTCGCGGCGCCGCCAGAGGAAGTAACAAAACACGGCGGGAATCGTCATGTAGGCGCCGAAGACGGCGCAGTCGGCGACGATATGCGTCCAGCCGTGAACTTCCGTCCAATGACCGCACGACCAGCGCGGCGGAAAACCGCTCGTGTCGAACAACGTCCAAAACGCGTCCATGATCGCCATCTCCGTCCGCCGGAGGTCCGAGATTGGCTTCGTCTAATCAAAGATACCTTTGCCGGCGCTGGCGCCGCGGCATTTGCCCGGAATCAACCTGGGTTGCGCAGCGGTAAATTCGCACCTGCCGGCGGCATGTCGCGGCCGTTGAGGACCGCAGCACCGCAAAATTCTGACCGACATTTGGATTCCGTGCGCTGACGTTTTCATACCAGCACTGTCACGGCCAAGCGGCCATTGACAGTGAATTGGCCCGTTTTTCGCCTCCCCCCGGCTTCGACAAGCCATTTTCGTCGTGCTCAGGACGCCATGTCGTAGGATTGATATGCCAAGCCGACGTGAGGGGCTCGGCCCGGCGCCGGCCGGAACGCGCGTACCCTGGCGGACGAACCCTATGAACGACAATCTGATCCGGTTGTTGATCGTCGACGACGATGTCGCCGACGTGGAACTGGCGACGCACGCTTTGTCGAAATCCAAGCGTCCGCGGTTCGCGATGGAGTCCGCCGGCACGCTCGCCGACGCGCTCGACGTGCTGCGGACGATGGTCTTTGACGCCGTGCTGCTGGATCTCAACCTCACGGATAGCTGGGGGCTGCCGACGCTGCAAGGCGTGCGAGCGCAGTGTCCCGACGTCCCGATCGTGGTCTGCTCCGGGATGCACGACGAGGAAACAGTGCTGCAGGCCGTCAACTGCGGCGCGCAGGACTACCTGCTCAAGGGGCGCGTGATGCCCGACATGGTCGTCCGCTCCGTGGTGTACGCGATCCAACGACAGAACACCGAGCGCAAGGTCCGCAAGCTGTTGGAACAAGTCCGCGAGAGCGAGCATCTGTTGCGCGAGAAGAACGAGCGGTTGGCGCAGCTCAACGAAGTGGCTCACCAGGTGGTCGACAACGTGTCGCACGAGTTCCGCACGCCGTTGACCGTGATCCACGAATATGCGGCGCTGATGAAGGACGGCGTGGGCGGCACGCTCTCCGAGGACCATCAGCGGTTCGTCGAGATCATCAGCGACCGCACCGACGATCTGGCCGTGATGGTCGACGACCTGTTGGACGTGAGCCGCATCGAAGCAGGGCTGTTGGCCATGGCGCGCAAGAGCTGCCGCGTTCACGAGATCGTCGATCACGTGCGCGTGGCGCTCGAGCGGAAAGCCAAGATCCGCAAAGTCGAATTGCAGATCGACGTTCCGGCGGACCTGCCCCTGGTTTTCTGCGATCCCGACAAGGTCGGCAGGATCCTGACCAATTTGGCCGTCAATGCGATTAAATTCGCCGGTGAGCCGGGCTGCGTTCGCATCACGGCGCACGAACGCCATTCCACCGGCGACGTGGTGATCGACGTCGCGGACAACGGCCCTGGCATCGATGAAGCGGGCATGGCCGTGATATTCAATCGCTTTCGACAGCTTCCGAATCAAGGGCGCGGCAGCACCAAGGGCTTCGGCCTGGGCCTCAACATCGCCCGGGAGCTCGTGGAACACTCGTTTGGCGAGTTGACCGTCGATACCCGCGTCGGCGAAGGAAGCACTTTTTCGTTCTCGCTGCCGACGGTCGACCCGGCGGAAATCGTGCACCGCTATTTGCAGCGTCTCGCCAGAACGGACGATGAATCGCAGAGCATTTCGCTGTTGGTCGTGAGCGTCGCCGACTCCGTCGATAATCAAGGCGCCAACGACGTCGATGCGCTGTTTACCTACTTGCAACGGCGCAACGACCTGTTGCTGCGGCTGCTGTCGCATCGCTGGCTGCTGCTGTTGGACGCCGGCCGGCACGAGCTCGACGGGTTCCGCGTGCGGCTCAAGGAAACCCTCGCCGAGGTGAATCGCAACCGACTCCGCGGGCCGCTTCCCGCGCTAAACTGCATGACGATCGGCACGTGGGCGCTTTCCAGGCGCCGGGAAATCGAACGAAAGGCGGAGGACATTCTCGCGCTGGGGCAGCCCGTGGGCGCGTAATCTCCTCAGCGGCGACGCGGCGCCTGTCACCCGGAAGGGCAAACATGGCGAAACGAAAAATGGCGCTCATCATCGAAGATGATCTGGACATCGCCAGCGCATCCAGCCTGCGGTTGCAGGCGGCCGGTCTGGACACCCTGATCGCCGCCAGCGCCGAGGAGGGACTGGCCGTCGCGGCTGCGCGCCATCCCGACGTCATCGTCCTCGACATCCGCCTGCCCAAGATGGACGGCCTGGCAGCGCTGCGGGCTTTGTCTATGCAGACGGGCACCAAGGATATTCCGGTTGTGGCACTGTCGGCTTGCGTCGGCCACAAGCTGGCAGCCCTCGAACAAGGTGCGCGCTATTTCCTCAAGAAGCCCTGCGAAGCGAGCCAATTGATCGACGCCGTGCAAGCCACGATCGGCAGGCCTCGACCAAGCGTCAACGAATCGTCCTGACTATTCCTTCCTGATCGGGGGCCTCGTGAGCCCCGGAGTTGAGATATGAAACCCAAAGACGAGCCAGTCGATCTAACGCCCGACCGACCGTTGCGCGATCCACGCGCCGTGCCTCCATCGTCGGAGGGGTTGCACGCGATGCAGGGGAATCAAATGGCCGATCCCGTGGTTCCCTGGGTTTTGTGCATCGACGACGATGCCGACTTCAGCCATGCGCTCAAACTGCGGCTCGAGTCGCGGGGCGTGGCCGTCGTTCGCGCGTACGAAGGCGCCGAGGGATTCCACTCGGCATTTTCCAATCGGGCCAGCGCCATTCTGCTCGACTATCACTTGCCCAACGGCGAGGGCGACGACGTGTTGCGGCAGCTCAAGGAGAACCAAGTGACCAAGGACATACCCGTCATCGTGGTCACCGGCGTCAAAGACGGTTCGCTCGAACACAAGATGCTCAACCTGGGCGCCGAGAAGGTTTTCTTCAAGCCGCTCGATTTCGACCGGCTTTGTCAGGAGCTGGCGCGGCACGTGAATATCCTTCGCCGGGCGGCACCCGGCTTCGAATTGCCCACGTCGGAACTCGTATACTAAGCAGATTCGGGGGAGAGGGGGACAGTCCCATTTTTCTCCGCGGACTCCGATAAATCGGGACAGTCCCCGCCGGTTTCGAAACTGCTTCTAGCAATTAAGGCGTCAACTCTTCCCGCAGTCGCCGGCCCAGCGTTTCGGCCCGATCGTCGTCGAGGTGCAAGGGATTGAGCAGCAACTGCCCTTCGTCCAAGGCCCAATGTCCCACGTAGCAAGGAGGCGATCCGGCGCGCAATCGCCGGCAGACTTCCACTGCTGTGCGCCCCAGCCGCTGCTCATCGACCGCGATCTCCAGCATGGGCAGGCATTCGGGCTTTCCCTCGTGCAACGTGCAGCGGGCCGCGGCTCCGGCGAGCGCGTCGGCGATCCTGCGCAACCGTTGCGTATATCCTGCCAGCAGCCGATCAAAATGCCCGCCGGCGAATCGCTCGAGCGCCGCCAGGAGCGCCACGATCTGCTCCTTGGAGACCTTGAATCCGCGGCCAATTCCCTGTCGCGGCATGCCGGCCAGTTGCGCGCGGTCGATCAATTCCGGAGGTGGTTCCCAGAGATCCGAGTGTTCGTCGATGTCGAGCATCTGCAGGGCCGCGGCGCCGACCAAATCACGCCGGCCGCACAGGATGCCCGTGGCCTGCGGTCCGCGAATCGCTTTGCCGCCGCTAAACACGACCAGGTCGGCGCCGCTGGCCGGAATCGCCGTCAAGTTGCTGCGGGGCGGCAGTTCGCCGGCGGCATCGACGAGCACTGGCAGATGGTGCGCGTGAGCGCGCTTCGCCACTTCCTCCAGCGGCGGCCGCGAACCCGACGTCATTACGTACAACACGCCTGCGGTGCGTGGGCCGAACGCGGCCTCGTATTCCCAGGCTTCGACGCGGCGCATGCCGGCGCCCGAAGCGCTTTCGTGAAAGCCGACTTCCACCAATCGGGCGCCCGTGGCACGCACGGCGTGGTCGTAACCATTGCGATGTTCGCGGGCGACGACGATCTCGTTGGGAAAGTCGTCGCACTGCGGCAAGCGCTCCATGCGCCTCAAATCGTTGCCGGTGAGCATGGCGGCAGCGCCCAGCGTCAGCCCTGCCGCGGCGCCGGCGGTGACCAGCCCGGCCTCGGTGCCGGTGGCGGCGGCGATAACCCGGGACGCCGCGCCCTGCAAGCGGTCCAGCGGCACGGTTTCGGCGGCCGCGGCGCGAAAGGCGTCGAGCACCTCGTCGGGCATCGGCGCGCCGCCCAAGCGCGTCACCGCCCCCGAGGCGTTGATGATTGGCTCGAGCCCCAGTTGCTGGTAAATGCCCACGTGGCCGTCCCCTTTTTTCACGTTATGACCGTCGTTGGAGTGGGTGAAGGAACGTTACATTCTAGTTCGTAGTGTCCGGGGCCTGCCAGCGGCCACAGCACGTTGAGCCGGCAATCGCTGCTGCTATGATGAACCCGCCGGGATGGGTCCGCCCCTGCGAAGCTGCCGGCGATACACCGTTCAAGCGAGGTCGCGCATGTCAATTGCATCCAGCCTTTGGCGCACAAGCCCGTGGGCAATCGTGATCGCGTTGCTGGCCGTGGGCGTCTGGCGCGAGCGGGTCACGACCGCCGACGACCAGGCTGTCGCCCTCGGCAAGCCGGCGGCCGCGGCGACGACGCGTCAGTACGACAACAGGCTGACGCGTTTGCAGCACCCATCGCCGCTGTTGGCGGACCATCCCGAATTTGTCGAGCCGGTGCAAGAAACCGTGCGCTACGAAGCGCCGCTGCTGGTCGATGATGCCGATGCGGATTTGAACGTGCGGGCGTGGCGCTTCTCGTACAATGCGCGGGGCATCATCGAAATGCCCAATCGGCTGGCCGCGGCCAACACGGCGATCATCATGGTGCATCCCTGGGGCGTCGACGACGGCCAAGGTTGGCGCACGCCCGAGCCGGCCGGCGCAGCCGACTTCTGCACCATCGAGAAGAACCACCTCGCCGGTCGACATACGCGGGAAGTGATCGATCCATTCTTGAAGTCGCTGCGCAGCCAGGTAGCGCTGGTGATGTACAGCCTGCCGGGCGACGAAGACCCGATTCGTCACAAGTTGTATCGATCGTTCACGCATCGGCCCGACGCGGCCGAGCGTCTGGAAGGTGCCCGTGAGTTGCACGACAAGCTGAACGAATTCGAGTATCGGGGCGAGCCGGTGCCTGCGCGGGTGACGCTGTCGAGCGAGCGGCCGGTGGTCGACTATTTCCGCCAGTTCAGCGGCCTGGATGCGGGCCCGCGCTTCAACAACATGGGATTTTGGGACCTTCCCATTCCGGTCTCGCGCGATTTGGACGTTCATCCCGACGACGTCGTGATTTATGACGCGGCCGGTTACGAGCCGCTGAAACAATTCCTGCAAGCACAGGGTATTCGTCATGTGTTGTTGACCGGCTATGCCACGGACATGTGCTATTGCAAGACCACGGCCGGATATGACAACCTGTCGCGGGACTTCAACGTGTTCCTGGTGGGCGATGCGACCTTGGCCACGTTTCCGGCGAATTCGACCCCGCGGTTTGCCACCAACGCGGCCATCTCTTTTGCGTCGCTCAACCAGTTGATCACGCAGATTTCCTGGATCGAGGTTCGAGAGGCAATGGATCGGTAACATCCAGATAGTTTGCCAACCGCGAGGAAACCCATGTCAAAGATCCTGCCGCTCGTTGCGTGTGTGTGTTTGAGCGTGGCCTGTTCGCTGACGGCCGCCGCCGCGGATGACCCGTTGCTGGGCAAGCAGGTGGAGGCATTCTCGCTGGTCGACTTTCACGGCCGGCCGCACGCTTTGGCCGACCACGACGACAAGCCCGTGGTGGCGCTAGTGTTCTTGGGTACCGAGTGTCCGCTGGCGCGGCTTTATGCTCCCAAGCTGGTGGCGATGGCCCGCGAGTACGCCGAGCGCGGAGTGGTTTTCTTGGGCATCGACTCCAACATGCACGACACGCCGACCAAGCTCACGGCGTATGCCAATGCCTTTCACATCGATTTTCCGTTGTTGATCGATCAGGGCAACGCAGTGGCCGACCAATTGGGCGCGACCCGCACGCCAGAGGTCTTCGTGCTCGACTCGAAGCGCGTGGTGCGCTATCACGGGCGGATCGACGACCAGTTCGTGGTGGGCGCCCCGCGCGACGCGGCCCGTCATCGCGAACTGGCCGGCGCGCTCGACGCGCTACTGGAAAGCAAAGACGTCGCCCAGCCTTCGACCGAATTCACCGGCTGCCTGATCGCCAAGGTGCGCAAGGTGGAACCGCATGGCGACGTGACCTACACCGGCCAGGTGGCCGCGATCGTGAATCGACACTGCGTCGAGTGTCATCGCGAAGGGGAATTGGCCCCCTTCGCACTGACCAGCTACGAGGACGTCGTGCCGTGGACCGCCACGATCCGCGAGGTCGTCGAAGAGCAGCGGATGCCTCCCTGGTTTGCCGATCCGCGCTACGGCAAGTTCTCGAACGATTGCAGTATGAGCGACGCCGATCGCCAGACCCTGTTTGCTTGGATCGACAATGGCTGTCCCGAGGGTGACCCCAAGCTGTTGCCGCCGGCGCCCAAGTTCACCGCCGGTTGGCGGATGGGCGAGCCCGACGTCATGTACCAGATGGATCAGGCTTATGAAGTACCGGCCGAAGGCGTGGTCGACTATCAGTATTTCACGGTCGGGCCCAAGTTAGAAAAGGATTTTTGGGTATCGATCGCCGAAGCCCGGCCCGGCAATCCGCAGGTGGTGCATCACGTGGTGTTGTTTGCGATGCCTCCGTCCGAAGCGAACACGCCCGCGGACCAGGCCCAGCAGCGCGGGCAGATGATCGGCGTGTACGCTCCCGGCATGAACCCTTGGCGCTATCCGGCCGGCACGGCCATGAAGATCGAGGCCGGCTCGCGACTGGTCATCCAAATGCACTATACGCCCAACGGCACGGCGCAATCCGATCGCAGTTACGTGGGGCTGAAGCTGCTCGAACCATCGGAAGTGAAGGAAGAGGTGCGCTACGGTATGGTGGTCGATTCATCGTTTGAGATTCCGCCGCACGCCGACGATCACGAAGTGGTGGCGCGAAAAATGTTTCTGCGGGACGTATACCTCTTGAATCTGTTTCCACACATGCACTATCGCGGCAAGTCGTTCAAGTACGAAGCCGAGTTTCCCGACGGAAGGCGCGAAGTCATCTTGGACGTGCCGCGCTATGACTTCAACTGGCAGCTACGCTACGACCTGGCCGAGCCGGTTTTTCTGCCGCGCGGAACCCGGTTGATTTGCACGGCGCACTTCGACAACTCGGAGGGCAATCCGCTCAACCCCGATCCTGCGGCGGCCGTGCGGTTCGGGTTGCAATCGTGGGAAGAGATGCTGGTGGGCTACTACACGACGATCCGCGCTCCGACGGGCGAGAAAACGGCACGCAGCGAGTGAGCGCGTGGTCGCATCATTCTTCGGTGGCCATTTCCCTTAGTCCCCGGTCTACCAATGACTGGGGACTAATTGTTGCGGGCGGGCACTTCGGCAGTTAGCATGCAGCGCTAGTTGCCCCCCGACGTCTTGCGCGCCGGTCCCGCCGCTTGCTTCCCCTGGAATTGACCGCCGTGATACGACTCGCCCGATACCTTCTTGCGCTGTTGTCGCTGGTGGTTGCGACGTCACATGCCGCGCTGGCCGAACATGGCCAGTTCGACCGCAGCGAAGTCAACGCGGCGGAAGAGACCTACATCTTCACTCCCCCCGGCTTCGAGCGCGCCGGCAATCCGACCGTCGCCAGCGGAACGAATCTCGCCCAGCTTCACGTGGCGGTTCACGACGTAGCAACCGGGCGACCGACCCATTGCCGCGTGAATGTCGTTGGCGCCGACGGCAACTACTATCAACCCCACGACAATCCGCTGGGAGAGTTCAGCCTCACGGGCACCTGGCCCGACACATTGGCGGGAAATCGCCCCAGCAAGGCTCCCATTCGCTACTTCGGCCACTACTTTTATACGCGTGGTGAGTTCCAAGTCGAAGTGCCCGCCGGCGCCGTGCGCATCGAAGTCTGGAAAGGATTCGAGTATCGCCCAGCCGTGCTGACCACCGAGGTCGCTGCCGGCGGCTCACCCAAGTTGCGTGTGAGCATTGCCCGCCGCGCCGACGTGGCTCGCGAAGGCTGGTATTCAGGCGACATGCATTTGCACTTTAACCGCACCAGCGAAAAAGACGAGCAGACGATCTACGACTTGCTGGCAGCCGAGGACATCCGCTTTGGCAACATCCTCTGCTACAACGAAAACACCAGCGGCTATCGCGGCATGATGCCCGAGCAAGTGGCGCCACAGCGGCGTGGGCTGGGCGTCAAGTCGATTGCTCGGCGCGGCGACTATCACATCATCTCGGGCCAGGAATACCGCAACGGAGTGTTCGGCCATTTGAATCTTTATCTGCGCGACCAGCTCGTGCTGGAAGGGCGCGAGCTCGACCCGAACATCGGGCCGATGTTCGGCACGATCGGCGCCCAGACGCAAGCGCAAGGTGGTTATGCTTTCCACGCCCACGGCGGTTACGCCCTGGAGATCTGGGCCGATCTGGTGCAGCGCGCAACCAACGGCGTCGAGCTGTTGCAATTCGGCATCTATCGGGGCATCGGGCTGGATGGCTGGTATCACGTGCTGAATGCCGGGTTTCGCTTTCCCGGCTACGGCGCCAGCGACTATCCCGCCTGTCGCAAGCTGGGCGATTGCCGCACGTATGTCCACATCGACGGCAAGCCGAATTTCGTCGATTGGCTACGCGGCGCCGCCGCAGGCCGCAGCTTCATGACCAGCGGACCGCTGGTGCTATTGGACGTCAACGGTCATCGACCCGGCGACACCATCACCACGCGCGACGGGCGCCCACGCACGCTGCGAGCGCGCGTCCGCGTGAGCACCGAAGATGGGCCAGTTACCGACGTGCAATTGATCGTCAACGGCCGCGTGGTCCAAGCACTGAAAGCCGACGGCAAGCGCGGCGAAAGCCAGCGGCTCGAAATGACTGCGCCAGTCGTCGTGAACGAATCGAGCTGGATTGCGGCCCGGGCATTCTCCAAATCGCCCTCGGGAAATGCCGACGCCGAGGCGCACACGAACCCAGTGTACGTGCATCTGAACGGCAAGCCTCCGTTCCACACGGCGGACGTCGATTGGCTCATCGCGCGGCTGGACGAGCAGATTGCCGATCACGAGGCGCGCAGCGTCGCCGAGAAGCAGGTGCCGATCGAGTACTTCCGGCAATCACGCGCAATTCTAGAAAGGATGAAGGCGCGTGGCGGCGCGGATGGCGACGCGGCGCCATTGCCAGTCAAAGCGACGTCATCCAAACCGGCCGCGCCGGACATTCGACCGCCCGGTACGCCAGCGGATCAGTCACTGGCGGAATTCTTGAAGCCGGTGCCGGCCAAATCGCCGCAAGTTGCTGAACGCTCGTTCGAAGCCTTACACGGCTTTCAGATGCAACTTGTGGCCCACGAACCGGATGTAGTGGATCCGGTGGCGGCTTGCTTCGACGAGAACGGCGGCATGTACGTGGCCGAGATGATCGACTATCCCTATCGGCCCAAGGATGGCGCGAAGCCGCTGGGACGCGTGCGCTATCTGCAAGACACCGACGACGACGGCCGCTACGACAAGAGTGCGATCTTCGCGGACGAACTGGTCTGGCCCACCGGCGTAGCGTGCTGGCAGGGCGGCGTTTATGTGGCCGCAGCGCCGGACATCTGGTACTTGAAGGATACCAACGGCGACGGGCGGGCCGACGTCCGCACCAGGGTCTACACCGGCTTCGGCGATCGCAATCAACAGGGCGGCGTCAACAATCTCGCCTGGCACGTGGATCACACGATCTACGGATCGGGTTCGACCAACGGCGGCGAGGTACGCAGGGCGGATGACCCCAAAGGCACGCCGATCGTCCTGTCGGACCGCGATTTTCGCTTCGATCCGGTCAGCGGCCGGTTCGAGACGATCAGCGGCTCGCGGCAATTCGGCAACGCCTTCGACGATTGGTTCCAGCGCTTCTTGTGTAGCGAGTCGGAGCGGTGTTACCACGTGGTCTTGCCGCAACATTACCTGGCGCGCAATCCGCACTTGGCGGTGCCGACGGCGCTCAATGACCTGTGTCCCGGCGTAACGAAGATCTTTCGCACTAGCCCGATCGAGGCCTGGCGGCAAGTGCGTTCCGGTCGGCGACTGGCGCTGGGCGAACGCTCGCCCGACTCGGCCGGCTTGAGCCACAACGTGATCGATGCCGGAGCGGGCTTGCAGATCTATCGCGGCCACGCCTACCCGGCCGAGTATCGCGGCAACTCATTCATCGGCTGCTCGCAGAACAATCTGTTGCATCGTCGCAAGCTGACGCCGGACGGCGCGACGTATCGATCGGAGCGGGCCGATGCAGACACCGAGTTCGTGCGTACGGCGGACACGTGGTTTCGCCCGGTCAATTGCCTGAACGCGCCCGACGGCACACTGTACGTGCTGGACATGTCGCGCGAAGTGATCGAATCGATTCACATCGCGCACGACGTGGTGGCGCATTTGGATTTGACCAGCGGTCGCGATCGAGGGCGGATCTATCGACTGGCGCCGCCCGGCTTCCAGCCGCCGCCGCAACCGCGACTGGGACAGGCGACCACGGCCGAGCTAGTCGACCACCTGGAACACCCCGGCGGCTGGTGGCGCGACACGGCCTCGCGATTGATCTACCAGCGGCAAGATCGCTCAGCGGTGCCGCTGTTGCACGAGCGACTGGCCGAATCCCCGTTCGACGTCGGTCGGATGCACATATTGTGGGCCTTGGATGGCTTGCAGTCGCTGGAAGAATCGGACCTGGTCTTGGCGCTTCTCGATCCATCGCCCGGCGTGCGCGAACATGCGCTGCGGCTGGCCGAGTCGCGGCTCGCCCGGTTTCCGGCGCTGGTCGACAAGATCGTCGCGATGGCCGACGACCCAGAACCGCGGGTGCGCTTTCAACTGGCGTTTACCTTGGGGGAGACCGACGATCCACGTGCCGTAGACTGCTTGGCCAGGATCGCCCGACGCGACGCCAACGACTCTTGGATTCGCACTGCCGTGCTCTCGAGCTGCGCCACGCGGTCCGATCGACTGGCTGCCGCGCTATTGGCGGATGCATCATTTCCAACACAACCAGCGGCCGGCACGTGGCTGGGCGAATTGGCCACGATCGTCGGCACTCGCCAGCGGGCGGACGAAATCGCGCGCTTGTTGGATGCCGCGGCGGCGCTGCCCCACGGATCGCCGGCTCCGCTGGCCGTCGTGTCGGGACTCGGGCAGGGTCTGGAGCGCGCGGGACGCACTCTGGCGCAGTTGCGCGAAGCGCTATCCACCCCATCAGCGGCGCTTGTCGACCGCTTGCTGAATGAGGCCGCCGATACCGTGCGCGACGGGCAAGCGCCGGCCGGCGTGCGTAGCCAGGCCGTACAACTGCTCGGTTATGGTGGCGGACCGAACACGCGCGACACGCTGCTTTCACTGGTTGCGCCGGGCGAGGACGAATCGGTGCAACTCGCCGCCCTGCGCGTTCTGGCGCGCGATTCTAGTCCCCAGATCGCCGGGCGACTGGTGGCGGTTTGTCGCAGCATGACGCCGCGCGTGCAGGCCGAGATCATCTCGGTGCTCGCTTCCAGAACGGCGTGGGTCGAAACGTTGCTGGCCGCCTGTGAGCGAGACGACGTCGTGCCTGGCTTGATTCCGCAACCGACGCAATCCGCGCTGCTGGGGTCCGACGACGGTCCAACTCGCGAGCGTGCGGCCCGATTGTTCGGCGCCGCCAGCCCCCGCGCGGAAGTGATCGAGCGTTATCTTGCCGTGCGGGCCTTGGCCGGCGACGCAGTACGCGGTGACAAGGTGTTCGAGCGCGAGTGCGCGGCCTGTCACCGCTTGGGCGAGCGCGGCAACGAGGTCGGTCCGAACCTGGCGCTGGTGCGCAATCGCACGCCCGAGGCCCTCGTGGAAGCTATCCTCGACCCGAATCGCAACGTGGCGCCCAACTATGTCAGCTACGTCGTGGTCGACGACAGCGGCCGCACCACCACGGGCCTGATTCTTGCGGAAACGGCCACCAGCATTACCCTGGCCCGCGATAAGGGCGTGACTGAGACGATTCAAAAGCAGAGCATCGAAGCGATGAAGAGCACCGGCGCATCGCTAATGCCCGAGGGCTTGGAAAAGACCGTCGATCCACAGTCGATGGCGGACTTGTTGGCGTTTCTGCATTCGGTGCAATACGATATCGGCACGTTGCCCGACTTCGCGGAGCCGAAGAAGTGAGAACGAGCATGAAACTCCGCGTGGCATTTGGCTGGAAGTGTTCGGCAGCCGTTACGGCATTGATCGTGGTTACCGCGACAGCCCGCGCCGACGAGCCATCGGCGGCGCAAGTCGCGCTTAAAAAGCCCCAGCTTGCGCCGGGGCAAGTACTCAAGGAAGTGCGGGCCTTTCTCGAGCCGCGCTTCATCAGGCCGCCGCAGGCCGCGGATCGAACCTCCTGGGAGCGCGAGGCGCAGCGCGTGCGGCGCGACATGCTCGAGCAAATCGTGTTTCGCGGCGGCGCCGCCGCTTGGCGCGACGCGAAGTGCGGCGTGGCCTGGCTCGACACCATCGACGGCGGGCCCGGCTATCGGATTCGCAAGTTCCGCTACGAAGCCTTGCCCGGCATGTGGATTCCCGGGCTCTTGTACCTGCCGGACAATTTGGCAGGCAAGGCGCCCGTGGCCATCAACGTCAATGGCCATGCTCCCGAGGGCAAGGCCGTCGAGTACAAGCAACTGCGCGCGATCAACCTGGCCAAGCGGGGCATGCTGTCGCTGAACTTGGAATGGTTCGGCATGGGGCAGTTACGCACCACCGGCTTTGCCCACGGGCGGATGAACCAGCTCGATCTTTGCGGCGCCAGCGGCCTGGCGCCCTTCTATCTGGCACTCAGCCGCGCGGTCGATCTGGCGCTGTCGCTGGAGCATGCCGACCAGGACCGCGTGCTGGTGACGGGGCTGTCGGGCGGCGGCTGGCAGACGATTTTGATCAGCTCGCTGGATGAGCGCGTGACACTGGCCAATCCGGTGGCCGGTTACGGCAGCTTCCACACCAACCTGGCGTTTGGCGACATGGGCGACTCAGAGCAAGCGCCCGCGGACATGGCGATGGTGGCCGACTACACGCATCTGACGGCGCTCCGCGCGCCGCGCCCCACGCTGTTGACGTACAATGCCGGCGACGACTGCTGCTTCAAGAGCGGACATACGCTCGAACCGCTGCTGGCGGCCGCGCGGCCGATCTTCGCGCTGTACGGCGCCGAAGACCACTTGCGCTCACACGTGAACCACAAACCGGGCACGCACAACTTCGAGCAGGAAAACCGCGAGCAACTCTACGCGGCCGTCGGCGACTATTTCTATCCCGGTGATGCGAACTTCGTGCGCACGGAGATCCCATCGAACGACGAGCTCAAGACGGCCGAAGAGTTGTTCGTGCCGCTGCCGCAGGAGAACGTCGACTTTCATCGGCTGGCACTGTCGCTGGCAACCACACTGCCACGCAAACCGGATCTGCCGCTGGACTCCGCGGAAGCAAAGACCTGGCAGCGCCAGCAGCGCGAGCGGCTGAAGGCCCTGTTGCGCGTGCCGAATTACGAGTCCGCCGAAGTGAGTTCTGCCATCACCGGCACTCCCTCTGCCCAAGTCATGTTCGGTCTGCGGGTGAACTTACGCGATACTTGGACCGTGCCGATCTCGATGCTCACCGCGAGTGGACAGCACGTCGGCAAGACCATCGTGATCGCCGACGGCGGTCGGGCCAGCGCCGCCGCGGATATCGAACGCCTCGCCGGCGACGGGCACTTCGTGTTCGCCGTCGATCCGCTGTTCTTCGGCGAATCCAAGGTGAAGGCGCAAGACCCGGAGTATACCTATCCGCTATTGGTGTCCGCCGCGGGCGAGCGTGCTCTGGGCATTCAAGCAGCGCAGTTGGCTGCCATCGCCCGCATGTTGAACAAAGGTTCGCCCGAGCAGGGAGGCGACTTGCCGGTCACGATCAAGGCTATTGGCCCGCGCGCCAGCCTGGCAGCGCTGGTTGCCGCGGCGATCGAACCGGACGCGATCACGGGAGTAGAACTCTCCGGATCACTTTCCAGTCTCAAGCAGTTGATCGAACTAGATAAAGCGGTGGAAGAGTTGCCGGAATTGTTCGCCTTTGGTTTGCTGGCCGAGTTCGACGTGCGGCAGTTGGTGGCGTTGGCCGCGCCGCGCCCGGTCATCTTTCAACAGCCCGACGAGCGGACTCGCCGCGAGCTGGAGCCCTTGATCGCCTGGTACGGGTTGTTCGACGCCAACTTCGACCCGGTGCGTTAGCGGCATCCGCCGCGCGATCGGTCATCGCTGGAATTCGGGCGCCCGGCCGGTTGCACCCCGGTTTCCGCATTGCTAACGTGCATCCATTCCGAGGCCCAGGCAAGGAGCGACGATGCCAGCGAGTGCTCTCTTTTTCGCGCAAGTGACCGGCGCGGCGCCGGCCGCTAGCGTGCCGCTGGAGTGGCTCGACTTCCTGGTGCTCGTGGGCACGGTGCTGGGCGTCACGGCGTTCGGCATGTGGATCGGCCGGCGCGAGGAAGGCACCAGCGACTACTTCCTGGCCGGCAAGAGCATCGCCTGGTGGGCGATCGCCGGATCGATCCTGGGCACTAACGTCAGCTCGCACCACATGGTGGGCATGATGGGCGCCGGGCTGAAGGAGGGCTTCGCCCAGGCCAATTTCGAGTTCGGCGCCATCTTCGGCCTGATGATGCTGTGCTATTTCTTCCTGCCGTTCTATCGGCGGATGAACGTGTACACGCTCTCCGAGTACCTGGGCCGCCGGTTCGACGAGCGCAGCCAGTTGATGTACTCGCTCACCAATATGGGCTTTCTGCTCATTCAAATGTGCGGCACTCTGATCCTGGGCGCGCTAACCGTGGAATCGTTGCTGGCCAACTCGAAGTTTGCCATCAGTTACGACGCGGCCGTCTGGCTGCTGGCCGGCGTGGCTGCGGCCTACACCATCTTTGGCGGGCTCAAGGCCGTGATCTTCACCGACGTGATCCAAAGCGTGTTGCTTTTCATCGGCGCCGGC
>JBBDYK010000266.1:0-17604 GCA_040901665.1 Pirellulales bacterium | reverse complement strand
AGTGTGAAAAAAGTAGGGATACGGATCAGGGATTGAAAAATCCCACTCGCAACTCCTGATCCCTGATCCCTGGTCCCTAGTCCCTAGTCCCTGGTCCCTGGTCCCTGGTCCCTGTTGCCCCATGGCTACCGTCACATTCGATCCACTGCCGGCGGAACTGGCCGCGATTCAAGATCGCGTCGAGGGCTTTGCTCGCGACCATGGCCTGGATTTCTACCCCACCATCTTCGAGCTGGTCGATGCCGAGCAACTCAATGCCATCGCAGCTTATGGCGGCTTCCCCACCCGCTATCCGCATTGGCGCTTCGGCATGGAATACGAGCAACTGCAAAAGGGCTATACCTACGGATTGCAGAAAATCTACGAATTGGTGATCAACAACAACCCGTGCTACGCCTACCTGATGCGCTCCAACGGGCTGGTGGATCAGAAGCTGGTGATGGCGCACGTCTATGGCCATTGCGACTTCTTCAAGAACAACTATTGGTTCAGCCAAACCAGCCGCAAGATGATGGACGAGATGGCCAACCACGGCAATCGCGTGCGGCGCTATATGGACCGCTTTGGCGTGGAGGAGGTCGAAACCTTCATCGACGCCTGCCTCAGCATCGAGGACTTGATCGACATCCATTCGCCCTTCGTCAAGCGGTTCGACGAGAAGAGCCGCTATGATTTCAGCCAGCCACCCGACGAAGAGCAAGCGCCGCGGGCGCCCGCGCGCTTCGATGCCAAGCACTACATGGAACCCTACATAAATCCTCCGCATTTCCTGGCGGCCGAGGCCGAGCAACTGCTGGCGGCTCAACAGAAGCAGGGGAATTTCCCGCCCGAGCCGACACGCGACGTGATGCTGTTTTTGCTCGAGCACGCGCCGCTCAAACCGTGGCAGCTCGACGTGCTGTCGATCATTCGCGACGAAGCGTATTACTTCGCCCCCCAGGCGCAAACCAAGATCATGAACGAGGGTTGGGCCAGCTACTGGCACTCCACCATCATGACCCGCCAGGGACTGGAAGCCGCCGACGTGGTGAACTACTGCGACCATCACTCGGGCACCCTGGCCACCTCGGCCAACAAGCTCAACCCCTACAAGCTGGGCATCGAGCTGTTTCGCGATATCGAAGAGCGTTGGAACAAGGGCCGCTTCGGCAAGGACTACGAAGAATGCGACGATTTCGCAGCCAAGCGCCAGTGGGACACCGGCGCCGGCCTGGGCCGGCAAAAAATCTTCGAAGTGCGCAAGATCCACAATGATCTGACCTTCATCGACGAGTTCCTGACGCTGGAATTCTGCCGCGAATACAAAATGTTCCAGTTCGGCTACAACCCTTCCAGCGACGCTTATGAAATCGAAAGCCGCGCGTTTCCCAAGATCAAGCAGCAGTTGCTGTTCAATTTGACGAACGTGGGCCGCCCCATCATCGCCGTCCGAGACGGCAACTATCGCAACCGGGGCGAATTGTTCCTCGAACATCAATACAGCGGCGTCGAATTGAAAGTCGACTACGCCCTCGACACGCTGGTCAACTTGCACCGTTTGTGGGGGCGCCCCGTCCATATTCAAACCGCCCTGGATGGCGCCGCCACCATCATGTCGTTCGACGGCAACGAACACAAAACCGAGAAGAGCGAGGAGAGTGCGTCATGAGCCTTGCCGAAAAACTGAAAGACGCTTTGGCCGCGATGCCGGCCTTCACCAGCGGCGATCGCGTCGTGGCGGCCGACGACGGGCCGCACCATCTCGAATGCCACCTGTTGGCGCTCGAGCCCTTGGCATGCGCCCTCACGCGCTTAGCGCTGCGCTCGGACAAGTTGTCGGGCATGTCGAGCGACGGTCTGAAGCAGGTGGCCGAGAGTCTTTCGCAGCGGCTGACCTATCTGCTCGAACCGATCAGCCCCATCGAGACCGACGCCGAAGGCTGCACCGTGCAACTGCGCTCCAACCCACCGCAGAAGGACGCCGACAGCACCAGCTACTACGAGTTGCTGGTATCGCGCGCCGGCGAGTTGAGCCTGTGCCGCTATACGCGTGCCGCCAAGAGCACGCGAACCGTCGTCCCGTCCCAACTCACCCGCGAAGTGTTGTTGCGTTTGGCCGGCGATTTCGCGGCGGTGGTGTGAATCGGGCCCAATTTGCCGCAGGCCTTTGTGCTTCCTGCCGTGCTGCGGCTATAACGGACGACGGCAATCCACTCCGTCCGAACCGAGGAGCCCGTCATCGATGAGTCGTCCCACGGCCAGTAGCGAAGTTTCCCTCAAGCCGAGTGCAGGCTGGCATTGCAGCCATCTGTATTATCGTTTCGACCGCGCCGCCCTCAAGCTGCTTAGCGCCGCGGAGTTGGCCGCAGGGCGCCAGGCATTCAGCAGCACGCTCGATCCAGCCGCCGCCGGCGGTCCGGCCCGCCTGCAAACCTCGCTCGTCAGTGGCCACAAGGCCGACTTCGGGCTGATGATCCTCGATGCTGATCCGCTCGTGATCGACGGCGTGCACCAGCGCCTGATGACCGGCCCCTTGGGCGTGGCCTTGGAACCGACTTATTCGTTCGTCTCGCTAACGGAAGTGTCCGAGTACGTGCCCACGGTGGAACAGTACGGCAAGCGGCTGGTCGAAGAGGGCGAGGATGCAGCCGGTCCGGCATACGCGGCCAAGCTCAAGGCCTATGAAAGCCGCGAAGCCATGATGCGCACCCAGCGGCTCACGCCCGATCTTCCGCCCTGGCCGAACACTTGCTTCTATCCGATGAACAAGAAGCGCAAGGTCGGCGAGAACTGGTTCCTGCTCGATTTCGAAGCCCGCAGCAAGCTGATGGCCGAGCACGGCCGCACCGGCATGACCTTCGGCGGTAAAGTGACCCAGCTCATCACCGTGTCGCTGGGCTTCGACGACTGGGAATGGGGCGTCACCCTGTGGAGCCGCACGCCCGAGTTTCTCAAGGAAATCGTCTACCGCATGCGTTTCGATGAGGCCAGTGCCCGCTACGCCGAGTTCGGGCCGTTTTACGTCAGTTATGTGATGCCGCCGCAAACATTGTTGGAGCACTGTCGGGTTTAAATTGAAAGGGCCGACCATGGTCGCAACGCTTTTGCGTCGAAGTCGCGTACGGTTGCTCTTGCTGTTCGTGACGCTGATCGCGGCGCCTGCTCGCGCCGAGGATTTGGCGCCGACGTACGAAAACGTTGCCTACGGCCCGCACGAGCGCAATGTCTTGGACCTGTGGCTGGCCAAGACCGGCGAACCTACTCCGCTGGTGATCTTCATGCACGGCGGCGGATTTCGTCGCGGCGACAAACAGGGCGTGCGCGGCCGGGCGGTGATCCAGCAGTGCCTGGACGCCGGCGTGTCGTTCGCATCGATCAACTATCGCTTTCTCGAGCATGCGGGCTTGCCCGACATCCTGCGCGACGCGGCCCGTTCGATTCAATTCCTCCGCAGCAATGCCCAGCGTTGGAACCTCGATCCGCGGCGAATCGCCATCTTCGGCAGTTCCGCCGGCGCCGGCACCAGCATGTGGCTGGCGTTTCACGACGAGCTGGCCGATCCCGACAGCGCCGATCCGGTGCTACGCGAATCGTCGCGCGTCACGGCGGCGGGCTCGCTCGACGGCCAGGTATCGTACGATCTGCGCGAGTGGGAGAAGTACGTCGGTCCCGCTCCGTATGAGCGCACGCCCGCCGAGCGATTGGAGTTTTACGGCTTCCAAAGCGAAGCCGAGTCCCAAACGCCCGCGGCCGACCGGATCATGAAAGACTGCGCGATGATCCACCTCATCACGAGCGACGATCCGCCGGTGGCCATCGCGTGTGCCCGCCCCGACGGCCCCTCCGAAGATCGCGGTCATTACCTGCACCACCCCAAGCACTCCACCGCCCTGGCCGACGAGTGCAAGCAGCAGGGCGTGGAATGTTTGTTGGTGCTCGACAAGGCAACACCCGACCGCGAGAAGCAGGCGGAAATGGTAGTGGGGTTGTTGATTGAGAAGTTAAAGGTCCACTAGTTGCAAGCGATTTTCAATAGTGTGTCGCCCTTACAGGGTTTGAATGAAAATCGCCAATCTACTTCCCCACGGCAGAATTGCTGCGGCCTGCGGCCCCTGAAGCGCGACGGTATGGCCTTGCGTGCTCTGCCGTCCCGCATGTCAGCCAAGGAGAGCCAGGAAAGTGTGATAATCGCGTCGGGGGATTGGCCGATGCTGTGTGCCGGCAAGATATGGTTGTTGCCGGGGTGATACCATGCCCGTGGTGCAGAAATGGTCCTATTCCGACACGCTTGACGCTGTAGTTGCGTGCGTCTAGCCTCGATGATGATGGTACACATTGCCCTGAATGCCGGATCCACACGCCACCCGGCCGCCGGCCCGGGCAAGCTGTTGCTGGCATTTGCCGCGGTCGTTGGCCTTTGGTCGGGGGCCGCTGGCCGGGTCACGGGTCAGACCGCCGCGGTTATCCCACCCCGCATCGAGGAATTCTTGCGAAACTGCGAGACCTCGCGCCGAGGCGCGATCGCGCAGCGCGAGTACGAGCTGCGCGGGGTGCGGGCCAAGGGAGCTAGCTCGACAACCACGGTACGTCGCATCAATGTGATCGAGGCAAATCTCGCGTCCCTGCGCGCCAACAAAGAACCGGTGGTGCCGGCGCTGCACTTTCCGCCGGAAGTGGGTGACATCGGGCGATTGCCGCAGTTGGCCTGCCACGTCGATCAAATCATCTCGCAGGACGAGATGCTGGCGCATTGCAATTTCTCGCTGAAAGTGCGCACGGTGCGCAACTTTCAGCCGCGGCTGGAAACCGTCGTCCGCCCTGTCTCTTTTCTTATCGATGGCGTTTCAACGGCCCAAGTGTCCGAAGGGGCCGATGTCCCCCTGCTCGATGTCTTCGAGATTGCAGGGCGGCGCACCTATCGTTCCGTGGGCGGCGAGTCGATCGAAGTGCTCGTCCTGGCGCCGTTCGATATGAAGGCTATCGAGCCATACTTCCGGGCCATCACCTCCGCTCGGTAAGACCCCCCCACGTGGGACAGGGAATTGAGAGAAAGACGCGCCGTTTTTCGAGCGGCGTGAAGCACCCCCGAGAGGAGGCCGCCGTTCGGCCGGAACAGGATTAGTGGCCGATACTATCCCTGGAATTGCCGCCAGTAGACCATATGCTAGATTTTTACTGTACATTAGAGACACCTGCCCGATCCGCCGGGGAACCGTTGACAACCCGGCCTCGAAAGGGGGACTCCGTCGGGGGGAATGACGCTATAATGGTGGCACAGATGACGTCGGACCCTTGCTGCTGGCACTTGGGGCATCAAGCGGGGGACACGTCGAATTGGAGGAGGCACGATGAGTGTGAAGTTGCTGATTGCCGACGATCACGAAGTGGTCCGCTCGGGCCTGAAAAGTTTGCTCGCCGGCACGGACATCAAGATCGTCGCGGAAGCTTCGACCGGTGAGCAAGCGGTTCGCCTGGCCCTGAAGCACGATCCTGACGTCGTGCTGCTGGACATCCGGATGCCGGAGGGGGACGGTCTGAATGCGCTGGGGCGCATCAAGCTCGATCGTCCGAACATGCCCATCCTGATGTTGTCGACGTACGACAATCCGACGTATGTGGCCCGCGCCGTGGCGTTGGGGGCGTGCGGCTTCCTGCTCAAGGGCGCAACGCGCGACAAGCTGGTCGAGTCGATTCGCACGGCCGCGGCCGGACAAAGCACGTGGACACGCGACGAATTGCGCCGCGTCACCGGCGCTTTGGCCACGCCGCGATTAGCCGCCGACGTCGAGGTGCCGCTCACCCAGCGCGAAAGCGAGGTGCTGCGACAATTGGCCTACGGCCTGACCAACAAGGAAATCGCCTTGGCGCTGCACATCAGCTACGAAACAGTGAAGGAGCACGTGCAGCACATCCTTCGCAAAATCGGCGTATCCGATCGCACGCAAGCCGCGGTTTGGGCCGTGCGCAAAGGCCTGGTGTAGCAACCGGTCGCTTGCATTCGCAGGACACGCGGCCGACGGCGCGCCGGGGGATTCGTCTACAGGTGGGAATGCATCTTGCGGAGCCGGCTGGGAGTTCGGACAATCGAAAACTCGCCATCCCTCCGTCCGCTGGTCCTCCTTCGCCAGTTAGCGCCGTGTCTCGACCCACCGACATTCGCCTGGTTGCCGCCACCGCTGGAACCGAGCGCATCCCCTATCGCACGCCGATGAAGTTCGGCGGCCGCGTCGTCACCGATGCGCTGCTATTGAATGTCAGCGTTGAAGTTGAAACCCGCGATGGCCGCCGAGCGCGGGGACTCGGCTCGATGCCCTTGGGCAACGCCTGGGCCTGGCCCAGCAGCACGCTGGCCGGCAGCGCAACGCTCGACGCCATCTTGTCGCTTGGGCAGCGCCTGGTGCGCGCCGCCGGCCAGTGTACGGTCGTCGGACATCCGCTCGAGCTTACGCACGCGCTTGCGCACGACTTGGCCACCGCGGCGGCGGAAGTGACCGAGGCCGCGGGTCTTGCCGAACCGATGCCCCGCCTGGCTCAACTCGTCGCGGCCAGTCCGCTGGAAGCCGCCATTCACGACGCTTTTGGCAAGGCCCTGAACCAGAATGCCTACACCCTGCTGGGCGCCGAATTCGTCAACGCCGACCTGGCGCACTATCTGGGACCGGATTTCGCGGGCGAGTATCTCGATGGCTACACGTTGCGCGAGCCCAAGCCGCGGATGCCCTTGTATCACCTGGTGGGTGCGCTCGATCCTTTGACGCATGACGACCTGCCAACGCGCATCGGTGACGGCTTGCCCGAGACGTTGCCCGAGTGGATCGCCGCCGACGGGCTGACGCATCTGAAGATCAAGCTGGCCGGCGATGACCTGGCCTGGGACGTCGATCGGGTGGTGGCGGTGGAAGCGACCGCCGCGCCGGCGCAACTGGCGCGCGGATGCCGCGAGTGGCACTATTCGCTCGACTTCAACGAGAAGTGCGCGAGCGTCGACTACGTGCTCGATTTTCTGGCGCAATTGCAGGAGCGCTCGCCACAGGCCTTCGCCCGCGTGCACTACATCGAGCAGCCCACGCATCGCGACCTGGCGGCCCATCCCGAGAATCGCATGCACCGCGCGGCGCAAATTAAGCCGGTCGTGATCGACGAATCGCTGGTGGATCTGGAAAGCTTGCTGTTGTGCCGCGAGTTGGGCTATACGGGCGTGGCGCTCAAAGCGTGCAAAGGCCACAGCGAGGCGCTGCTGATGGGCGCGGCCGCGCAAAAGTACGGCATGTTCCTCTGCGTACAGGATCTGACCTGCCCGGGCCAATCGTTCTTGCACTCGGCCACGCTTTCAGCGCGGATTCCCGGCGTGGCGGCGATCGAGGGCAACGCCCGCCAGTATTGCCCGGCCGGCAATCGCGACTGGGCCGACCGCTTTCCAACCATGTTCCGCGTGAATGACGGCACGCTGGGCACCGCAGCACTCGCGGGGCCAGGATTGGGATTCTAGCGGCCGCTGGGCGTACTCGATGGACGAGCGCGCACCGGTACGATGCCAGCGTCACCGCTTTCAAGACGGAGCGAGCGCCGCTGTTGTTGCATCGAGTTGCAAGCCAACAGCGGCACTCGCCCAATGCCCGGCGTGTACGCCTTACTTCACTTGAGCCAAGCCGATGATGCCGACAGCGATGCGGGGACCCGCGTTGCCGGCTGGTTGCGAGGTCAAGTCGTCGGCGCCGCCGTGGACAACCAAAGCCCGGCCGAGCACGTGATGCAGATCGAGCCCCTCGGCCTTGATGTCCACCTTGGCGATGCCGTTAGCGGCGGCGTCGACGTTGCCGAAGTCACCGGCGTGATGCACTTTCGAGTGCGGACCGCCGTGCTCTTTCATGTCAGGATTGTAGTGACCGCCGGTGGCCATGCCGTCGTCCGAGCGCAGATCGCCGAACTGGTGAATATGGAAGCCGTGCTTGCCGGGCGTCAGGCCCTTCACTTCGCCCGTCACGTGAACGAAGTCTTTTTCCTGCTTCAAGAGGATCGTTCCGCCCACGCCATCGCTCCCCTTGGAGGGAATCAAAACGGCGACGGCCTCGCCGACCATCGTCTTGTGCTCGTCGGCCGCGTGAGCCAGCGTCGCAATTGCCAATACCGAAAGCGTGGCGCAAACTCCTAGCATGCATTTCTTCATCGTTCGGTCCTTTCTGCACGGATCACTCATGGTTCCCATTTGTCGTTCGATTGTGCTGGGCAAGCCCCCAGTCGCGACCTATTCTAACGCATCGCCGCGGCGATGTCGCCCGAAGCCCGTCCAGCAACAACGTAACCCAACGGTAAGCTTACCTTTAGCATCGCCAGCGTGCCCGCGGGTCGAGAGCCCGGATCAGGAAGCAGATTCATGCCGCCAGTGAACTTGCACGAATACGAGCAGGCGGCCCGCGAGCGGCTGCCGCAAATGGTCTTTGACTACTACTTTGGCGGCGCCGAGGATGAAGTGACGCTGCGCGACAATCGCCGCGGCTGGCAATTGCTGCGATTGCGACCGCGCGTATTGGTCGACGTGGCGCGGCGCGAACTGTCGACCAGCGTGCTCGGCCAGCGGATCGCTTTTCCATTGTTGACCGCGCCGTGCGCCTTCAATTCGTTGGCGCATCCTGACGGCGAGTGCGCCGTCGCTCGGGCGATGACCGCCGCCGGCATCATCCAGGTGGTCAGCACGGCCGGCACGCACAGTCTGGAGGAAGTGGCCGCCGCCGCTCCCAACGGCATGCGCTGGTTTCAGGTTTATTGCTATCGCGACCGCGACGTGACGCGCGGGCTAGTGGAACGCGCGGTCGCTGCGGGCTACAAGGCGCTGTGCCTGACGGTCGACGCGCCGCTGGTCGGCCGGCGCGACCGCGACACGCGCAATAGCTTCGGACTTCCGCCCGGCATGACCTGGAAGAACCTGGAGCAAGTCGGCCTCGACCACATGGACGCCAGCGGCGATGGTTCGGCGCTGGTGAAGTACATCGCCGACATCTGGGATGCATCGCTCACCTGGGAGTCGGTCGAGTGGTTGCGTAAGCTTTCGCCGCTGCCCTTGGCGATCAAAGGAGTGCTGACGGCGGAAGACGCCCGTCGGGCCGTCGACCACGGCGTGGACGCGATCGTGGTGTCGAATCACGGCGGCCGGCAACTCGACGGCACGTTGCCCACCAGCGAGGCATTGGCCGAAGTGGCCGACGCGGTCCACGGTCGGGCCGAGTTACTTGTCGATGGCGGCATTCGCCGCGGCAGTGACGTCGTCAAAGCATTGGCGCTGGGCGCCCGCGCCGTGCTGGTCGGCCGACCGTATCTATGGGCGCTGGCCACCGATGGACAGGCCGGTGTGGAGCGCATGCTGGCGATGTTGCGCGACGAAGTCGATTTGTGCATGGCGTTGGCGGGTCGGCCGACGATTGAAAGCATTGATCGCACGCTGCTGGCGGCGCCGGGCGCGTGACGAACTTGCTGACGGACGGAATGCCCTCGTTTGCGGACGCCTATACTACTAGCTATGTGCTGTCGCTCAACTTGATGGGCCAACCTGCGTCGGGGCGCTTTTGCAAACGCCTGGCCGGCTGGTTAAACTGAAGGCCTGGCCCGCCTTCCTTCCTCTGACCAACCGCGTCCGCTTGACCCCCATTCACGAAAAGGGTTTCGTCTGATGAGCAACCACTCTCCCAATCGTCGTCAGTTCCTGCAAACGTCCGCTGCCGCGACGGCCGGCTTGAGCGTGCCTTATTGGTTCACGGCGCGCGGGGCTTTGGCCGCCGAAGGGAAGAGCAAGAACGAACGGCCGCTGGTGGGTTGCATCGGGACGGGAGATCGCTGGCAAGGGGGAATCGTCGGCGGCGTGCGCCACTTTGGCGATATCGTGGCCGTCTGCGACGTCGACAAGAAGCACGCCGAGCAGGGCAAGGAAAAGGCCGGTGGCAAGGCCGACGTCTACGAAGACTATCGCAAGGTGCTCGACCGCGGCGACGTCGAGTTGGTGACCATCGTCACGCCCGACCACTGGCACACGAAGATCGCCATCGAGGCGATGCTGGCGGGCAAGGACGTCTATTGCGAGAAGCCGCTGACGCTCACCATCGACGAAGGCAAGCTGATCTGCAAGGTGGCCAAGCAGACCGGCCGCGTCTTCCAGGTCGGCACGCAGCAGCGCAGCGAAATGGACCAGCGTTTCCTGAAGGCCATTGCCATGATTCGCGACGGCCGCATCGGCAAGGTCCGCCGCGTCACGTGCGCCATCGGCGAAGCTCCCACGGGCGGACCGTTCGAGACGATGCCCGTCCCGCCGGAGTTGAATTGGGAGATGTGGCAAGGGCAGACGCCGCTGGTGGATTACACCGAAAAGCGCTGCCACTACGAGTTCCGCTGGTGGTATGAGTACTCCGGCGGCAAGATGACCGATTGGGGCGCGCACCACGTCGATATCGCCCAGTGGGGCATCGGCGCCGACCACACCGGCCCGATCTCGGTTGAAGGTACGGCCAAACACCCGAATGTCGCCAACGGCTACAACACGGCCGTCGAGTTCCTGGTCAATTGCAAATTCAAGGATGGCACCGAGCTGATCGTCCGCCACGACACGGACAACGGCATAACGTTCGAGGGGGATGACGGCAAGATTTTCGTCAGCCGCGGCTCATTGAAGGGTGCGCCGGTCGAAGCGCTGGCCGACAGGCCGTTGCCCGAGGACGCCATCGAGAAGCTCTATGGCGGCAAGCCGACCAGCCACATGGCCAACTTCATCGACTGCGTGAAGACGCGCAAGCAGCCGATCTCCGACGTGTTCACGCACCACCGCTCGATCACTACCTGCCACCTGGCCAACATCGCGATCCGGTTGGGCCGCAAGCTCAATTGGGATCCCGACAGCGAGCAGATCGTCGGCGACTCGGAAGCTCAATCGTGGCAATCGCGCGAGCAGCGCAAAGGCTACGAGATCGTGGCGTGAGGGGAAGGTCGGCCGAGTTTTCGTCCTCTAGCAGCCCGTTGAAAATTGCCGTCGTGGCATTTTTCAACCTCGCCAAGTGCGAAGCAAAGCTCCGCACGGCTCGCAAAATAACGACTTACGTCGCTATTTTGAGATCGCATCCCTGCGATCGCGCAGCCAGTTGAATACTTCAACAGGCTGCTAGCCCCCAATCTCCAGCCTCCCGTCTCCAGCCAGCTATGCCGCCACTTTGCTTTCGACGTAGCGGCACATGTCTTGGACGGTGAGCAGGTTGCCGAAGTCTTGCACGACGGGGTTGGCTTCGAAGGCGGTGAGGTTGGCGAACTTCATCCGTTCTTTGAGCAGCTTCAAGCCCTCGGGCGTGACGCGACCGTTCTGCACGTACTCGGCGTTGTTGAGGATGTCCTCGGGAAACAACTCGCCGCGCGGGATCTTGATGTTGAAGGCCTTTTCCAGGCGGAACACGATGTCCAGAAAATCGATCGACTCGGCGCCCAAATCGCCCACCAGCCTCGATTCCGGCTTGACCTCATCTTCGTCCACGCCCAGGGCATCCACCAAGGCCAATTGCACCTTCGAGAAAACTTCCTCTTTCGTCGCCATCGCTGGCTCCTCCCCAGGACCGTGTAGATCGAAACCGCGCGGCAGCGCGATGCACAAAGAATCGACGGGCTAAGGCCGAGCGGCCCATGGGTCCCACACAGCGTCCAGGCCGGACCTTGCAATCGCGCGCGAAACCAATTTCCCGCCGGCAATCGGCGACGCATTCCGCGTGTTGCGGCCAGTCTAGCGTTTCACTTTCGGCAATACAACGGCTTTAGTTGAGCGCCAAGGGCAACGCCCTGGCGCTCGCGCTCCTAGTCCTTCGCCTTTGGCGTCAGCACCAGCCGCACGCGGGTGCCCAAGGGTGGGATCTTTTCAGTGAAGGCTTCGTGGAGCAACTGCGCGTTGTCCTGGCTGCTCTCGACCGGCAGATCGAGCATGGCGCTGGGGAAGTTCGACACGCAGATGAAGTCCCCCTGCTCGGCCATGTAGTGTTTCTTGCCGTCCGCCTCGTCGACCCAAAAGCCGCTGCCGGCGAACACCCACGGCAGGGCCATCGCCTGCCCGGTCTGCACGTTGCGGATCCAGTCTTGTGCACGGTCGCGATGCACCGTGCCGGCCGCGTCGCGATAGACCAGCTCGATGTCGATTTCCGTGCCGGTGGCCGGCTTGTACTCGGGCTGGAACTGCACGGGCGTGCCGACTTCGGCTCCCACCGCCAACAAGCCCGCGTGCACGGCATAAGCCTTGGTGTCCACGGCCACGATCGACTCGTGCTCCTTGGTGCCGCGGGGGCAGGCGAACATCTCAAGCTGCCCCTCGCGCAGCACGACCGTGCCGTCCATCACCACGCGCTTGTTCTTGGGGTCGATCCAAACATCGTACTCGGGCATCAGCCGCTTCATGCCTGGCGGATCTTTCGACAACGGCCGCTTCGCCTCGACCCCATCCGCTGCGTTGGTCGCCGCGTCGTGCGTTGCCGCCGGCTCGGATGCTGCCGGTACTTGCGCGGCCAGTTGCGTCGTCGCCAGGATCAGCGCCGCGGCGCAAAGGCCCAGGTCAAATCGCCACGGATTGGATCGCAGTCCTTGCATGATGCAGACCTCTAGAGCTCGACGAGTGAGTCGCTATGATGAGAGCGCCGCGCGGGCCCCTGACGCCGTGCGGCTCTGCTTGTTAAGATACTCGCATTCTGGAATCGCACGCAATCACGGAGGTCCGAATCGGCAATACCTGACTCACGCTTTCGGACGTGTTTCGACAGACCGTGAGCCAGCGATCCGATGGCAGCCATGGCCAGCACTACTCCCGCTCGCAAACGTCCGTCTCGTAGTCGCCCCAAACACACGATCGGCCCTGGCGGCCCTTGGTCGAAGCTGGCCCCCACTGCGGTCACGCGGGCCTACGACTCGCCCACCGACGCAGATGGCTGGGAAGCCTGGCAGGACCATTTACGGTCGCGAAAACTATCGAGCCTTGAACGAATCGCGGCCAGCGACGGTTCGCCGCTGGCTTGGGGACTGCCGACCGAAGGCTGCTATGAACCGGCGCTGGCACTCGTGGATTGGCTTGGCGAACTAATCCCTCGGCCGCGCAAGCCAACAGCGCCGTGGGAAAAGGAGGCTTCTCGCTGGCTGTCCGCAGCCGAAGCGGCCCCGTTAACTCCCGAGCTGGCAGTCGAATGCCTTGCCTGGTGCTGGGCCTTGCCCACATTGGCTGACTACCTAAGCGAATCGCTCTGGTGGCGTTTGCTGAATCACCTCGCCACGTTGCCCGAAGAGGCCGAGCAATCGGCCGCCGACGCTTCCTTGCTGGCGCGACAACTGGCGCTGGGAGAATTGCCCCTGGCGATGGCGTATCTGTTTGGCGAGCTGGCTTCCGCGCAGCCGCTGGCCGAATTGGGCCGTCGCACGCTCACCGCAGGCTTGTGCGCCGTGGCCGATGGCCGCAAAGTGCCGCACGCCCGACATCTGGCCGATTTGCGTCCGCTGTTGGCTTGTTGGACGCGCTCTCGAGCCCTCGACAATCGCATGGATCGCGGCTGGAGTGGCGCACAGGTCGACCGCCAACTATCGCTGGTGCTGCAGGCCGCATTGCGGCTGTCGCGAGGCGATGGCCGGCCGGTATTTGCCGCGCCCGGAGCGCCCAGTTGGGAAGCCGATTTCATGACCGTCGCCACGCGACTGGCCGGCGCCGAGGCCGCAAAGGTCGCGCGCTTGACGACCGTCGGTCGGCCACATGGGCGTTTCGACAAGCGACTGCCGCCGACATCGATCGAAAGCGAATGGGCCACGCTCGCGCAGTTGCGCACCAACTGGATACCCGATTCGCCGGCGCTAGTGGTGAAATACGACGGTCCCCAGATCGAGCTAGAACTGAATGCCAGCTCGCGCACGCTGTGGAGTGGTCCGTGGGGACTCGAAATGACGCGCGGAGGGCGACGGCTCGCGCAGGTCGGACCTTGGGAGCAAACGTGCTGGCTATCGGATCACGAAATCGACTACCTGGAATTGAGCACCGATTTGGAGCACGGCGTGGAAGTCGAACGGCACATTGTCATGCTGCGTGCCGATCGCGTGTTGCTCCTGGCCGACACGATTCTGGGCGGTTCCGGACCGCCGCTCGAGTATCGCAGCGTGCTGCCGCTGAGCGGCGGCACACGCTTCCACGGCGAGAAGGAAACGCGCGAAGGCACGCTGGCGGTTGCCGGCAAGTCCGCCGCACGCGTCCTGCCGCTGGCGCTGCCCGAGTGGCGCGTCGAGCGGGCCCCCGGCGAGCTCTGTTCCAAAGGCGATGCCTTGGAACTCTCGCACGTCACGCATGCCTGCCGGCTGTTTGCGCCGCTGTTGGTCGACTTGAATCCCGAGCGGCTGCGGCGTCAGCTCACTTGGCGCCGCTTGACCGTGGCCGAAGAACGGCAGAACGTCGCGCCCGACGTGGCCGCCGGGTTCCGCGCCGAAATCGGCGGCTCACAGTGGGTCGTCTATCGCTCGCTCGCGCCGCCGACCGTCCGCAGCTTGTTGAGCAAAAGCCTGCTGAACCAATTTTTGTTCGGCGTATTCTCCGCCAAAGGCAAGGTCGAGCCGCTGGTGGAAATTGAGAGTGCATAGGAAAAGCAGGGGGCACGGGTCGGGGTTCAGCGGCCCGGATTCAGGAGATAGGGCATAGGGAAATACCGGTGGATGTTGTCGCGCGCGTTGCCGAGAATCTGGCTGGAGTGCGCGGGCGAATTGCCGAAGCGGCGCGGCGCAGCGGGCGTTCGGCCGAGGCGATCTCGCTGGTCGCGGTGACCAAGTACGTCAACGTCGAAACAACGGACGCCGTAGCCGCCGCCGGTTGTCTCGATCTGGGCGAGAGCCGCCCACAATCACTGTGGACAAAAGCCGCCGCTTTGGGTGCCACTGGCATCTTGCCAGTGCCTAAGCCGATCCGCTGGCACCTGGTTGGCCACTTGCAGCGCAACAAAATCCGCCGCACGCTGCCGCTGGTACACCTGATCCAATCGGTCGACAGCCGCCGCCTGCTGGACGCTCTCGACGAAGAGGCGGCGCAAATCGGCCAGCCGGTCGCCGTGCTGTTGGAAGCCAACATCTCGGGCGATGTCAGCAAGACCGGACTGCCTCCCGAGCAACTCGCATCGCTGGTGGCCAACGCCGCTGGATGGTCGCACGTCGCCATTCGAGGACTAATGGGCATGGCCAGCCTGGAGGGAGGCGGCGACGCCGCCCAGCGCGACTTCGAGCGGCTGCGCCTGCTGCGCGACCGATTGGCCGTCAGCGCTCCGCCTGTTGTTTCGCTGGCCGAGCTATCGATGGGCATGAGTGGCGACTTCGAGATCGCCATCGCCCAAGGCGCCACCATCGTCCGCATCGGCAGCGCTCTGTTTGAGGGCGTCGCTGGAGGAGCGGCCGAATGATCGCGCTGGAAGCTCATGCCGAAGGCACTATCCTGCCGGTCAAGGCCCACGCGGGCGCGCGCCGCAACGGCATCCGCGGCGAACAGGGCGGGGCTCTGCAAGTGTCCGTCACCCAAGCGCCCGAAAAAGGCAAAGCGAACAAAGCCATCATTGCCGTGCTGGCCGAAGCACTGGGGCTCCGCAAGAGCCAGATCGAGCTCGTCGGCGGCGAGACGTCGTCGCAGAAGCGGTTCCTGGTGCGAGAACTAGCGCCAATCATACTGGCGAATCGAATCGAGCTGGCGCTGCGTGGCACGGATTAACTGCCGACAATCGTCTCCTGCGTCGGATCCGCATCGAGTTTATAGCGCGCCAATCGATATCCGCACCCCCGGAGCACCACTAGGCTTATGACAAACGAGCTGTAGGCGCCCACAAACCAGAGCAACAATACGCCTACGATGAGACAACCGAAATCCAAAAAGAAGAATGAACACATCGCGACCGCGGTAAACGCGACTAGCAGTACTCTCCGATTCGTGGCGGTACTGCGACGTTCGTTGCCCATGACCATCCCAATCGCTGGCAACATTGGCAGGCTGCACAGCGTGGCGACGCCGGCTACGATTGGCGCATACGACCAGCCGTCAACCAAGGACGGCCAGTTGACCATTGGCGCCAGCCAGCGCCCAATCGCCAGCAGCACGCCCACCACCGCGGTCCACCGCAGCAGTGCCCCCACACTGAATTGTCGATGCGACGTAGCGTCGAGCGCCCAGGGCGCCACGATCCGCCAACCGCGGGCCTTGGCCAGCAAACGCAGGACTACCTGGCAGCCAAGAAATTGAAGTATCGGTATCATCGCCGAACTGGCACTCGCTCGGCCGTACCAACTCACATCGCAGAGAATGCTCGCATAAACCAAGAGTGCCAGCAATGCGGTCGACCAGACGAATCGAGTTGTCTGCGCCGCCGGCCACAGGGCAGCGAATAGTGCGATCAGCAGCGGTTGCGCGAAGACAACGCCCTGCGAGAACGCAAGCAGCCCGTTTTCAACCGCCGTGTCCGCTCTGATCGGTGGCGGAATCGTTGAGCGCACAAATGCGGTAAAAACTACATGCGCCACCACGAGAGCAATCAGACAGGCGTACACCGCTGGGCGACTCATGAGGGAGCGAGTCCATTGGCCGGTTGATCTCGCGATTGGCGCGCCAGCCGATAGCCGCATGCGCGAATAATCAACAGGTAGGTGAGGGCCGACAGGTACGCGCCGGACAGCAATGCGGCAAAATGCGTCAGGCCATGAGTGCCCGGGCTCATTAATAAATACAACAAGCCGAACAGCACCGCGATGACGATCCCGGTTGTCGCGAGCATTGCAAGCGTCAGTTTTCGCCGCCGCTCGGTAGCCAACACTAGTGCGGCCAGGGGCAGAATGGGCAAACACGACCACGCCATGCTGCCGCCGATCATACCGATAACTAACAAGAGATTTCCCCACAAATCGGGCGAGTCGGGCCAGAGTCCCAAGGGCAAGACCCAGCGCCCCAATCCGAGAACCGACGCCGTGCACGCGGTCACCAGCAGCAATCCCGAAATGCTGAGTTGTCCGCGGGACGTACGCGCATCCGAGGTCGACGGAACACTGGTCCAGCAACGAAATCTGACCATCACGAAAGCTGGCAACAGAAACACAAGATAGGCGATGAACGTCGATGCCGCCTCGTGAACTTGTGTTGCTGACGTTGCCGTCAAGTTCCCTCGCCAGGAGCCCACAATCATCGCGTAAGTTGACAACACAGCAAGCGATGTACACACGAGCAGACGTACCGCGACTCGGCCAGGCGCAAGCGCAGCGGCCGTGGCCAACAGGACGGGCAGCGATATCGCGGCGCCCGCGGCCGCCGCGCGGAAATACCATCGCAGCCCCTCACTATTCGACATGTCCGTCGGCCGCATCCAGAACACCATGTAGGCGAATTCCAAGGAAAACAGCACGGCAAGAGCGCATGCCGCCAGTCGCCACGAAGCCTCTCGCTCAGGCGGCAGTGGCCTCATCTCGGATGATCTCGCAATCGATTCCATCGAAAAAGTGCGCTCACGGATTGCGCTGACAGGAAGAGGATTCCATACTACCACAGCGGTATGCGCCTGCGGTGCATCCTGGCAGTCTGTTGAAGAATTCAACAGACTGTGACATCGCACGGATGCGATGACAGAATAGCGA
>JBBDYK010000265.1:0-17706 GCA_040901665.1 Pirellulales bacterium | reverse complement strand
TTTGCTCTTCTTGGAGTTCTTGGTGCCGTCGTGGTTAGCAATCCGTTCGTCGCCACTCAAATATGGCAGCTCGCCTGGCCCCGCTTTTCCAGGTATTGCTGGTGATACTCTTCGGCGCGATAGAACGTTTCGGCCGGCACGATCTCGGTGGCGATCGGCCGCTGGTGCTTGCCGCTGGCGGCCAAGCGCTCCTTGGATGCTTGCGCCGCTTTCTGCTGCTGGGGCGAGTGGACGAAGATCGCCGTGCGATATTGCGAGCCGTAGTCGGGGCCTTGGCGATTGAGCTGCGTGGGATCGTGATTCTGCCAGAAGACGTCCAACAGTTGCTCGTAGGAGACCACGGCCGGATCGAACTCGACTTCGACCGCTTCGGCGTGGCCGGTGCGATCGGTGCAAACTTGCTCGTAGGTGGGGTTCGGAGTCTGTCCGCCGGTGTAACCGACTGCGGTGCTCTTGACGCCCGGCGTCTGGCGAAAGGCGGCTTCGACTCCCCAGAAGCAGCCGGCGGCGAACGTTGCTTTTTCCATCGTGGGCTCCGTTCCTATTTTGGCGTCCGTTTTGCGCGGCGACGTGGTGGATGTTCGGAATCGTTGGCCAGCTCGCGGAGCTTGCCGGCCAATGCGGTTAGTTCTTGCCATTCCTTTTTACAAAAATCCGCGACGCGATTGAACTTGATATGGCGGATCTTTTCGCTGGTGCCGTGGATCAACTTGCGCGGATCGGCGACGACCGCCCCGCGACGCAGCCCCAGGCCGAGCTGGCGAGCTCCGGCCGCCAGCGTGGCAACATAGTCGTGGCCACCAGTTTTACGTCGCTTCCGGCCGGATGGTTTGCGGGATGATTTGGCGTTCGACCGGGCGGCCGCGCTGGACCTGGCCCCACGAGCCGCCGGCCTGGTCTTGGCGGCAGCCCGCTTGGGGGCCGTTTTCGCAGACGCCGGACGCGCGGCACGCGTTTTCGCGGATTTGGCGAGCTTGCCAGCGGCTTTGCGCGGCGCGGATGCTTTCTTGGCCATGAGCAATTCTCTCCTTGCACGATCGGGCGGCTTGGTCGCGTTATCACAAAACATTTCGGCTCAAAAAGTATAGGGCGCGGGTTGCCCGGGTGCTGATGGGAAAGGTACGGCCAGCAACCGGCCGCGTCGGCCAGAATTCCGCGGAATTTGCCCCCGCGACTGGACGGATCGACCCCAGCGGCCACTAGTATGGCAGCCATGGACGATTCGTCTCCAACCGATGCCGAGCTCGTCGCGCAAAGCCGCGCGGGACAAACCGACGCATTTGGGCAGTTGTACGACCGATTCGCGCCCTTGGTGCGTGAGGTTGGCTTTGGCGAGACGTTCGACACGGCCGCCACCGCCGATCTGGTGCAGGAGGCATTCTTGAGGGCGTATCGCGGGTTGGAAAAGCTGCGCGAGCCCGAGCGATTTGGAGCATGGGTCGTGGGCATCGCCCGGCAGGTGTCGCGGGAGCGGCGCCGCGCATTGCGACGCGACCGGCATGAGTTCGTGGACGGGCGGACTTTGCACGCCGCAGCCGCGGACGATGCCGTGAATGCCATCGACCGAGCGGAGGAGAGTCGTTGGATTCTGGCGCAGGTATCCGAGTTGGACGAACGGGAGCAGGTGGCCATTCACGCCTTTTATCTGCACGGGCGCGACGTGCAGCAAGCAAGCGAGCTCTTGGGGCTATCGCGATCCGGCACGTATGCACTGCTGGCGCGCGCCGTGGCGCGACTGGCCCAGCGCGTGCGGGGGAACGAGCAAGCGAGGGGAACGAAGCGATGAAATGCCTATCACAGACAGAACTTTTCGAAGCCCTGTGGGACGAAGCGACCGGGGAACAGGTCGCGGTCCATCTGGCGGAATGTGTCGCCTGCCGGGCAGCGCTGGCGGATATGCGCACGCTTGATGCGAATCTGGCGGCGGCGCATCGGCCGTATTCACTCGCTCACGAAGCAGGCCGCGAGAGGCTATTGGCCGCACTCGAGCACCTCGATCCGCCGCGTGTGCGGGTCGGACTGGGTTGGACACCGAACCGTTGGATGGGAGGACTGACCGTGGCACAACGAACGGCAATCGGCGGCGTAGCGCTGGCGGCACTGTTGGCGGGAGTGTTGCTGTGGGTGGGGAGCCCGGCGCCGCGCGCGTCGGCGATGGAACGCATGGCGGAAAATGTGCGGCGGGCGAAATCGTACGAGGTGACAATGGACATGGAGGTTGCCCTGCCAGGCGGCAAGGGCAGTTGGTCCGAAGGGACGTCAAAGCTGTACTGGCTGGCGCCTGGGTCGATGCGCAGCGACGAGAAGGGAACGCCGGGAACTTCCATGGCCAGTCTCAACAGCACCTTAATTCAGCCGGCACGCAAGCCGGGCGTCAGGATCGACCACACGCGCAGAGTGTACTGGCGAGAGCCTGAACAATTGGGCAAGCCATTGCCGCTGTCCATGGTCGAAGGTTTCGGCCACTTCGCGGGTCAGGCCGATCGTGAGCTAGGCGCCAAAGAGATCGACTCCAAGCAGGCGCGCGGCTTCGAGATTGCCATCGAGAAGGTCGATCCAGATGCCTTTGAGGGAACGCTGGAGATTTGGATCGACGAGGCGACAGACCTGCCGGTTCTTGTGCGCATTTCACCGCAACTCTCTCCCCCATCCGTGCTCACGCTGCACGATTTTCGCTGGAATGTCGAATTCGACCCCAAGCTTTTCGATACGACGCCGCCGGCCGGCTACAAGGATGCCACGCCTGCCGAGCTTACGTTGGACGAGCGGGTCGATTGGTTTCGGCAAGGTTTGGCGACTTTTGCCGAGCTGAGCGGCGGGCACTACCCGCGCGTTGAAATCATCTACGGCGACGTGACGCTCGACGAGATGAAGCGATTGGCCCGGTTCGACTCGCCGCCCACGCCCGAGCAGGTGCGGACCGACGAGTACGTCAAGATTCAAAGGGCGGTCCGCTCGTTCGCCATGCTCAATAGTTTGTTTCGGGAGAATCCGGATATGGCCTACTACGGCAGGACGGTCGATGCCCGGGACAAGGACAAAGTGCTCTTGCGGTGGCAACTCGACGACGGGCGCCATCAGGTGATGTACGGCGATTTGCGGAGTGAGACGGTTTCGCCCGAGCGTCTGCGCGAGTTGGAAGCGAAGTGACGCACCCCAGTGGACTGTCGATCCGTTTGTGTTGGGTAGCGTGCTCGCGCCACGTGAGCATGCTCACCCTCCGCTATCGCGGCGTGTGAGCATGGCACCCTGCCAGCGTCGGCGCAGCGGCCATGGCTAACAAACAAAAAAAGCCCGGGGAGATCTTGCGACCTCCCCGGGCTCTGTCTCAACCAGTGCTTGACTGGTTTTCGGGGTCGTTATTGAACACCCTTCCTTCGTGTGCAGCGGTCGATTCGTCGGTGCACGCACCGAATGCGCGACACGCGACCGCAATCGTCCGTGCGACGCGCACTTAGCGGACGGCTTCGCTGAGCATCTTGCTGTTGGGGATGCTGCGGCGATTGAGCAGTCCGTCTTCGTCGGTCTCGATGATGGTGGCCACGGGGCCCACTTCACGGACCGTGCCTTCCAGGTGACCGACGGTCACATGGTCGCCGGCGTGCAGCCGTTGCCGCACGTAGTAACCGGCCAGGATACCCGCCATCACGTCGCGACCGCCCAGACCGAACGCCAAGGCAAAGCCCACGGCAACGGCGCCGGCGGCGATCAGGATCAACTGCTCGAGCAGCTCGAACTGCAGGCCCAGTTGGTTGAACGCGGCGATGAAGGTCAACAGGGCGAACACGTAGTAGCAGCCGTTGGCCAGATACTCGGCGTACGACAGCCCGACGCGATCGGCGCTGGTGGCAACCACGCCCCGCAGGAACGTGGCCAACAGCAGGCCCACGACGATGACCACGGTGGCGACCAGCAGCTTGGGAATGTAGGCGACGATCGCCTGCATGGCTTCGCTGACAGCTTGCAGTCCGAGGATGTTGAAGGCGGCCATCAGGAAGACGCTCATCAACAGCCAGAACACGATGGTGCCGATGATGGCCGGCACATTGCGTTGCAAGCCCATGCGGTGCATGGAGTCGGCCAGACCGCTTTGGTCGGCGGCGTTTTGCAGACCGAGCTTTTCGGCCAAGGTGGCAATCGCCTTGCCGACGAAGCGGGCTGCGACGTAGCCCAACACGATCACGACGACCATCGCCACGATTTGCGGCGCGATCGAGATCGTTTGCGCCCAGGCGTTTTCAAAGCTCTGGCGCACGGCGTCCCAAGAGTTGCCGACCGTGGTGGTCACGGTCTGCGCGGCCTGGCTGGCCACGTTGCCGGCCGTCTCGGCGGCGGTGTCGACCGATTCGGTCGTAGCCGGATCGGCAAAAGCAAAGAGGTTCATGTGAGTCCCTTTCGAAAAACGTGTGTGGGATCAGCTTGGGGCGACTTGCCGCAAGCGTCGGCGATCAAAATACTGTTCCAGTCCATTCAATCCGTTCAGTCCATCGCATCCGTTCGGGTCGTTCTCTCTTATCTTGTTCCCTCTCCCCGTTGCGGGAGAGGGAGGAATTTCCGCTTGCGTCTCCACGTCTCGCGCTGCACGGGAGAAGGAGGAGATTTAGCGGCTCTGTTTCTTAGACTTCGGCTCGTAACGTCCCGTCACAGTGAAAGCCACGAATCCCAGCAAAGCGCGAGAAAACTGCAAGAATGCCCAGGGCATGCCCACCAGAAACAGGTCGACGAACTGCGTAATGAGCAAGGTGCGGTTCACCTTGTCGTGCAGTTGACGGTCGAACGTGTCCGGCGGCGGCGGGACTTCGGTCTGGGCCAGTCGTTCTAAAAGGTCGGGAGCCATCGAGAGCACCTGTCGGTTGGGAGACTCAGTTGATTTGATCGGGAAAACGTTGCTTCAGTTTTTCGCGGGCCCGGGCCAGCCGCATCTTGCAGGCGCTGACCGACAGCTCGAACATCTCGGCCAACTCTTCATAGTCGTGACCTTCGGCATACTTCAGGATCAGCATGGCGCGGTCTTCCTCGTCGAGCACGTCGAGCATGCGCATCAGGTCCATCGAGAGCGCGGCCGACGGTTGCGTGACGCTGGGTTGCTCGCGCTCCCACAGTTGGTCGCTGACCGTGTCTTCGTGCTTCTGCCGGCGTCCGCGTCCGCGACGAATCGTCAGGCACGTGCGCACGGCGATGGCGTGGACCCAGGTGGCATACTTCGAGCGGCCTTCGAACTTCGTGCGATTGGTGAACAAGCGGACGAAGACTTCTTGCGCCGCGTCGTTGGCGTCTTGTTCGTTGTCGAGCAATCGATAGCAAATGCGCCACACGCGTTGGCGGAAGCGCTCCACCAGCGCAACGAAAGCGACACCGTCGGAGCCCTCGCGGGCGGCCTCGGCGGCCAATTGCTCGTCGGATTTCTCGGTCACTTGCAACACGTTCACCCCGAAACAAGCATGTCACGCGCTGCGGTGGCTGCCTCCCTGCAACCCTCCGCAATATTGGATGCCGCGGGGGCGGGAGCCGGTCACAAGTTGCACTACCCGGGAGCGGGGCCGGCGGTGGGACGAAAGGTGCTGAAAATGCGGGTTTTTCCGCCGGCAGCGATTCTTGAATCCGACCACAAGCGGCCGGTGCGGGTCAATGGCGATTTGGGGAGCAGGCTGGAGGCTGGAGGCTGGAGGTGTGGAGTCCACGCTTTAGGGTTTCGCCGCTTTGGCGTGTCTTCGTCCCGGGAGGGCGAGGCTCCGGCCGAGCCTGGTGCGCGATGGCTCGGTTGTGCAGATCAGGAGAACCGGCGAGCAAGGACCAGAGGTTGGCTCGTAGAATGGGGATATGGTGGCTGATAAGAAATCCGGTCGACGTTACCGGTTTAGTCTGCGGGCGATGCTGCTTGCAGTGCTGTTGGCGGCGCTAGGCATGGCTTGGGTCGCTCAAACGCGCCGGCAGCACGCGTCGGTCGAGGCGCTGCGCACATCGAATCCGGGCGCGACCGTGCTCTACGACGATCGTCGGCCGGGCGACGCGGAAGATGAATCGATGTGGCGCCGTTGGGCGCGCCGGCAACTGGGCGCAGACTACGTTGCCACGGTCACCGGCGTGGAACTGTTCTACGCGACCGACGCCGATCTGGTGCGCGTCGGTCGGCTATCGCAACTCAAATGGCTCAGCCTCGTGCGCAGCGTCGATCTGACGGATGCCGGCCTTGCACACCTGAGCGGGCTCGAGAAATTGGAGACGCTGATCCTGCTGGACGCCGAGCAAGTGACCGACGCCGGCCTGCGGCAGCTCGAGCAACTGACACAGCTCAAACACCTGCGAATCCACCTGGGCCGACACGCAGTAAGCAACGAGGCGCTAGAACGATTGAGCGACGCGTTGCCGAATTGCAAGATTGAAGTCGGCGAAGCGCTCAAAGACGGCGAAGTCCGAGAGATCGCAGCGTTGACTAATTGAGGGCCGTTGGCCCGGCTCATACCAGCCTGGGGCAACGCCCTCGTTGTTCGACACATCTCGTTGGCACAGTTCTTCAGCCGCGCAAGCGGCGCGGGAGTGTAGCCGTGGGCGGTTAGCCCACGGATGCGAGTTCCCGCAAGAGACTTCGTCAGCCGCGCAAGCGGCGTAGGAGCCTGCGCCGCTAGCGCGGCTCGAATTGCGCGTGGCAGGCCGTCTGATTCGGCGGGCTTTCGCCCGCCGCTACATTCCCAGGCCCCTGCCGGGGCCAACAGTGGCTCAGCGGCGTCTCATACATGGTCACAGTTATGTAGACCAACGAGGACGATGCCCCAGGCTGGTATCAATTGGGCCGTTGGCCCTCAATTGCAACGAGCGCCGGCGCCCTCACCACTTCAGCCCAAACTTCTCGCCGGTCCCGGGGCCGCCGATGCCGCCTTTGAGCGGAACCTTGCGCGGCTTGGGGGGCGCGGCCGGGGTCTCGGGCTCCTCGGACGCTTCTTCGACCTTGGCTGGCGCCGGCTTCGCTTCCAGCGCCTTGAGCGACAGGCTGATGCGCTGCGCTTCGGGATCGACCGAGAGTACTTGCACGTCGACTTCCTGGCCTTCGCTCACGACGTCCGACACGCGGAACACGCGCTTGTGCGCCAGCTCGGAGATGTGAATCAAGCCCTCGACGCCGGGACCAAGTCGCACGAATGCGCCGAAATCGGTCAACCGCGTGACCTTGCCCGTGACGCGGGTGCGGACGGGAAAATCGCGGCTGGCATTGGCCCAGGGATTTTCGGACAGGTCGCGCAGCACGAGGCCGATCTTGCCGGTTTGCGGATCGATCTTCTGAATCTTGACCTTGACCTGCTGGCCGACTTCCAAGACCTCGCTGGGGTGCTTGATGCGGTCCCAACTGATCTGGCTGATGTGCACCAGCCCATCGATGCCACCCAAGTCGACGAACGCGCCGAAATCTTGCAGGCTGCGAACGGTGCCTTCGCGCAGTTGGCCCGGCTCGAGCTCGGCCAGCAGCTTTTCCTTGGCTTCGGCCTTTTCGCGCTCCATGACGGCGCGATGGCTGAGCACCAGGTTGCGCTTCGCGGGATTGGCCTCGGTGATGACGCACATGAAGGCCTGGCCGACGAACTGCTCGAGGTTTTCCACGCGGTACATCGAGACCTGGCTGGCGGGGATGAAGCCGCGCAGCCGATTCACGTCGCACTCGAGCCCGCCCTTGTTGTGACCGGTGACGCGTGCTTCGACCACCATGCCCTCGGCCACGTCGGACCAGTCGCCAACGTCGATCGCAGCGCCGGGCCGAATCAATTCGTAAATGCCTTCGGCCGGCAAGAATCGCGCGACCACCACGTCGACAGTCGCCCCCGGCTCGGGCGGCTCGGCGAAGTTCTTCAACTGCAGGATGCCTTGCTGACGTCCGCCGATCTCGACGAACACGTCGTCGCGGTGGATCGAGATCACGCGGCCCTGGTGGCGCGACTCGGGTTCGAGCTCGGCGACAACCGCGGCGCCCGGTTCGGGCGCGATGATGTCGTCGATCGACTGTCCACCGAGCGCTTCGAGATATTCCATCTCCAACTCGGGCGACAGCCGGTCGCGAATGTTCGGCGGCGGATAGTGGCGGGGCGGCTGGTCGTTGAGCACCCGCGGCGGCGGTTGTTTTTTCTTGCTGGGCTGCTCGGTCCGCGAGGATTGCGCGGGCGCGGCCGCCTCCGGCGCGGCGCTTTGAGCAGCGATCGTCGACACGTCGCCCTGCTCGTCGCGCGCAGTTTCCGATTCACTGACGCTTAACTTCTCGGCCGAGGGCGTCGCCAGCACGGGCCGGGCGACGGCCTTGGGCACGCTCGTGCCGTAGCGCTGCGTGCCAATGCGAATGCGTGCCGCGCGCCGCTCTTCCTGCGCCGCTGCGGACGATGGCTCGTGGGCGGACTCGGGCGCTGCACCAGAGGCGGAATGGCGTTCGGCGGGCTCATCCGAGCGCGGCTCGGACGAAGACGGATCGACGGGGCTACTCATCGGGACACAAACACCGCATGACAGCGGCAGACAGATTCGGGAGGCAAGAAGGTGGACTACGCTGGGCCTCGATTTTAACCCAGGGCATGGCGGCTGTACAATGCGTGGCAGGGCCGCCCGGCGCGTGCCCTCGTTCGATTCTTGCTACTCGCGGAGGAGCTTCCCGCATGCCTGGCGAACAGGGTTTGTATTCGGCGGCCATCGCGCCCTTGGTGGAAGCTGAGCGGCCCAGCGATCTGGGTCCGGGCCGGCCCGAGATGACAATGCGCCCCACGCTGGCGGCGCTTGATCCGCAGACGATCGCCGCGCCGCACGCAGTGAACGACGCCGAGATGGCCCGCGCTTGCCTGGCGGGCTTGTGGTTGCGGTATAACTTTCTCAACGAGTCGCACGCGATCAGCCAGGACTTGGAATCGCCCACCGGCAGCTACTGGCACGGGATCATGCACCGGCGCGAGCCCGATTTCGGCAACGCCAAATACTGGTTTCGCCGCGTCGGCAAGCACCCGGTGTACGAGCCGCTGTGCGCCGCTGCCCGCGAGTTGGCGGCCACCAGCGGCGCCGGACCGGCTGCCGAAATGCTGGCAGACCAGGCGGAGTGGAACCCATTGGCGTTCGTCGATCTTTGCCAACAGGCCATCGACGAGCCCTCGCCGCTCAATACTTTGTGCCGCAACATTCAACAGCGCGAGTGGCGGCTGTTGTTCGACTATTGCTATGCGCGGGCCGTTGCGCCATGAACGTCCTCCGTCGCTGCCGATATTGGACGAGTAGCACCCGTTGAAGAATTCAACGGGCTGCGACATTGCAGGGATGCGATGACAAAATAGCGATGTAAATCGTTATTTTGCGAGCCGTGCGAAGCTTTGCTTCGCACTTGGCGAGGTTGAAAAATGCCACGACGGCATTATTCAACAGGCAGGCGCAACCCCCCGTGTTGACGGCACGCGGTTAAAAGACTACTAAACAATCAGTAACGATGCGTCGTTGAAAGCGACCGGGGCCCGCTCATGCCGTTCCAGTTTCTCTGCCCACAGGGTCATCTGCTCGAGGGAAACGAGTCGGACATGGGCCTGGAGTGCCAATGCCCGCAGTGCGGCGCCGCGTTCATCATTCCCACCATCGAGCAACCTGCTCAGCCCGCGCAACCGAGTGTGCAGTCCGCTGGGCAACCAACGCCAGCGGCCTACGAGAGACCGCGCTCAAAACCGAACGAGGCATTGCGGCAACTGGAAGATGCGGCCGCTTCGACGCTGCCGAAGAAGCCGGCGGCGCTCGACGACGACTTGCTTGCCGGGGCAGGAATCGGCGCGATCGTCGACGAGCCGTTGTTGCACATTCCCTGTCCCAACGGTCATGAGTTGGAGACCCCGCTGGACATGATCGGCCAACGGGCCATGTGTCCACACTGCGGCGTCGAGTTCAAGCTGCGCCGCGAGAAGAGCGTGGAGTATTTTCGCGAGCAAGAGATCATCGAACGGCGACAGGCCAAGTTCTGGTTTCAGTTGGCCGTGCTGGCGGCCGGCTTCGTGGTGGTCGTGATCCTGGCGATGATCGTCATCGTCGCCGTGACTTGATCGAGGTTTCCGGGGACACAGCCCACATTTGATTCGCACGTGACCGCGACCGACGAAACGCCTGCCGCCGAGAATACCCCAGCGGCAGCCGCGCGGGACGATGGACACGCCGCGCCATCGGCCGCCAGCGTGTTGGCCGGGCGCTTGTGCGTGCTGGCCGCCGCCGTGTTGTGGAGCTCCAGCGGATTGTTTGCCAAGGCGCCCATCTTCGACGACTGGCCGCTGGAACACCGCGGCCTGCTGTTGGCGTTCTGGCGCGCCACGTTCGCGGGCTTGCTGTTGATTCCGGCCGTGCGCCGCCCGAAGTGGGATCTCAAGCTCATTCCACTGTGCATCGCGTTCACGGCGATGAACGTCACGTATCTCTCGGCCATGACCGAGACGACGGCCGCCAACGCCATCTGGCTGCAGAGCACCGCGCCGTGGTGGGTGTTTCTGGTGGGCGTGCTGCTGCTGCGCGAGCCGTTCGCCCGCAGCGAACGCTTTCCGCTGGCGATCGGCGGCGTCGGTTTGGCCGTCATCCTTTGGTATCAGACGCGCGGCGCCGATCGCGACGGCGTGTTGCTGGGATTGGTGTCCGGCTTTTCCTATGCGGGCGTGGTGATGTCGCTGCGCGCGCTGCGGCAGCACGATGCCGTGTGGCTGGTGGTCGTGTGCCATCTGGCGGCCGCGGCCGCGCTGTCGCCCTACGTGGGATACGTGGGCATATGGCCCAATAGCTGGCAACTTGTGGTGCTAGCTTGCTTCGGTCTCTTTCAAATGGCGCTGCCCTATGTGCTGTTCGCCCGCGGGCTGCGCGCCATCACGTCGCAGGAAGCAACCGGCATCGGCCTGCTCGAGCCGATTCTATTGCCGCTATGGGTATTCCTGGTGTGGGGCGAAGAGCCAGCCGTCTCGACCCTCGTCGGCGGCGCCCTGATTCTAGCCGGACTCGCGATGCGCTATCTGGCGCCGCTGTGGAGGAAATCACAAGCGGAGTTTTGAGCGAACAGAGAAGCGAAGAGTAGAATTGAAACCGCAGGGTCGCGGAGGACGCAGAGGAATTCTTGGCGGGAGCGTCACATGGAAAACATGGGTCATCTACTCAGCTTTGTAACCAACACTTCGGGCGATTACTTGGCGATTCACGCCGATCTTGCTGGAATCGACTTGCTAATCCGTGAGCTGGGGCTACTTCGGCACGCGCTACTTCAAGATCAAGTCGAACATACGCACCTGCAATACATCGACGTTCCTGGAGACGAACTATCGCCGACTAAACTCGAAAACCAACCAGACGAAGTCAATGTCGTGACCCATGTGAAGATCTACGCATGGAATGATCATTGGGCACGTCACCACAAGCTAAAGAAGTAGCGTTGGCTCAACGCAACTTCGGCATCCAAAGTCGCTACGGCCGCACGATCAGGTTCCCGCTCAGCCGCTTGACCAAATGGCGCATCTCTAGCACGCTGATCGTGGCGAGGACTTTGCCTGTGGGCAGATTGCTTTTGGCCACCACGGCGTCGATCGTGGTGGGATCCTGGCCGATTTGGGAGAGCACGGATTGCTCCACTTCGTTTAAAAGCAGCTCGGCCGGATGATGCACGGCCTGGCCGTCGGTCGACGTGGTCGGCGCCACCAGCGGGCCCAGTTCTTCCAGCACGTCGTCGGCCGTTTCCACCAGCTTCGCGCCGTCGCGAATCAGGCGGTGGCTGCCATGCGCCATGCGATTGTCGACGCGGCCGGGCACGGCAAACACTTCGCGCCCTTGCTCCATGGCGTGCCGCGCGGTGATCAGCGCGCCGGAGTTGGTCGAGGCTTCCACCACCAGCACGCCCAGCGACAGGCCGCTGATGATGCGGTTGCGCTGCGGAAACGCGCCGGCCAGCGGCGGGCTGCGGGGCGGCACCTCGCTGACGACCGCGCCTTGGCGAGCCACTTCGCCGGCCAACTCGGCGTGCTCGGGCGGATAGAGATTCAACAGTCCGCTGCCGAGTACGGCGATCGTGCGACCGCCGGCCGACAGTGCGCCGCGGTGAGCGGCCCCGTCGATGCCGCGCGCCAGCCCGCTGACGATGGTGATGCCGGCGCGAGCCAGGCTGCCGGCAAGTCGTTCGGCTTGTGCCAGCCCATAGTGCGTGGCATGCCGCGAGCCGACGATGGCGAGAGCCAGCGCGTCTTGCGGCAGGATCGCTCCGCGAACGAACAGGATGCCGGGCGGATCGTGGATTTCGCGCAGCACGCGCGGATAGGACGGGTCCCCCTCGGTCAGAATGCCGATGTTCTCGGCCGCGCACAAGTCGAGCTCGCCTTGCACGTCGATTTCCTGCCGGGCCACGGCGATGCGGCGGGTCAGCTCGGCGCCGATGCCCGGCACGCGACGCAAATCAGATGGCGCCGCGGCCAGCACGGCCGTCGCAGTGCCGAAATTTTCCAGCAGCGCCTTGCGCAAAAGCGGACCAATGCCCGAGATCATCGACAGCCGCACGGCATCGGCCAGGCTGTCATCGGTCGAAAGTGGCGCGGAGTCGTTCACGCGTGCAGGTTTCAATGTCTCGGGTGGCACTGGCGTTGGGTGGCACTGGCGTCTCGCCAGTGTGAGTCAAGCGCCGGCCCGATGCCAGTTCCACCCAAAATTCCAAGGTTAACGGCGTTGCGAGCCACCCAGCGGAACGTGATTTAACGATCCAGCGCCGCCAGGACGTCGTCCTCATCGACGTCGCCCACCAGCTCCACGTGGCCCATTTCCGTGGGCAGGACGAACCGCAGCCGGCCGTGTTCGACTTTCTTATCGTGCGTCATGGCGTCGAGCAACTGGCCGCGATTCACTTCGGGAAACTCAACCGGCAAGCCCAGCGCGGCCAGCAACGTTTGCTGACGGGCTGTGCAGGCGGCGTCCACGCGGCCCAGCCGTTCGGCCAGTCGCGAGGCGCACAGCATGCCGAGCGAAACCGCTTCGCCGTGCAGGTACGTGCCATAGCCGGTGACGGTTTCCAAGGCGTGGCAGAACGTGTGGCCATAGTTGAGCACGGCGCGCAGGCCGGTCGTCTCGCGCTCGTCCGCTTCCACCACGTCCGCCTTCAAGCGGCAGCAACGGTTGACGACGTGCTCCAGCACGGCGGCGTCGCGCTCGGTCAATTCGGCGACGTGCCCTTCGAGATAGCTGAAGAACTCGGCGTCGAGGATCACGCCGTATTTGACGACTTCGGCCAGTCCGGCGCGGAACTCGCGCTCGGGCAGTGTCGTCAGCACGCCCGTGTCGATCAGCACGCCGGCCGGCTGCCAGAAGGCGCCGACCATGTTTTTGGCGCCGGTCAGGTTGATGCCCACCTTGCCGCCGACCGAGCTGTCGACCTGCGCCAACAGCGTCGTCGGAACCTGCACGAAGGGCAGGCCGCGCGCGAACGTGGCGGCCACGAAACCGGCCAGGTCGCCGATCACGCCGCCGCCCACGGCGAAGACGACCGACTTGCGATCGGTGCCGATCGCCAGCAACTGGTCCCACAGGCTGGCAGCCGTGTCGACGTCTTTGGACGCTTCGCCCGCTTCGATCACCAGCACGTCGACCGCGGCGCCGGCATCGACCAGGCTCTCGGCCGCTTGCTGCGCGTGGGGCGCTTCGACGTTCTGATCGGTGATGACGACCGCGTGCGACAGGTCGCACCAATCGTCGGCGTGCCCACCCAGCGCGGAGAGATTGCCCGTGCCGATCTCGATCGTATAGCTGCGCTGGCCAAGTTGGACCCGAACAACACTCACGCGCGCTCTCGCTAGCGGAAGAGACTGTGAATCGTCACATGGATATTTTAGGGTGCCATGCTCACACGCCGCGGTAGCGGTGGGTGAGCATGCAAACAAAATCGCTACGCCAGTATCGGCGAGCCGGGTGCCATGCTCACACGCCGCGGTAGCGGTGGGTGAGCATGCCCACGCAAGCACGAACATGTCACCGAGCACGAGGTAAGTATCGACGAGCAGAGCCGTCGACGCAAACCGGCCGCTTACGCTCGTTGGCTGAGCCGGGTGCCATGCTCACACGCCGCGGTAGCGGTGGGTGAGCATGCAAACAAAATCGCTACGCCAGTATCGGCGAGAGAGCGTTGCGAATCAAATGGTCGAGGATAAGCGTCTCCAAGCACAAGCATGCCAACGCACCCGTGAGCATGGCACCCGGCTTCACCCGTCGACGCAAACGAGCCCCTTACGCTCGTTGGCTGAGCCGCTCGACGTCCGCGGGCGTGACGGTGATTTGCCGCAGGAAGCCGGTATGCTGGCGCACGTAGACCATTTCCGAGGCGCTGCCCGGATCGACGTGCAAGGCCTGCTCGATGCGCTGCCGGTCGGCCGCACTCAGATCGTCGAACTCCTCGGGCCAGACGGTAATGGCCTCGATCACCAGAGCTTCGCGGTAAGGATCAAACTCGTTGGGCATGGTTCGATTGTGGGCTGTTCGTTAGCGCTAAGAATCCGCGCCGCCGGTGGTCGCGGCACGGGAAACCATCAGTATACAGCCCTCAGGGCGGGGAGCTAGGAGCGGCGGAATATGTTGGTTGATTCATCAAGAAACTTGGCCGCGTGCTGTATTAATCGCGGACGCATCGACGTACAAAATTTCCCAGGATTCGCGCCATAGCTTCTTGGGATTGATTGCCCGATGGAAAACCCATTCCTCAGCACCACTGCTGGCCCATGCGTGGCCGTCACGCTCGAAGACTTTGAGGCCGTGCTGAGCGGCGATTTCGGCGCAGAACCGTTGAAACATTTCGGGGTGACTTGCCCGAAGCCGCGATCTTTCAACTGACGAACGGCGCGTTTTGCGGTCTTCGCTCATGTTGCCAGTATAACCCAGCGCGGGACTGGCGGACAAAAACCCATTGGCGGTAAGCTGACGTCGCGGCTGGCGCGTCCCGCTACGGCGATTCATCAAACGGCACCTGCAACATGCAAAACCGCGGCAAACTCGTCATCATCGCGATCGTCGGCGTGGGACTCTTGGCGGCGTCGCTGAGCGTGCTCTATCACCGGCAGAGCGGTCGACAGGTGCTGGAGTTGTGGGGCACCGAGACGGCGCTGCTCGTTGCCCGGGCGCAGGAGGTTCGCGTGCTGGAGTTGCGATCCGCGGACGCCGCGGCGCCCTTGGATGGCGACACGCCGATCCAACGCTTGGGAATCGGCGGGCGGTTTTACCTGGTCGCCAAAGCGAAAGATGCCGCGGAGGCCCGCGGTCTGAGCAACATTCGCCGCGCAATGGTGCTGGACGCCAGCTACGACTGGAATGCCGCGGGCGAAACAAACGTGCCCACCTGGCAGTACGCCATGGAGTTTTCCGAAGCAGGGCATCACGCGATGGTGTTGTTCGATTTCGAGTCGCGCCGCGTCGGATCGACCGTCAACGGACAGACCGCCCCGTTGCAACCCGTAGCGGCCGCCGACTGGCGCGTGTTTTTTGCAGAGCAGTTGGACGAGGTGCCGGCGAAATAAGCGCCCGGCTCCGCCGGGGGATCGCGAGGAACTAAAAACTGTCGTTGATGTCGTTCGAGCGCGCCGTGGAAACCACGTGCAGCCCCCGGCTTCGCCGGGGGATCGCGAGCCACTCAACTCTGCCGTCGATGTCGATCGAGCGCTCGTTGCTCATCACGTGAATCCCCCGGCGGAGCCGGGGGCTGAACGAGCGATGGCGTCGATTCCATTGCCACGCACCCACTCACTGCTCGCCGACCCGGCCGAGGTGGCCGGCTTTCAGGGCCGCTTGCAGCTTCTCGACTTCGCGATAGTAGTCGCGGCGCTCCAGCAGCCGGGCGGCCTCTTCGTCGAGGATGGCGATCACGTCGCGGTGCAGTTGCAGGGCCGAAGCCGTGATCTGCGCGGTGATGGGCCCTTCGATCGTGTCGCGAATGGCCTTCGCCTTGCTGTCTCCGGCGGCCAGCAGCAGGCATTGCCGCGATTCGAGGATCGTGCCCACGCCCATGGTGATGGCCAGCCGCGGCACGTCGTGTTCGCTGCCGAAGAAGCGGGCGTTGTCGCGGACCGTTTCGCTGGTCAGCGTTTTCAACCGCGTGCGGCTGCCGAGCGATGAGCCGGGCTCGTTGAAGGCGATGTGTCCGTCGCCGCCGATGCCCAGGATCTGCAAGTCGATGCCCCCCTCGTCGGCGATCATGCGTTCGTACTGCTCGCAATAGGCGGCGAAGTCCAGGGCCCGGCCGTCGGGCACGTGCGTGTCGCGCGGGTCGACGTTGATGTGGTCCAGAAAGTTGTGCTGCATGAAGTAGCGATAGCTGTGCGGATCGGCGGGGCTCAAGCCCACGTACTCGTCGAGGTTGAAGGTCACCACGCGCGAGAAGTCGAGCCCCTCCTCGCGATGCATGCGAATCAACTCGGCATAAGTGCCCAGCGGGGTCGAGCCCGTGGCCAGTCCCAGCACGCACGTCGGCTTGCGGCGGATCAACTCCGCCACGAATTGCGCCGCGCGGCGGCTGACTTCGTCTTTGTTCTGCTCCACGATCACGCGCATCGAACGATTGGCTCCGGAAAATCGGCTTGCAAAGTGGGTTGTGCGAAGTGCCAGCGGCCTTGTTTTGGCATCTCGCAGATCGAACCAACCCTAGTTGTAATCCAAGGTTTCGTCGAGGGCGAGTGGCCTAGGTCGGGCGGGCGAATGCCGTTACAATCCGCCGGTATTTTCCAACCGCGGCCCACGCGTTGACGGTGCAAGGGAGATTGCAACACGATGATGAGCCACATTGGGAAGTCCCTCGGGCCATGCGTCGCCTGCTGCCTGTTGGTGGTTGCACTGGCTGGCGTTGCCGTGGCCGCTCCGCTGGACGAAGCTCTGCGCGATCACCCGATGCTCGGCGATGCGCAGTTGAACGACGTGTGCTTCGTCGATGCCGAGCACGGCTGGGCGGTGGGCGATCGCGGCGCGAACTGGCACACGCTCGACGGCGGCCGGCATTGGTCGCTGCAAGCCTCGGGCGTCGATAGCCGTCTGGCGTCGGTGGTGTTTCTCGATCGCAAGATCGGCTGGGCGGCCGGCGGAGCGACACAGCCGTACACGCACGTCTCGTCCGGCGTGGTGCTGCGCACGCAGGATGGCGGCGCGCACTGGTCAGTGGAACGCCGGGCCATGACGCCGGCGATTGCGCGGATCGGCTTTTTCGATCCGTTGCGCGGTTGGGCGCTGGGGCAGCCGTCGGCCCTGTTTCCCTCCGGCGTGATGGCAACCGAAGACGGCGGACGTACTTGGTCGCCGCTGCCCTCGGCGGCAGGACACGGATGGTTGACCGGCGCGATGATCGACCCGAACACCGGAGCGTTGGCAGGCCGCACGAGCCGGCTGGCGACGATACGCCGGCGCGGCGTAGAGCCGCAACCGGCCGATTTCGGCTTGCGCGCGCTGCGCGCCATGCAACTCGCGCCGCCGGCCAAAGGTTGGCTCGTGGGCGACGGCGGGCTGGTGTTGCAAACGCGCGATTTGGGCAAGAGTTGGCAGACGACCGCAGGACTGTTGCCGCCGGGAGCCCGCGACCATTTCGATTTCGCGGCGCTGGCGGTGCGCGGTCCGCATTGCTGGCTGGCGGGCACTCCCGGCACGCGCGTCTTCCACACTTCCGATGAGGGACAAACCTGGACCGCCGGCGACACGGGCCAGGCCTTGCCAATTCGCGCGCTGTCGTTCGTTGACGCC
>JBBDYK010000264.1:0-17907 GCA_040901665.1 Pirellulales bacterium | reverse complement strand
CGAAGACATCGCGCTGGACATCGATCGCGCCGTGTTGGGACGCCACCCGGAATGCGACATCGTGCTCGATGCGCCCAGCGTCAGTCGCCAGCATGCGCAAATCTTGCGCGAAGGCGCGACCTACTACATCGAGGACCTGCACAGCCGCAACGGCACCTTCGTCAATGGTCAGGCCATTCAGGGCCGCCATCAATTGCAAGACGGAGACCGGTTGAAAATCTGCGACCTGTCGCTGGCCTTCTTCAGCAAGGAACCCAGCGACCGGCTGCCCGGCGGCATCGATCTGTCGGGCTCGTCGCTGGCGCTGATGGTCGACGACTCCGGTCCGGTGGGCACCTCAACCGTGATGTCGAAGATCGACGTCAGTGCGGGTAGCTCCGGCGTGCGGCTGGCGGTCAATCCAGAGGTCAAGCTGCGGGCGATGATCGAAATCTCGCACAACCTGGCCAAAGCGGTCAGTCTGGACGAGGTACTCGTCAAATTGCTCGACAGCCTGTTCAAAATCTTCATCCAGGCCGACCGCGGATTCGTGATCCTGAAAACCGGACCCGAAGGCGTGCTGGTGCCCCGCGCCGTGAAGCACCGCCGCCCCGACTTGGATGATCAGGTGCGCATCAGCCGCACGATCGTCAAGCAGGTGATGGAAACTCAGGACGCGATCCTCTCGGCCGACGCGGCCAACGACGCTCGCTTCGACACCAGCCAGAGCATTGCCGATTTGCGCATCCGCTCGATGATGTGCGCCCCCCTGGTCGACAACGACGGCAACTCGCTGGGCGTGATTCAGGTCGATACCTCCGACCAGCGGCAGCGCTTTCAAAAGGACGATCTCGACGTGCTGGCCAGCATCGCCTCGCAAGCGGCCGTCGCCGTGGACAATGCCACCTTGCACGAAAGCGCGATGAAGCAGCAGGCCATGCAACGCGACCTGGAGCTGGCGCACAAAGTGCAACGGGGTCTGCTGCCGGCCGCGCCCCCCGAGGTCAACGGCTACTACTTCTTCGATTTTTACGAACCGGCCAACCAGGTTGGCGGCGACTATTACGACTATGTCGAGCTGCCGCACAATCGCCTGGCCATCGTGCTGGGCGACGTCTCGGGCAAGGGCGTCTCGGCCGCGCTGTTGATGGCCAAATTGTCCGGCGAGGTGCGCTACTTCCTGGCCAGCGAGCCGGATCCGGCCGTAGCCATGTGCCGCATCAACGGCAGTTTCAGCCGCAGCGGTTGGCAAGACCGCTTCGTCACTTTCGTCCTGGCCGTGCTCGACTCCGAACGTCATGAAGTGACAATTGTCAACGCGGGGCACATGGCCCCCTTCTTGCGCCATGGCAAGGGACAAGTCGACACCATCGGCGAGGAGCAAACCGGACTGCCGCTGGGCGTCGACGCCGACTACCCGTACGAGGCCTGTTCCCGTCTCCTGGCGCCCGGCGATTTCCTGGCCCTGTTCACCGACGGCTTCAGCGAAGCGATGAACACCAAGAACGAATTGTACGGTCTCGACCGGCTGCGCGCGCAACTGGCCAACGAAAAGACCCCCATCGCCGAGCTCGGCAAGTTGATCCTCGACGACGTCAAACGCTACGTCGGCGGCCATCCCCAAAGCGACGACATGTGCCTGGCCTGCTTCGGCAGAGCAAGCAGTTAGCGGTCTGGAACAGCTTGGGAGCCATCCATGCGCTCACACCAGGTGCTCGCGCCGCAGCTTCGCCAGTTGCTCGACGATGGGCTTCGCGCGATCTTTGGCATCGAACAGTCCGCCGTGCGCAAACAAGTGCGGCTGGCTGTCGGAAAGCTGATTCCAGAGAATCCCCTGCACGGGCTGCTTCGTCAGCAGCAAGGGCACATAGCGCTCGGCCCAGGCGCGCTGCGCCTCGCCCGCCGGCGATCCCGGCGCCGCGAAGCCAGGCGCCTGGTCCTTCAAGCGGGCCGCGGCGTCGCCGCTCCCTTCGCCGGGAACCACCAGCGAAATCAATAGCGGCAATCCCAGCGAGCCAAACCGGTCGATCTGCCGGCCGAACTCCACGACGTCGCGCGCTTCGCTGCCGTGCGGCACGTATCCGAAGTTGATCTCCAGGCCGATGCCGGCGATGCCCAATTGCGCCCGCACCAGGGCGTCGGCAAAGTGCAACGGCGAAAGGTCGTAGTCCTCCCGCCCCATGTAAGAGCCCCAGGGCTGATCGAGCGTCAGCACGATCGGGGTGCGTGCGTCCATGCGGCGAATCAATTCGACGGTCAGCACCGCCAGCCGCAGCCGTTCTTCCTCGCCCTGGTCGAAGTCGTTGTTCAAATTGAGCCGGGCCGCGCATTGCCAGAGTTGCACCTTGCCGCGATAGCGGTCGACGACGGCGTCGACGTGTTCGGCCACGCACTTGCGAAAGCTGTCCTCGTCGCCCTCGCCCCACAAGTACATCCAGTCGGGCAGCGACCACTTGTCCACTTGCAGCAGCGGGCCGCTGCAAATCTTCAGATTGTGCGCGCGGCACCATTCGATTTGCGCGTCGCACAGCGACCAGTCGCGCTGCCCTTCGGTGCCCTCGATCGCTCGCCAACTCAGCGGCACCACGGCGGTATTGATGGCCGGCAGGATCGCCGCGGTCACCGCCGGCGACGGCTTGGACCAGCCGAGATTCACGCCGAACAGCGCGTTGATTTTGCCGGCCTGGTGCCGCGTCGCCAGCGCCTGGTCGGCGAAGGCGGCCGCCAGCGCGTCGATCGCCTCGAGCGCCGAACGCGTGGCTTCCATCGCGCCCGCGGCGGCCACGGCCGGGTCGTCTTGCCGGGTGGCGGCGCCGGCAAATTGTTCGGACGCCACGTGGACCAGCTTGCGAACCGCTTCCGGCACGCGCATGCCCATGCCTTCCCAGGTGGCGATTTGATTGCGCAGCCGATTGAGCGTGCCGCGGGCCAGCTCGACGTGCAGATGGTAGGGCAGCGGCCGCTCCATCAGGCAGGCCGTCGAAAGCACCAGTTCTCCCCGCCCGTCGACCAGGCAGGGCACGAACAAGTTGCCCGAATCGGCTTCGGCACGCTCCACCGAGAGTCCGTCGTCACTCCAATGAATGCGGGCGCGCCAAGGAATCTCGTCCAGGCCGGCCATATAGGCTCGCTCGACGGCGTCCAGCGCGAAATCATCACGCCGTGGCACGAGAAATTTCATCACGCCCATAGGCCAGGGCATCCTCGCAGGGTGCGCGCTCGGGAAGCCGCCACGTTGCTGCGCCGTCAAAGCAACCGCGCGGTCAAGTGCAGCGATTCTGGCGAGTCTAACCCATGCGCAGGGTCCGCTTCAACCAGCACTCCGCTGCACGCCGCCTCGATCGGCGGCTTTCGCCCGCGCGCGGCGCTGTGTTATACTCGCTCGCTACCTGTTTCCCAGGCCGTCCCACCACGCACGATGCGCAAGCGAGCACGACCCATGCCCCAATCCGTTCTGCAAACAACCCTGCACAACCTGCCCGTGCGGCGGGGAAAAGTCCGCGATATCTACGACCTCGGCGAGGAGCTGCTGCTGGTCAGCACCGACCGCATCAGCGCCTTCGACTGGGTATTGCCCACCGGCATTCCCGATAAAGGCCGCGTGCTCACCCAGATCAGCCGGTTCTGGTTCGACCGCCTGGAAGAGCCAAACCACGTGATCACCACCGACATCGAGGAGGTCAATCTGCCGGAGGGCGTCGATCGCGCTCCGCTGGCCGGCCGCAGCATGCTGGTGCGGAAGACCGAGGTCGTGCCCATCGAATGTGTGGTGCGCGGCTACCTGTCGGGCTCGGGCTGGAAGGAATACCAGAAGAATCAACGCGTGTGCGGCATTCCCTTGCCCGCTGGCATGCGAGAAAGCGACCCCTTGGCCGAGCCGATTTTCACCCCCGCGACCAAGGAAGAGAGCGGGCACGACGAGAACATTTCGTTCGAGCGCATGGTGGAACTGGTCGGCGCCGACGTGTCCGAAGAACTGCGGCAGCGCAGCCTCGACGTCTACCAGCGCGGCGCCGATTTCGCCCGCACCCGCGGCATCATCATCGCCGACACCAAGTTCGAATGGGGCAGGGTAGGGGAGGAAATCATCCTCATCGACGAGGTCCTCACTCCCGACAGCTCGCGCTTCTGGCCGGCCGATGCGTATCAGCCAGGCCGAGGCCAGGCTTCGTTCGACAAGCAGTTCGTGCGCGATTGGCTGGAAACGACCGCGTGGGACAAGAACAGCCCGCCGCCCGAGCTACCCGACGAGATCGTCGCCAACACCCGCGCCAAGTACATCGAAGCCTTCGAGCGACTCACCGGCGAGGAATTCGCCTGGAAATAAGAGTGCGTGGGCATGTCACGTGCCCGTGCGCGTCGTAGCTGAAGTCGCAAGACTTCAGATGACTTGCAGCCCGACTTTGCTCAATTTCGGCAAGCGGTGCATCGCTGAATTCTTGCAAATTCAGCTACGGGAAAGGCTATCGATCCAGCGCTCGCACGTCGCGGATCCGGCCGGCCGGTTTGCTGCGATCGAGCACGACCGGCTTGGACCAATCGAACACGCCCGTGTTGCCCGCTTCATCGCGCACCGCCATCCGCAATTGGATCACTGGCGGCACGCGGCTCTCCACTTGCCAGGTATAGCTGCCGCTGTTCTCCAAGCCCGAGGCGATCGGCGTCCAAGGTCCCTCGGCCGAAGGCGCAAACTCCAGCGTCACCGGCCGCACATCCAGGGCGTCATCGCTGATTTCCCAGGTGGTGACCAGCTCCGATCCGTCATCGTTGACTTCCGCGGCCGTGATGCGTCCCTGCGGATTGGCCAGGTCGACGCCAATCCACACGTCGGCCACGTCGCCGGCCGTGGGAGGCTGGCCTCCCATGCCGCTGCCGCTTTGCACCACGATGCGAAAGCCGTAGATCCCTTCCTTCTCCACCCGCACTTCAAGCGGGCTGAGATTGTCGACGTCCCGGCCGTAGAGCGTCCACGTGCGGCCGCCATCCAGCGTGCCCCACAATTCGACCTTGGCCACTCCCGACGGCCCAATCTGATCGATTTCGTACTCCAACTCGAACATGCGCGACGCCACCATCCGCGGCCGTTCGCCCACCGGCAGAATATTGAAGTCCAACGGAGATGGCTTCGACGGGTCGCGCGTCACTTGCGACGCCGGGCGGACGCGGGGTTGCGTGGGGGTCGGCCGCGCCGCTTCGGCGGGCGACGGACCGCGACTCGCGCCGCTCCACGCGGAGGCGCCATCGGCCGTAGCATTTGGCGGTCGCCGCTGGGCACTGGCGCCCGGACCGAGCGGATTGCTGGCATCCGGCACATTGCCGGGGGACGCCCCGCTGCCGCCCGCGGTTTCCGTCGCGCCGGTCGCGACGACGGCCTGGCTCAGCGCGGGGTTGCCCGCCGTGTCGGTGATGGCGGCCCGGATGTTGATCGTGCCGTTGGCGGACTTGGGCCACCAGGTGGCATCGCCTGAGGATGTGTGCCGCATGGCGCTGGGCGGCGCATTGACGGCCACGCTTTCCCAGGGATCGGCCGGTCCATTCTGGTATTCGAGCTTCAAGGTGTCGGGCTTGAGGTGTGGATCGACGGCCTGCCAATGCACCATGATCTCGCCGGCCGCGCCGCGCAGGGCCGTCAACTCGAGCCGCGGCGCCACGGTGTCGACGACCACTTTGAGCTGCGCTTGCAATTGCCCCTGCGGCCGCGCCAGGCCTTGCCCGTCGACCGTGCGTATGGCGTACCAGTATTCGCCGTCGTGCGCCGCGCGAAACACGAACTGCCCTTTGTCTGGCTTGACCGTTTCGGCGATGCTCCAGGTAACACCCTGATCGCTCGACACGTGCAGTTGCACTTCGACCGGTTGCTCCTGCGGCGAGCGGGCCGGCTCGATGCGAAACGGAATGATGAACGCATGCTGCCGGGTGGCCGTGACCGCGGGCTCTGCCTGCTGAGCAACCGCCAACGGCGCATCCCTAAACGCCTGGCTCAACACGGCCAGCATCGTCGCAATCGGGATGAGCAGTCGAAGACGCATGGCACAACGATCTGGCGATCCTTCGCCGGCTGTGGTGGCCCCAGCGCGCCCGTCGCGGGCGCGCGCAGCGTCGAGCGCATGGTAGACCCTGATCTGTTCATCGGAACCGATGACCTTGCCGCTTGAGCAGGAGTTAGCGACCGGTATGAAGGAGCCGCAGGGGCAAGTTGGGGGCGATGCCCTGCCAAAGCCCACATGGTATCGCAGGGTTTCCTAGAGCGCCCGGGCCTGGTGAACGATTGCCACGAACTGCTTTGCTAGCTGTTCGATCGTGGCCAGCTCTCCGGCGGCCACCGCCTTGGGATCGACCAACGATCCGCCCACTCCCAGGGCGAAGGCGCCGGCGTGCAGGAAGGCCGCAGCCGTCTCGAGATTCACCCCGCCAGTCGGCATCAGGCGGACTTGCGGCAGCGGCCCCCTGAGCGCCTTCAAATAGGCTGGTCCGGCGACGTCCGACGGGAAAACCTTGACGATGTCCGCGCCCGCCTCCCAGGCCGAAAGTACTTCGGTGGGCGTCAAGGCGCCGGGCAGCACCAGCTTGTCATAGCGGCGGCAAAGTCGAATCACATCCAGGTTCACCGTCGGCGAGACGATGAACTCTGCGCCGGACAGCAGGGCGATCCGCGCCGTTTCCGGGTCCAACACGGTGCCGGCTCCCAACAGCACCTTGTCGCCCAGCCGCGCGGCCACCTGCTCCAGCACGTGGTGAGCCTTGAGCACCGTGAAAGTGACTTCCATCACGTCGACGCCGCCGGCCAGCAGGGCCTCGGCCACGTCGGCCAACAGCTCGCCGCGCTCGGCCCGTATCACCGCCACGATGCCCGTCTGCTTTAGTCGGGCGAGTTGGGCTTCTTTGCTCATGGGACCGTGCTGATTGCGAAGAGGAATCGTATGAAGGACGCACGTTCGGCGTGCCGAAGGGCCAGCCACCGCGCGTGAAGGCGCGTTTCGCCCATATTAACTCCGCGTGTCGTGCAGGGAAACAACGCGCTGGCAGCCGCTCGTCGGGCGTTGCAAAGCCGGCGAAGTGTCCCAGCAGCGGGGATTGCCTGGAGTGTACGCCGGAAATCGCCGAATCTGGACGGGTCTGCCGGCGGCGTGCATAATGACGTTCGAGGCGGGACGCTGTCCGGAGTCTGGCGACAGTTGGCCGCGCGAACCGCTAGAGGCCGCGCTTCGATGGCCGAGTTCTTAACCAGCCCTGTGGCAAACGTCGTGTTTCTGGTCGCGCTGACTGCCACGCTGGTGGCCGGCGGGATCTACGTGATCGGCAGAGTCCGAGCGGCGCTTCGCAGCAAAGTTCCCCCAAGCAGCCACTGGATGACAAATTTCCGAGATTTACACGCCAAGGGTGAGCTAAGCGACGAGGAATACCGAACTATAAAGTCGGTGCTGGCAGAGCGAATCGAACGCGAGTTAAACGATACGGACGAACCACGTTAGACCAGTCCTGACGGACAGCACGTTAGATCGGTCCTGACGGACAGGGAGTTGGACCCGGTCTGGCAGCCTGTGACGAACGAGCGCGGATCGTTCGCTGACGCGATCGAGTTCGCGCCGGCCAAGATTTCTGGAATCAAAACCACTTACTGCTCGAATCTAATTCGGACAGGGAAGATTCACCGGCCAATGCAATGACGCGCCCTTTTGGCCACTCGAGCGACACCTTGGATTTTCGCTCTTGCGTCGACGAACACCCGCTCGTCGCCATGCGAGGGAACACTGAAAGGAACGTATATGCCCTCAGGTAGGGACGTCAATACCGGCCGGCGCGGCGGTAGTACCACCAAGAAAAACGCTTTCTGCTCCTTCTGTCGCAAGAGTTACCGAGACGTCGGACCCTTGGTCGAAGGACCGGGTGACGTCTACATCTGCGGCGAGTGCATCGAGCTCTGCCAGTCGATCCTCGAGCAGGAACGGCGGCGACGCGGCACCAACAAACAGCTCTTCTCGCGCGTTCCCTCGCCGCGCGAACTCGTGGGCCAGCTCGATGAATACGTCATCGGTCAAGAGCATGCCAAACGCGTGCTGGCCGTGGCCGTTCACAGCCACTACAAGCGGCTGATGCTCGGCGCCGAAGGCTCCGACGTCGAGATCGAAAAATCCAACATCCTCCTGGTCGGTCCCACGGGTTGCGGCAAGACGCTGCTGGCCCGCACCCTGGCTCGGATCCTCAACGTGCCGTTCGCCATCGGCGACGCGACCACCTTGACCGAGGCCGGCTACGTCGGCGAGGACGTCGAGAACCTGCTGCTCAAATTGCTGCACGCCGCCGATTTCGATCTCGAATCCGCGCAGCGCGGCGTGCTCTACATCGACGAAATCGATAAGATCGGCAAGACGAGCCAGAACGTCTCCATCACCCGCGACGTGTCGGGCGAGGGCGTGCAACAGGCGCTGCTCAAGATGCTCGAAGGCACGCTGGCCAACGTGCCTCCGCAGGGCGGCCGCAAGCATCCCGAGCAGCAGTACATCCAGATGGACACCAGCAACATCCTGTTCATCTGCGGCGGCACCTTCGTGAACATCGACAAGATCATCGGCAAGCGGTTGGGCAAGCGCACCATCGGCTTCGGCCAGGAGAGCGGCCTTCGCACGGAGGACGACGCTTGCAAGCTGCTGCCGCAGGTCACCAGCGACGACATCCTGGAGTTCGGCCTGATCCCAGAGCTTGTGGGACGCTTGCCCGTGGTCTCGGCGCTCACTCCCTTGGACAGCGACTCGCTGGTCCGCGTGCTCACCGAACCGAAAAACGCGCTGATCAAGCAGTACGAGCGGTTGTTCGCGATGGAGAATGCCGAACTACAGTTTACCGAAGAAGCCCTGCAACTGATTGCCAACAAGGCCCAGGAAAAAGAAACCGGCGCCCGCGGTCTGCGCTCGATCGTCGAGCAAGTGATGCTCGACATCATGTTCGACTTGCCCGAGCAAGGCGCCGGTAACCGCTACGTGATCACCAAGGACGTGGTCGAAGGCCGCAAGCCGCTGTTCGGCATTGCCGAACCCAAGAACAAGAGCGCGTAACGTTCACCCCCGCCCGCTTTGCATAAAGGCCGGCGGATGACCCGAGTTACGCGCCCAACCCACCAAAGCCCGGGACACGCACGACGGCGTCCCGGGCTTTGGTTTTGTATGGCCAGGTTTCGAGCACGCTCCACTAGGTCAGATTCAACAGGCCTCGCGCCTCCTCGCAACCAGCCGCCGGCCGGCCATATTCGCTGGCCGTCACGCGGGCCAAGGCCGTCAACTGTCGCCAGCGAAACGCAGGACGCGTCGTAGCGAACTCCTCGCTCACCGTGCGGTAGTACTTCTCCGCGTGCAACGCGCCGTCCTCGCTGACGGCATACTGCAGCAACAGCTCGAACACCGGCCGTGCGTCGTGCCCCAGCTCGCCATAACGGTGCGTCACGGCGCTGGCCCTCGCTTGCAGATTCCCGCGAATCGCGGTGTCCAACTCGCGCAACAGCGCTTGCGGCTCGGCTTCGCTCACCCGCTCGACGTGCCGCGACACCGGCAACGGATCCCAGTGCTGGAAATCGCCGCCCCGCGCCACCCGATCGAGCGCCACTTGATAGGCGCCCAGGATCAGGCAAGCATACACGTTGCGCGGATTGCCCACGCGCGCCATGTTGCGCCAGGCATTGGCCGAATCGCTGGCGTGAACTCCGATCGAATCGCCGTGGACGCTGCCGATCGGCTTGCCGGGCGATTCCTCGCGCGGTTGCCGTCCCACGTCGCGCAGCACCAATTGGTTCGCCGCCAGCGTGATCGACTCGCCGATCGCATCCGGCGCAAATCCCTCGGCCAGGGCCGCGGACGCCGCATCCGCGGCCTGTTCGGGCGTCGATGTGAACAAGGTCCGGCTCATGGCCTCGACCCAGGCATCGTCCGCCACACGCTGGCCCGGCACGCGCCCCATCAGCCGATGCTCTTCCAGCATCTTGGGCAACAGCGTGCGGGGCACGGCCGAGTACGTGTCGCTCCCGCCGCTTTCGTTCTTCACGCAATATCGCACCGACTGCCGCAGCAGCGTGTGCGCCTGCTCCGGGCCGATGATCCCCAACAGGTCGTACGCCCGGTACGGGAGCACAACGCGGTGAACTTCGGTCGCATCGTCGACGGCGTACAACAAATCGTTAAAGGCGTCGTCGACCGAACCGCGCGAAAGCGCCGCGAACGTCCGCTCCGCTTCCGCCACGTCCTTCGCTCGCGTCGCGCCGCGCAGGCGCTCGCCCCCATGCTCGCCAGGGCTGACGTCCGCAGGTTCGACCCGGCGCAGCACTTCGCTGGCGCGGCCGCCATGCTCGTGAATGCGGTTGGTGTTTCTGTATAACACCTTGAACACCGGCAGTGGCCGACGCTCGTCGGGCAACTCCAGCGCCATGTGATAAGCCGGCGCCAGCGCCATCATCGTATGGAAGCCGACGTAATCCTCGCCGCCGAAGGTCCGCGCGTTGGCCAATGCTCCGGCGGACAATAGCGTGCGCAGATCGTCGCCGCCCCGCAGCCGCTCGACCAACACCCCCAGCAGACGCTCCACCGGCGTCTCCTGCATCAGCACGACCAGCGGCTCGAGTGTACCGAACGACAGTGGGCCAAGATCGTCGTCGGCGTGCACTCTGGCGATGCCCAGATCGCTGGCCAGGCCGGCGCCGACGCTGGCCACCAACATCCCTTGACCGACGGCGCCCAGAAACTCGCGGCGCGTGTGAAGAGCGTTCATGCGGTCGCCTCCTACGGAATGAGTGAACTCGGCCAGCCAGGCAGCCAGCATCTCCGTGGTCGAAACGACTAGACGTCAACTAGCATACCGCGCTGCGTCGAGGAATGCCAAGCCGCGCCAGCACCGCCGAGACTTATCTGCGGATCGCGGCCGATCTGCCCGCGGCTACGGGCCCTTTTGCGCCAAATCGCGCAGCACTTCCAGCCCCCGCTCGAGCGTTGCGTCCGGCGCGGCGTACGAAATGCGAAAATGCGTGTCGTGCTGGCTGAAGATCTTGCCCGGGATGATCAGCAGCTTCTGTTCAATCGCCCGGTGCACGAACTGGTCGCCGGTGCCCCAGGGCGCCTTGGGATAGACATAGAATGCCCCTGCGGGTTGGACCACCTCGAAATCCTCGGCCAGCCCCGACACGACCAGGTCGCGCTTGCGGCGATAATCGTCGATGTGCGCCGACACGTCCACGTCGAGCGCCGCCAGCCCCGCCCATTGCACCGGCTGCGGCGCGCACACGAACGTGTATTGTTGCAGCTTGACCATCTGCTGAATGATCTCGGCCGGCCCGTGGGCAAACCCCAGCCGCCAGCCAGTCATGGCATACGTCTTCGAGAAACCGTCGATGACCAGCGTTTGCGGATTGTACTGGGCTGGCGAGACGAACGGCCGGTCGTAGCAAAACTTGTTGTAAATCTCATCGCTCACCAGCGCGATATTCCGTTCGGAACAGAGCTGCGCGAGTCCGCGAATCTCCTCGTCGCTGGCCACCACGCCGGTGGGATTGGCCGGGCTATTGAAGAGCACGATCTTGGTCCGCCTGGTGATGGCAGCCGCAACCTTGTCCAGATCGATGCGAAAATCGGGATGCGTATCGATCAGGACGCACTTGCCCCCGACCAGTCCGACCAGCGACTTGTACATCACGAAATACGGATCGAAGACGATGACCTCGTCTCCCGGATCGACCAGCGCCATCATGGCCAACACCAACCCCCCGCTGGTGCCGCTGGTGACGAACACCTGCCGCGTGGAATGTTTGTATTGCGCGTCGACGCGACGTTGCAGCTCGTTGCGCAACTCGGCAATTCCCTGCGTCGGCGTATAACCGTTCCGGCCGGCGTGGATCGCTTGCACGGCGGCTTCCTGGATCGGCCCGGGCACGGCGAAATCCGGCTGCCCGATCGACAGGTTGATCGCGTCGGTCATCGAGCCGGCCAGATCGAACACCTTGCGGATGCCCGAGCTGTCGAAGTACTGCGTGCGTTCGGCGATCCAAGGGTGTGACATGACAACACGTCTGCCTGAACGGAGACTGGAATGGGTGGCGTTGATCGCGGCGGGAGCCGCGAAGCAAGGCATAGGCCCCACCTTTGTACAACGCGACTCATGCCGCGTCGAGGACTTCCGACAACGGTCGATCCGACTCGCTCTGGATCACCAACAGCAGGCTGATCGCCATGAGCGCATCCGGAGCCGGCACACCATCGACAAACCAGAAGCGGTCACCTGGTCCGCTCGCGAAAACCGCACCGGCAGATTCGATAGCGGCCGCCATCGCCTCGCGCGTGGCGCCGCCGACGTCTTGCCCGCAGGTCCGCGATGGCGCCCTGTCCGCCAGGTCGGCGGAACCACCTTCCAGCGCGCCGGCTGTCATCGGCCTCTGGCGATCGACATAGCCCGCCAGCAGCCGGCCCAAGCGGGCGCCGTCGACCGCCGCGCCGCGCTGATCGACGAGTCGGCACGACTCTCCCGCGCCGTCAATCCACAACCCGAAGTGTGCCTGCCTGGCCGCCACTTGCCGCCGGATAATCGCCAGACGTCGTTCCACGTAGGTGGCATCAGGCGCTGCGAGCGCCGCGCCGTCGGTCTGTGTCGCGGAAGCTTCCAGACGCAGCACCTCGCACGCAGCATCCGCGACCAGCCGCTCGAGCGATTGCACCAAAGGCCGACACAACGTATCGACGACGAACCGCAATGGCCGCAGCGCATGAAACAATGGCGCAAGCGCCGTCCGATACGGCGCTTCGGCTTCGACTCGTTCGAGCGTGCCACCGCGGCGCGCCGGACGCGCCACGCCGGATTCGTACAGCTCGCGCAATGGTTCCAATGCCCCGGGTGACGACCACGGCCGGCCCGAGCGCCCCCAGAAACGCACCGCCACGGTGTGCGGCTGGCCGCTGGCGTTGCCGATCCAAAGCGCCGCGTCGGTGGCCATGCGATGCGCGCACGCCGCCAGCGGCGCCGTCGCGACCGCGCCGGCGTCGATCGTGCGGCAGCCGGCCCGCTCGAGCGCCGCGCATGCCGCCGCTGCAATTTCGGCGGTGCTCCAATGCCCATCCGCGCCGACCAGTACGGCCGGTGCGGCTGCACAGCGCCCGCTCTGCCGCCACAAGTGCGCTGAGAGCGACGTGGCCAGCCGTGCGACGACGGCGCACTCCAAGTCATTGATCGAATCGGCCTCCATACCTTCGCCGGCGAATCGCGGTCGCGGCGCGCCGCGGCGAAGGATTTCGGACCATTGGCGCGCTTGCCCCGTCGAAAGCTGCTGAATGTCGACGCGCTGATCGCATTGTCGGCAGCCGGAATAAAACGTGGCCAGGCGATTCAGGTGCGTGGCGCGATCGATCGGGCGACTCTCGCCCGGGCAGCAATAACGTGCATCGGTCGCGGCAAGCGGCTGGCTGTCTTCCATGACAATCGCTGCGGGACGATTCGATTCGAGACGGGCTGTTGTCAATCGCGCGCTGTTGTCAATCGCGCTACGACGCGCCGCGGCGCATTTTTTCGCGGGCCCGGCTCAGCGTGGGGCCCACGCTGTTTTCGGGCATGCCGACGGCCGAGCTGATCTCCTGATAGCTCTTGCCTTCCAAGTGATACATGCGCACGATTTGCGCTTCGGCGACGTCGAGACCCGCCAGCAGTCGCTCCACTTCGTCGCGATCGCTCACGCGCTGCTCGGCCTCGGCGCCGGCCATCACCAACTCGGCCGGACTCGGAACCTGGTGACCGGCCAGCCGCGAGGGCGGCTTCTGCTTGAGAATCTCGGCCACGACGATCCGCCGCGCCACCACCGTCAAGTAAGTTGCCAGACTGCTCTCGCCCCGAAAATTTCGCAGCAGCGAGAAGTCGTCCTTGACGATCGCCATGAACACGCAGGCGATCAGATCTTCGCGGTCTTCGGCCGCCAACCGCAGCGAGCGGCTTTGGGCGGAATGGTTCACCACGTGGATCACCAGGCCCATGTAGCGGTCGACAAAATCCTCCCACGAGCGCGGCTTCCGCGCTAAACAGCGTTGCAGGAGGTTGCGGTCGATCTCGGACAGTGCCACCGAGGAGACCCTTCTGGTCGATTGACCCGCACCTGGCGTCGGCAACCGTGGCCGGTTGGGCGAGGCGCATTTCCCAAAGCGTTAATACTTATGATTTTAAGTTGAATCCGGCGATCAGACAAGAGTGAGTTTGACCAGCGTGCGTCGAGCGAATCGTGGTCGCTTGACTCGGCAACAACAGCGGACTAAAATTCGCGCGAGCTGAGACCGCGCGGCACGTTCAAGTGCTTTTATGTCAAGCACTTGACACTTTTTGCCGAAGAATGTGAACTGGTGCTGCGGAAGTGGGAATGTCACGAGCGCTTGGAACAAGCCCCAAGCCGTTCGTGGATCGTGCAGAACGTTGCTTCCGCAGAGTGCAGCGTGCCAGCCTTCCTGCAAGTCGTGTTCCGCGTCACGTTGGACGCCAAACTGGAGAGAACTGTCAATGACTCACGTTGTTGCCGAGCCGTGCTTCGCCTGCAAGTACACCGACTGCGTCGTCGTCTGCCCGGTGGAATGCTTCTATGAAGGCGAGAAGATGCTCTACATCCATCCGGATGAGTGCATCGACTGCGAAGCCTGTGTTCCCGAATGCCCGGTCGAGGCGATCTTTCACGAAGATAACCTGCCTGCAGAGTGGAAGGATTTCACCGCGCTGAACGCCGAGATGGCGCCCCAGTGTGAGGTGATCACCGAGAAGAAAGCGCCGCTCAAAGAAGGCTAGTCGCCCGCCGCGGAGTCGGGCGCTTGGGCACACTGCCAATTGCCCAAGCGGCCGCAGAGACATCAGTCCTGCGCGGATGGGACTACGTGTCAGCGCGCCGCCGTTTACCAGGATCGATGAGCGCGCCCAAACCATACGACCGCGCGCGGAACACCGTTTCTCCGGCGCTACTTCAGATCGACCGACCAGTAAGCGCTATCGAGAAACGTCTTCCAGCTTTCGTACTTCGGATTGCCGAGCTTGACGGCCAATAGTGGGCTGCGCTTCGGCTTGGCCGGCTCGCGAATCAGCCGCATGCGGGCCTCGCGCGGCGTGCGGCCCCCCTTCTTCACGTTGCACGCCACGCAGGCGCACACCATGTTTTCCCAGCAGGTCGGGCCGTTGCGGCTGCGAGGCACCACGTGGTCGAGGCTCAATTCGCTGGTCGGAAAGCTCCGCCCGCAATACTGGCAGCGATTGCCGTCGCGTGCAAACACGTTGCGACGATTGAAGCGAATGGTCTGCTTGGGAACGCGATCGAACGACAGCAGGCGAATGACCCGCGGCACCTGGATCTCGAAATTCACCGATGAAATCCAGTCTTCGTGCGGAGCTTTGAACGAGGCCTTCAGCTCGCTGATCTCGCGCCACGTCTCGAAGCTGTAGTTGGCATACTGGCCTTGATCGATGTGAATCACTTCGGCCAGCTCGCGAAACAGCAGCCCAAAGGCTCGCCGCACGTTAACGACGTGAACCGCCATGTAGAATCGGTTCAGCACCAGCACGCTGGCGCTGAGCGGATCGGCACTCCCAGCCAAGGTCGACATAGATCGCTCCCCAGGCCCTCTGGTCACCATTGGTACCGGCCGAGCGTGCTTGCCTCTTCATCTCGTCGTGGCAGGCCACACTCGATGCCGGACGCAAGAGCAGCGGCCCGGTGTTTCCCGCACGCGCTGCAAACTGCTGGCTTCTTATTGTAGTCGCCCCCCAACGAGCCGACTAGGGCAGGCTTTCCGTGCGGGTTTTCGGCTGCTGCCACTAACCCTTTATTGCCGCAAAGCCGCGCATGCTGGCGGAGCCGCACACCGCCGAACCATTCCTATGCCACCGCACGATTCTCGGGGATCTATCGTGTGTCGCATTCGAAAAAAACGGGCAGGATGTCTTGCGACGTACGAAGCCGCGGCATTAGGATTGAATCCGGCGGTTGCAATGGCGGTTGCAACCAGCCCGCGGAATGCTTCGCTACCAGCCCCTAACCAAACGCACACACACACCACGCACCAGAAATTCTCAGGGGGCATGACCGGGGGCGCCGTGCCAATGTCCCCGGTGCCCGGCGGTCTTGCTCAGGGCTTTCGATGTCACGGGGGAAACCAATCCAATGATCCACCATACGTGCGACTGCTGCCAGCGGAGACTCGATCCAAACGATCTGCGCTACGTCGTGAAGATGGAAGTCTACGCCGCGTTCGATCCCAGCTCCGTCGAGGAGTTGGACGACGACCGCGACCACTTGCAGGAAATTCAAGATATCCTCGCCTGCTCCGAAGAGGATAACGACGACAAGGTGGGCAAAGACGTCTACGAACAAATGCGATTCGATCTCTGTCCCGACTGCCGCAAGAAGTTCATCAAGAACCCGATCGGACGCGAGCCCTCCAAGCAGTTCGACTTCAGCCAGAACTGATTGGCAACTCCATTCAACTGCCAGCCGTGAACGGTCGACCGCGCCGCCGATTCCGCCGTCGCCCCGTTCGCTCGCTCGTCATTTTGCTGGCGCTAGCGCTGCTCATCGCAGCGCGCTACTTCTTCAGCGGTCCCGCCGTGCCCACGCGTGGCCAGCCGCTCCCTGCTGGAACCTATCCGGTCGAGCGCGTCGTCGACGGCGACACGCTGTTGCTGAGGGACGATATCCGCGTGCGATTGATCGGGGTGGATACGCCGGAAACCGTTCGCCCCGAGCATCCGGTGGAGCCGTTCGGGCCGGAAGCCGCCCAGTTCACCCGGGCCTTTCTCTCCGGTGGCCAGGCGCGGCTCACGTTCGATCGCGAGCGCGAAGACCGCTACGGCCGCAAGCTGGCCTACGTGTGGGTCGACCGGCAATTGCTCAACGAAGAGCTGCTCCGCGCCGGCCTGGCGCGCTGGGAGCGCGGCTTCGACTACGCCGAACCGATGAAACGCCGCTTCCAACAAGCCGAGCGCCAAGCCCAAAACGCCGGTCGCGGCATCTGGTCCTCGCAAGCCGCCGACGGTGCAGCATCGCAGCCCTAAGTTCGATCCGACTTTAACTTCAGATGGTCGGTTGCTTGCCGTGCTGCTCCTTGGTTGGGCATCCAACGGGCAACTTGTGACCCCTTGCCGTGACTGGTAAAATCAGCCGTTTCTCACCGCGGCTCTTGCCCTTGAGGATTGTCTTGAACCCCAAAAAAACACTGCGGACCGCCGTCATCGGCGGCGACGGCACCGGGCCGGAAGTCGCCGCCGAAGGCATGAAAGTGCTGCGGGCTGTCGCCAAGATCGACAACTTCTCTTTTGAATTCGAGGAGCTCGACTATGGCGGCGAGCGCTACCTGCGCACCGGCGAGGTCCTGCCCGCGGGCGCCGTCGACGAGCTGCGCACGTTTGACGCCATCTATTTGGGCGCGGTGGGCCATCCGGACGTGAAGCCGGGCATCCTCGAAAAAGGACTGCTGCTGGAGCTGCGGTTCCAGCTCGACCAGTACATCAACCTTCGGCCGGTCAAGCTGTACCCCGGCGTGGAAACGCCGCTCAAGGACAAGGGGCCCGCCGACATCGACTTTGTCGTGGTGCGCGAGAACACCGAGGACATGTACTGCGGCGTGGGCGGTTTTCTCAAGAAAGGCACGCCCGACGAAGTCGCCAGCCAGACGGCCCTCTATACGCGCAAAGGCTGCGAGCGCTGCATTCGCTGGGCCTTCGAGTTCACCCGCAAACGGAACAATCCCAAGAAAATGCTCACGCTCGTGGCCAAGACCAACGTGCTGACCTACGGCCACGACCTGTGGTGGCGCACGTTTCAGGACGTGGCCAAGGAGTATCCGGACATCAAGCCCGACTATAACCACGTCGACGCTTGCTGCATGTGGATGGTGAAGAACCCGGAATACTACGACGTGATCGTGACCACCAACATGTTCGGCGACA
>JBBDYK010000263.1:0-17960 GCA_040901665.1 Pirellulales bacterium | reverse complement strand
CTGGTATTGCCCCCATCCGGTGTTCTCGCCGATCGACGGAGCGAAGCGAAACACCAGCAGATAGTAGCCCAGGTTCATCGCCATCCAGGCGATGGACGTGATGCACTCGATGATGAAGTTGGTGCGAAACGTCATGTCGCGCACCAGGCTGTTGCGCGCAAACGTGAGAAACACGCGGCGGTACGACGGGCGCACCGGCGCAGTGCGATGGCGGGGCAAGGCGTCGTCAAGCATGCTCATGCTGCCGTCTCCATCATCCGCCGAAACCGCTATAGCGCTTGACGCCCAGATAAAACATCACGCGGCACAGCACGATGAAAAACACGACCCAGGCAGCCTGCATGGCCAGTCCCCAGGCCAGGTCGGCCCCCTGCACCTTGCCCAAGAAAACGGCCGCCGGAAAGTACGCCAGGTATTGCAGCGGAATGATCCGCACCAGCGTGCCCCACCCACCGGGCAGCATGTCGATGGGGAACATGTGGCCCGAAAAGAAGAAATTGAACAGCATGTAGATGAACAGCAGCGAGCTGACTTCCAGCCACCAGAAGCCGATCAGCCCGAGTGACGCTTCGAGAAAGAATCCCAGCAAAAACGACATCACCAGCGAAGCCAGATAAGCAGCCAGCACGTGCGGCGGCGGCCAGCCATCAAAAAACGAACGGCACAGGTAAAACACCAGCGCAAAGGGCGCCGCGGCCACGACATAGTACACCACCTTGTGCGCCACGCGGCCCAGCAGCAAAAAGCCGATCAAGTCGACCGGCTGCACCAGGAATTTCTTGATCTCGCCGTTGCGGATTTGCAGCGAGATGCTGGTCGCCAAACCCGGCATGCTGGAAAACGCCCGGCTGATCTGCGTCAACAGGTAGTAGGCGATCATCTGGTCGAACGTGTAGCCGGCAATGGTGGCGGCGCCGGTTGCGCCGGCCACGGCGTCGAAGATCGCTCCCCAGAAGAACACCTGCGTCACCAGCGGCAGAAACCGCATCAGCGTGCCCAGCGCAAAGTCGCCCCGATAGACCAGCCGCTCCTCGATCGACACGCGCAAGATGATCCACCAGGTGCGCCACGGCGAAGGCAGCACGTGCGCAGCCGCTCCGCCCGCCCCGCCGTGCAGCATCGCGTTGTTTGGTTCGGCAACGACCATCATTCGACGACCGCCATTCTCTGTCACCCATTTGCTGTCAGGCGTTGGGATGCACCACTTCGGGCTCGGCGCGGAACGAGGCCTGCGAAAACACCTCGGCGATCACATCCTCCAGCGGCGGATCTTCCACGCTCACGTCATCCACCGTGTGCTGCGCCAGGATCGAGGCCAGCGATCCGGCGATGCCGTTGCGGTCGACGCGCAACTTCACCTTCGGTCCCTGTTGCTCCACGACTTCGCCATAGTGGGCCAGGTCGCCCGGTGACTTGTCGCCCGGAAACACCAGGGTGATCACCTTGTGACCGGAGAATTGATCGACGATGCCCGCCAACGAGCCGTCGTACATGATTTGTCCGTGCGCGATGATCACCACCCGACGGCAGAGGGCAGCCACGTCCTTCATATAGTGGCTCGTCAGCAGCACCGTCACCTTGCGCAATTGCTGATAGTGCCGCAGAAACGCCTGGATGCTGTGTTGCGCCACGACGTCCAACCCAATGGTCGGCTCGTCCAGAAACAGCACCTCGGGCGAGTGCAACAGGGCCGCGATCAGCTCCATCTTCATTCGCTCGCCCAGCGACAGCTCGCGGACCGGCTGCCCCAACAGGCGCGAGACCTGCAGCAGGTCGACCAGCTCGTCGCGCCGACGGTCGAACTCGGTCGCGTCGATCCCATAGATTTGCTGGTGCAGCCGGAACGATTCTTGCGCGGGCAGATCCCACCAGAGTTGATTCTTCTGGCCCATCACCAGCGCGAAGCGGCGGCGATACGCGTTCTCGCGCTTCCAAGGCACGTAGCCCATCACCCGGGCCGTGCCGCCGCTGGGGTTGATGACGCCGGAGAGCAGCTTGAGCGTGGTGGTCTTGCCGGCGCCGTTGGGCCCCAAAAAGGCGACGAATTCGCCGCTCTCGACGCGGAGGTTGATGCCGCCGACCGCCACCACCTCGCGATACGAGCGGTGAAACAGTCCGCGAACGCTCGCCAGCAAGCCCTCCTGCTTCTGATAAACGCGATAGGACTTCGCCAGAGAGTCAATTTCGATGATCGCCATAGGTGAGCGATTATAGGGAGCAGTCCCGGGCTGGGAAAGCACGCCGCGCGCATCCGGGGGCGTCCGGCTGCTGCGTTTGGCTCGCGTTGTCCCCCAGACTCCCATTCGATATAATCGCCGCGCACCTGAGCGCATCTAAGTAACGATGGCCAACCAAGATCAGGAGTCTGGACCACGCAAGGCGCACGGATCGGAATTGGACACGACACGCATCGACTCGCGCCGGGCGGTCCGTTGCGGCTGGGCGGCATCGACGTTCCCTGCGATCGCTCGGCCGTCGGCCACAGCGACGCCGACGTCCTGTTGCACGCCGTCACCGACGCGTTGCTGGGAGCGGCCAGCCTGGGCGATATCGGCGAGTTGTTTCCCGACACCGACCCCCAGAACCGGGGCCGCGATTCGGGCGAGATGCTCGCAATCGTCCGCGATCAGGTCGCCAACCGAGGTTTTGAAATCGTCAACGTCGATTGCATCGTGTTCGCCCAGCAGCCCAAGCTTTCGCCGCACAAAGAGGCGCTTCGCCAGTCGCTCGCCACGTTGCTCGGCATTGCCGCCGACCGTGTGGGGGTGAAGGCCAAGACGGGCGAAGGCGTCGGACCCGTGGGACGGGAAGAAGCAATCATGGCCCAGTGCGTCGCCCTCCTCGGCACCTCGCCCCAGGCGACCGGCCCCAAATAAGAATCAGACAAGCTCCAGGGATTGAGATGCTCACTACCAGGTCCACTCCTTCCGCAGTCACCCCCAGCGAGTCGCGCATGCCGATTCGAGTTTACAACACGCTCTCCAAAGAAAAGGAACCGTTCGAGCCGCTCGTGCCCGGCCAGGTGGGCATGTATCTCTGCGGCCCCACGGTCTATAAACCAAGCCACGTCGGACACATGGTCGGCCCAGTGATCTTCGACGCCATCAAGCGGTACCTCGCCTACTCCGGCTATCAGGTCACGTTCGTCATCAACGTCACCGACGTCGACGACAAGCTCATCAACGAGTCAAACCGCCGCAAGATGACCATGAGCGCGCTGGCCGACGAAATGACGGCCGACTACATGCGCAATTTGCAAGCCATGGGCATCGACACCGTAGACCATTTTCCCAAGGCCACCGAAAACATCGACGAGATCGTCAAGATCACAGAATCCTTGATCGCCAAGGGTTTTGCCTACCAGTCGGACGGCGATGTCTATTTCGAGGTGGCCCGCGACCCGCACTACGGCAAGCTCAGCAATCGCGACGTGTCGAGCATGCAAGGCGAAGGAGGCGACATGGCCGAGCGCAAGCGCTCGCCCGCCGACTTCGCCCTGTGGAAGAGCGCCAAGCCGGGCGAGCCTTCCTGGGACAGCCCCTGGGGCAAAGGCCGGCCGGGCTGGCACATCGAATGCTCCGCCATGAGCCGAAAAATCCTGGGCGAAACGTTCGACATCCACGGCGGCGGACTCGATCTCGTCTTTCCCCACCACGAGAATGAAATCGCCCAAAGCGAGTGCGCCCACGGTAAGCCGCAGGCCAAGTACTGGATGCACAACGGGCTGATGCAAGCCTCGCACGAAGTGGGCAAAGTCGGCGGACGCGCCACGCGCACGGCCGACGACGTCGATGCGCAGAGCCAGGAAGCCGGCAAGCTGGGCAAGAGCAAAGGCGCCGCCCCCTTCACCGAGCTGTTGGCCAGGTTTCCCCCGGAGACGATCCGCTTCTTCCTGCTCTCGACCCACTATCGACGCCCCATCGATTTCAGCGAAACGCGCATCGAAGAAGTAGGTACGGGGCTGGAGCAGTTCTATCGCTTCTTCAAGCGCTACGAACGCGTCACCGGCGAGAGCTTCTATCAGGTCGACTATGCCCGCGGCCGCGCGGCCGGCGATTTCAATGCCGGCGACGACGCCGCGCTGGTGGCCGTGGCCGAGTGCCGCCGCCGCTTCCTGGACGCGATGGACGACGACTTTAACACGGGCGGCGCGACGGCCGACTTGTTCGAGCTGATGCGCGTCCTCAACAAATACATCGACGACCATAAGCTGGAGGCGGCCAGGCCCACGCCGGCCCAAGTCGCCGTGCTGCGACAGGGCGCTCAAACCTTGCGCGAGCTTGGCGCCACGGTGGGCATGTTCCGCACGGCGCCGGCCAAAGCGGCCGCCACCGGCGACGACGAGCTAGTGGGCAAGCTGATGAAGCTGTTGATCGATCTGCGTGCTGCCGCGCGCGCCAAGAAAGACTTCGCCACGGCCGATCAGATTCGCAACACCCTCACCGAAATCGGCGTCACGCTGGAAGATCGCCCCGGCGGCACCGAATGGACCGTCAAATGACCGCGGGCAAAGGCACGGAAGCGCTGCGCATCCTGGGCATCGACCCAGGTTTGAACATCACCGGTTACGGCGTGCTGGAAGTCGCCCGCGGCGGCATCCACCTGTGCGAAGCGGGCGTGGTGCGCGGCAAGACCAAGGGCTCGCTCACCGCCCGGCTGGCCGAGATTCATGCCGGCATCGCCGACGTGATCCAGTCACTGGCCCCCACCTCGATGGCCGTCGAGCAGCTTTACTCGCACTACAAGCATCCACGCACGGCCATCCTGATGGGCCATGCTCGCGGCGTGATCTGCCTGGCCGCGGCGCAAGCCAACGTCGACGTGGTGCACTATTCGGCCACGCAAATCAAACGCATCCTCACTGGCGACGGCCGCGCGCCCAAAAGCCAGGTGCAAATCGCCATTCGCAACGAGCTGCACCTGGCGCAAGTGCCCGATCCGCCCGACGTGGCCGATGCACTGGCCGTGGCCGTGTGTCACTATTACTTGAAGGTGCGCCGCTCGCTGATGAAACAACGGCCGGCGTGACCGCGTTGTTGTGGACGCGGTTTCGTGACAACGCCACACGATCGATCAGCCTCCGGCTCTGCCGGGGGATCGAACTTTATTTTGCACGTCCGTAGATCGCAATCCCCCGGCAAAGCCGGGGGCTGAACGGGGATCCAACTTTGATCACCAAAATCACCGGCCAACTCGTTGCTCTGAACGAAGACGTGCTGACGCTGGGCATCGACGCCTTCGAGTACGAAGTGCTGATTCCCGATTTCTCGCGCCGCCAGTTGCAGGGCCAGTTGGGCGAAACCGTGCGGCTGCACACGATCGAGTATCTGGAAGGCAACCCGATGCAAGGGCGGCTCACGCCGCGGCTGATCGGCTTTCTCACCGAAATCGAACGCGAGTTCTTCGAGCTGTTCTGCTCGGTCGATGGCGTGGGCGTGAAGAAGGCGCTGCGCGCCATGGTTCGCCCCGTGCGCGAGGTGGCTCACGCCATCGAGGAACAGGACGCCAAGACGCTCTCGTCGCTGCCGGGCATCGGCCCCGCGATGGCCGAACGGATCGTGGCCAAGCTCCGTCGCAAGGTGCCGAAGTTCGCCCTGATGGCCGCCCGCGACGAGCCCACGGTCGCCGAAGTCGAGCACGACGTCGTCGGCGAGACGTTCGAAGTCCTGTTGAGCCTCGGCCACAGCGAACGCGACGCCCGCCGACTCGTCGACGGCGTGCTCGGCCAGAAGAAGAAATACAAAGACGTCTCCGACATGCTGCAAGCCATCTACCAGCAGAGCCAAGGGTAAGAGCCTGGGGACTAAACCGCCGGGGACTGTCCCGATTTTGCGAAGTCCTCGAAGTAAGATGGGACTGTCCCCCTCCCCGCGCAACCGTCCGCCCCAATCAACCAAGAACTCCCACCCCCAAGTCAAATTCGTTTGACTTTGTCGCGGGGGGCGGCGCATAGTAGTCGCTGCCACTGCTGCTCGTCTGCCACCCATCCAGGCAACGCTACTCCAAGCATCTCTCCACACCGGGCCGCCACGTGCCTGCGCGATCACGCTCGCGGCACTTCGTGCGTCACCGGTTCCGTCCCGAAAGATTGCTCGCGCGTGGCGAGGCAATCGTTTCCATCCGCCAGAGTGCCATTCATGAATCGTGTGCTATTTCCATTGCTGGTCATCATTCTCGGCGCCGCGCGCGTCGCCACGGCAGTGTCGATCGAAACCGTGCCCGTGGGCAATCCGGGCAACGGACCGGACCCGAGATGGGTGGACACCCTCGCATCGCTCGGCCCTGTGGATTACGAATACCGCATTGGCAAGTATGAAGTCACGAACGCGCAGTACGCGGAATTTCTCAATGCCAAGGCTGCCAGCGATCCACTTTTTCTCTACGATTTCCACATGGGATCGAACCTTGTGGGCGGCATCATCCGCGACGGCGTTGGCGACAGCTACACCTACACGGTGAAGCCCAACATGGCCAACAAGCCGGTGAACTACGTGTCCTTATGGAACGCCCAGCGTTTTGCCAATTGGATGCACAATGGCCAAGGAAGTGGCAGCACTGAGACGGGCTCGTACACGATGGGCGGGACATTGCATCCACCAAACGCGCCGGCAGCCTTCCAGCGCAATGTCGGAGCCACTTGGGTCCTCCCAACGGAACACGAATGGTATAAGGCCGCCTATTACGATCCTCGCACCGCAGCCGAAGGCGGTCCTCCGGATGACAGCCACTACTGGTTGTATCCCACACGCAGCAACGATGCACCGAACAAGGCCACTGCCAACAGTGTCGGCGATATCAGCAATCCCGGCGCCAACGTGGCCAACTATGGGGGCGGTGCGAATTGGAATGGTTCAAGCGGTGGCAACGTCACGACCATCGGCAGTGCCGGTCCACAGAGCGTCAGTTTCTACGGAACGTATGACCAGGCTGGAAATGTGGGTGAATGGAATCGCCGCTCGACGGGACAGTCAACGAACGGACTCGGCGGAGCATTCATCGAGTCCGGGTTCGATGATGTCGGGTTCTTAACGGCCATCGCGCGAAACGTTGCGCCGATTAGCAATTTTGGCCCGAGTGTCCGTCTAGAATATGTCGGCTTTCGCCTCGCCTACGTCCCCGAGCCGAGTTCGCTGGCGCTGGCGGTCGTTGGATTCACCGCCCTGGGCGTTTGGCGCTGGCGTACGCGGCGCGAATAGCTGCCATGCGGAGTGATCGCTTCCGCGGCGCAGTCGGCCGATGGCTCCGATGAGGCGCTCAGGCGTGATCGCACGGGTCGACCACGATGGCGCTTGAGTCGAAGTAATAAGCGGCCACCTAGCGTCGGTCCTCGATCAGCGTTACGGAGAGCGGCGGGCCGGTGACGATGATCGGCTGCCAGTCCGCGGCAGCGGTTTCGTGGATCGGCGACGAGATGATGCCGGCCGCGACGAGTCCCGCTTCGAAGGCCTCTTCGCTGTCGGCCGCCTCGCTCTGACATTGCGCGAGCAATTCTCGCAGTTCCTGGCGCTCAGTGTGGCTCAGCGCCTGCACCTGCTCCCATAGTCTGTCAAAATCAGAGGTTGCCATTGCCGCATGCTCCCGAAGGTTGCCTACCTGCAAATTCTACTCCACCGAAAGCGGTGGCGGAAGCAAACTCCAACCGCCCCCAACTCCCCTGCCCTTGCCCGCTCCTTCCCGTTATATTGCACCTGTTCGCATATTCACCACGGAGGGCTCTTTTGGTGCGCGAGCCGGTCATCAGTAGCTCGGTTCCCAATCACGAAGACGACCGCTTGCTCCGCCCGCAGTCGATGGGCGAGATGGTCGGTCAGCGCGAAGTCTTCGCGCGGTTGGAAATCGCCGTCGATTCCGCCCGCAAACGCAGCGATACGCTGGGGCACATTCTCTTCGACGGTCCGCCGGGCTTGGGCAAAACCACCTTTGCCACCTGCATTCCCCGCGACCTGGGCGTGCCGTTTCAAATCGCCAGCGGCGCCGTGCTGCAAGCCCCCAAGGATCTGATCCCCTACCTGACCAATGCCGAAGAGCATTCGGTGCTGTTCATCGACGAGATCCATCGCCTCCCCAAGGCCGTGGAGGAGTTCCTCTACCCGGCGATGGAAGACTTCCGCATCGACATTCTGCTGGGTGAGGGGGTCAACGCCCGCACGATCAACATGACCTTGCGCCCCTTCACGCTGATCGGCGCAACCACTCGCGCCGGCCTGCTTTCCGCCCCCTTGCGCGACCGGTTTCACATCCGCGAGCACCTGGATTTTTACAATGTCGATGAACTCGCGGAGATCGTCTCGCGTAATTCCAGGAAACTGCACATGCAAATCGACACCGTTTCGGCCCGCGAGATTGCCGAGCGCAGCCGGGGCACACCGCGGCTGGCCAACAATCGCTTGCGTTGGGTGCGCGACTACTCGACCAGCAGGTGCGGTGGCAAGGTGACGCCCAAGGTGGTGCGCGACGCGCTGGCCATGCAGGGGATCGACATCCTCGGCCTGGACGGCCAGGACCGCAAATACCTGGAAACCATCGTCCGCGTGTTTCAAGGCGGACCGGTCGGAGTGGAGGCCGTGGCACACACCATGAACCTGGCGATCGACACGTTGGAGGACGAGATCGAGCCGTTTTTGCTCCGCACGGGCTTATTGATGCGCACGCCGCGTGGCCGAAAAGTCACACCCGGCGGGCAGGATCACTTGGGCATCATGCCCAGCGAGCGAACGGATCAACAACGGCCTCTTTTCGAATGAGCGGGGTTCAACACCTACTGCGCACCGGAAAAAAAGCGTTCGTGCCAGCACGGTCCCCCCAGCGTGGACACCGGGTGTATCCATCAGTGGCAAGGAAAACGACGGCGAATCGAGCGTGGTGACCGGACGGTCGGTAGCCGTAAATGGTTGTCCAAACAGACTTTGGCGAACAAATATTCGAAGATTAATGCTTGTAAGGATTCCCCTAGTTGCGTTAGGATACAAGCACTGCGAAGGGACTCATATCGCCTGTGGAAGCGTCGGTTTTTTTGCCTATCTTTGACGACCGCGGCCGGTTCTCGGCTGCAATAAACCTGGCCTGCTATGGCGAATTCTAGGGAGCCAACGCCAGGTGCTTCCTCAAAGAGCGGCTCTGAGGGGGGACGAAAAGTGGCACTGACCCAAGCTGCTTTTGACAGCCTCGTCGAGGAGCACGGTCCTGCGTTGTACCGAATGGCCTACCGCATGGTGGGCGACCGGCACGAAGCGGAGGACATTGTCCAGGAAACGTATCGTTCGGCTTGGACAAGCCGCAACGGATACGAGACGGGCCGCAGCGAGCGCGCCTGGCTGGCTTCGATCTTGCGTCGTCGAGTTGTCGATCGCTGGCGCCGGCAAACCTTGCCCGGCCCCACCGGCGGCGATTTCACGCCCGAGGTCGAGTGTCGTGCGTCCGACCCGATGGCCAACGAATTCACCGACGAAATGCAACATTCACTACAACGATTGCCGCTGGAGCTGCGCGAGTCGCTGCTCCTGGTGGTGGTCGGCGAGTTGACTCATCAGGAAGCGGCCCACGTGTTGGGAGTGCCGTTGGGAACGGTGCTCTCGCGAGTAAGCCGCGCCCGAGAACGGCTCCGCGAGTATTGGCTCGTGGTGGCCAAGAGTTCGGCCGGTTAGCAAAAATGCCACGACGGCATTTTGCAACAGACGATGTGTCAACCCCGCGTACGTAAATCCCACTGGATCTCGCTCCCGCCGAGTATTCGATCCCTAGCGTCTTCTCATGCCCGAATCGCGTTTTGATGACTGGATCGACCAGCAGTTGCGGAACGTTCCGCTGCCGCCAAACCTGTTGGAACGGCTGTCCCAAGCCGGTCCGAATCGGGGCGCGGAAGATGCGCGACTGGACGCCGCACTGTGCGAAGTCGCCGTGCCGGTCGATCTGGAAACGAAGCTCCTCTCGATCGCGCGGCCCAGCACCCTGATCCTCACGCGGCGACGCTCCGCATGGCAACGCTATGCGACCGCGGCCTCGCTATTTTTGGTAATCGGCCTGGGCGCGGCCGGATTCTTCGGCCTCGTGACCGGCGCGTTGGGCCCGGGCGAGCCCCAAGTCGCGCAATCGACGCCCCCCACGCCGCAGCCACTCGCTGCACTGCCTGTCCCCGATCAACGCGACGCGAGTCCCCTGGTTACCGACCGCTCGGATCGGCTTGCAAATCGCACGCAACCGGCGGTCTCGGCAATGGACGATTCCATTGCTGCTCGCCCGGTCGCTGCGGCGACACAATCTCCTTCCACGCCGCTGGCGCCGGCCACGCCGCCGACCGATGGACCCCGCGCCGACATTCTGCCCGTGACGCTGCCCGAGCAGCCGGCATTCGGATCCAACGGCTCATTGGCCGATTCGCCCGATCTCGAAGTCTTCCAGAGCGCGCCGATTCACGGCGTGTCGCCGCCGCTGGTGCAGGGCTACGATTTGCTGTTCCAGTTGAAGCACGGCGAACATCCGTTCGTGTCGCCGGCCCTCCATCAGAGCCTGGCCGAGACCAAATTCCCATTTAGCTTCCGCACGGCAAGTTACGACCAGGCGCTGGCCGGGCTGCGCTCCGGGCAAGTGCCGCCTCCGGGCGAGATCCGCATCGAGGACTTCCTGGCGGCCGAGGACTACGACTTGCCGGTGGCTCCGCCCGACGGTCTGGCCTTGCACGTGGCGGCAGCCGCATCGCCGCTCGAAACCACTGCCGCGACCCGTGCCGCCATGCACGGGGGAACCTTGCACCTGCTCTCGTTGGCCCTGCAAGGCGCCTCGCACGACACGCACCGGCACCGCCCAAGCCGCCTGATCGTCGCCATCGACAGTTCGGCTTCGATGAATGCAAACGCGCGGATGGCAACCGTCCGGCGGGCATTGTCGAAGCTGGCCCAGCACATGGACAGCAGCGACCGCGTGACGCTGGTGCGCTCAGCCGACACGACATCCATCCTGGCTGCAAGCGCCTCGCGCGACGAACTGGCAACGCTGCTTGAATCCGATTTGTTGTCCGCCACCAGCGGCACGTCGAACTTGTCTCGCGCCATTGAAGCCGCTGGGAACATCGCCCGAGACCCCCAAGCGACCGACCCACGGCGGGTGATTGTCATCACGGACAGCCGCGGCAATTACGATGCTGCCGAGCTACCCAAGGCAGCCGAGCAACTCGGCGCGCTGGCCAAATTGAACGTCCCCTGGCGCCTCGTGCGATTGAACTCCGACGAGCAGGACGCCCACTGGGCGAAGCTGGCCGAGCAGGCCGGGGGCCGCGTCGCGGCGGCGCAATCGCCGGATGACGTATACCAGGAAATGGTCGAAGCCATGACCGGTTGGCCCGCCAAAGTGGCCAAGGATGTCACGATCACGCTGAGCTTCAACCCACAGGCCGTCGCCGCCTATCGCCTGATCGGCCACGAGGCGACGACGCTGACCGGCCTGTCGCCGGATCCGGTTTCGATCGATCTGGGAGTCGACCAATTGGCAACGGGCGTCTATGAGGTTGCGCTCAAGCCGGAATCGGTCGAAACGGTCGGCTCGATTGAAGTCGTCTGGCAGCATCCGGCATCGGGCAAACCGTCGCGCATCGTGCGGCCGATCCTCAAGGCACAGCTCGCCGGTTCCTTCTTTGAGGCGCCAAGCTGGTTTCAAGAGACCGCGATCGTGGCCAAAAGCGCCGAGGCGTTGCGCGGCTCGACCTATCTGCCCACGACCCGACCGGCGGCCGGCATTCTCGATGTGGCCTCGCGCGTCGATGCCAGCCTCGCCCAACAGCCCGACTTCCAGGTGCTACTCGATCTGCTGAAGAAGTCGGAAAAGCCCCGCTAGTCTTTGTCGATCTGCCGGAACAATGCTGGCGGCACCGACTGTTGCGCATTCGTGCCTTTCCTCCCTTTTATCGTTACGGGCGGCGCAATCGCCACGCGGCCGCCGCGCGATCGGCCGATGTCAAGGCAAATCGCCGTTTTTGCCGCCGGGACATTGTCCCAAAACCTCACCGGGCCGACGGTTGTGCATCGTCGATTCAGATTATAATCTGCTGAAAGAGGCATTCGTTTCAAAACCGGCGGGCCCTTCTCCAAGCCGGTTGTGAAAGCAACTTCAAGCAAGTCCATGAGCGCTGGATGCGTTGGATGGAGTCGTCTGACATTGGGTCCCGGTCGCACCCAGGACGAAGCGGAGTCGAACCGGAATATCGACGTGGCAATCCGGAACTTGCCGCACCCACGACGATTGAACCATCGTCGCCTGTTGCTCCACGTGAGAGATTCATGATGCACGTCGCCTGGTGGCGGAAGCTCGTCGCAATTCTCGGGGTCAGCGCCGGCCTGGTGGCCAGCGCCGCGGCCGTCGAGCCCGTCGACGAGTTCCTGGCCGCCTTGCGGCAGCGCCAGTGGTTCGACCAGGCCAACGCTTATCTCGATGCCTTGGAATCGAATTCGCAACTGGACGAAGCCATCCGCCAAAGGATCCCATTCGAACGCGGCGTGACGACCCTGCAAGCGGCCACGGCCCAGCGCGATCCGGCGAAGCGCGATGCCGAACTAACTCGAGCGGGCCAGTGGTTCGCCGAGTTCTCCAGCCAATTCCCCGAGCACCCGCTGGCCGGCACGGCGAAAGTGCAACTCGGCGTCCTGCAAATCGAACGCGCCCGCGCCGCCGTCGCGACGGCCGCCAGGTCCGCGCAAGACGAACCCGGCATCGACGCCGCGCGCGGACAATTCGAAGAGGCGCGCCGTCAGTTCGACGGCGCCATCAAAGACTTGGAAACGCGCTTGGCCCAATTGCCCAAGCTCGTCGATCCCAACGACAGCGACACGGCTGCCCGCAAGCAGCAGCTTGCCGGCGACCTGGTTCAATTGCAGTTGTTGCGACCCTCGATCGACTATGAGTTGGCCGCCACGCATCCGTCCGGCAGCGCGGCGGCACGAAAGCATTTGGAGGCCGCGGCCGCTAACTATCACTCGCTGTACGAAACGTATCGCACGCGCGCCTCGGGGTTATTGGCCCGGTTGTGGGAGGGTCGCTGCTACCAGCAGCTCGAGAAAATGCCGCAAGCCCTGGCGTGCTTTCGCGAGCTGATGGAGTTGCCAGCCGCCGAGGAAACGCGCACCGTGCGCACCAAGAGCACGCGCCATGCGCTCGAATGCCTCACTTCCGGCGGCGAAAAGAAATTCCAAGAGGCCGTCGAGCGCGGCAAACGCTGGGAAAAAGAGTCCGGCGCCAGCGCCGGCGATCCGGATGCCCTGGCGATTCGCTATCTGACGGCAGTGGCCCTGCAGGGACAATCGAGCGCGCTGCCGGCCAAGGACCCCGAGCGCAAGAAACTGGCCGGCTTTGCCCGCGACTACGTCGTGCCGGTCGCCGAGCAGCCCGGCGAGTATCAACGGCCCGCCAAAATGCTGCTGGTCGCCCTGTCGGGCAACAAGGACGCCAAGGGCGCTGCCGACGGCGCGTCACAACCTGCTTTTGCCGAGTACTTCGAGCAAGGCAAGCAATCGATTGCGCAGATGCAGGCGGTCGAGTCCGAGATCAACGCCCTGGGTTCCAAGGGTGATGATGCTGCCTTAGAGAGCCTGCGCCAGCAACGCGACAACGCCGCCAACGAGGCGAGCCACTGGCTGCAACAGGCGCTGCGCTCAAGCGATGCCAAGACCAGCATCGACGACCTGAATTCGGCGCGATATTACCTCTGCTTCTTGAACTGGGACGCCGGTCGCCTGCACGACGCGGCCGTGCTGGGCGAATTCCTCGTCCAGCGCTATCCCGACAGTAGTCCCGGCCGCCAAGGCGCCCGCATCGCGCTGGCGGCCTACGTCAAGATGTATGCCGAATCGACACTCGATGAAAAGCAATTCGAGATCGAGCGCATCGAGCGTTTGGGCGACGCGATTCTCAAGCGTTGGCCCGGCAGCGAGGAGTCGGACGAAGCCGCCATGCAGCTTCTCAACTTTGCCGCCAGTCGCAGCGATTGGGACAAGGCCATCGCCTATTTAGGCGGCATCTCGCCCGATTCGCCGCGGCGGGGCCAGGCCGAGCTGCGCGCCGGGCAGGCCCTCTGGTCGGCCTATCTGCGGCGCTCGCAATTGCCCCAGGAAGAACGCCCCCCGCAGGCGGACCTCGACGCGCTCAAAAAACGCGCTCAAGAGGTCTTGGCCGAAGGCATCGGTCGCATGGAGAAATCGGGCGAAGTCGACGCCACGCTCGCCGCGGCCGTATTTGCCATGGCGCAAATCTGCGTCGACACGGGCCAACCCGACCAGGCCATCGCCTGGCTCGAGAAGGCGAAGATCGGCCCGCTGACCCTGGTCAACGCCAATCACCCCGTCGCGGCCCGCGATTCATTCGCCATCGAAACGTACAAGCTCGCGCTGCGGGCCTACGTGGCGGTCACTCCGCAACAGGTGGACAAGGCGGAAGCCGCCATGGACGCGCTGGAAAAGCTCGTGCAAGGCGCCGGCGACGCCAACGCCGCGGAAAACCTCACCAAGATCTACGTCAGTCTCGGGCGCGAGCTCGAACAGCAATTGCAAGACCTGCGCAAGAGCGGCCAAACCAAACAACTGGAAAGCGTGTCAAAAGCATTCGAAATCTTTCTCGATCGGGTGACCAAGCGCGAGACGGGCAACAGCTACGCGTCGCTCAATTGGGTCGGCGAAACGTACTTCAGCCTCGGCGCCGGCTTCGATGCGGGACCCGGCAACGCGTCGCCCCAGGCCACGGCCTACTTCGCCAAGGCGGCCGACGCCTACAAGCGCATGCTCGACGTCGTGCAGAACGATCCAAAATTCAAAGACAATCCAGACAGCTTGACCGGCGCGCGGCTCCGCCTGGCCGACTGCCATCGCCGGGCCGGCCAATTCGACGATGCCCTGGCCGTTGTGGTCGAAGTGCTCAAGCAAAAGCCGATGCTTCTGCCGGCCCAGGTGCAAGCGGCCGAAACGCTGCAAGCGCGCGGCGCGATCGATCCCAAGAATTATGGCCTGGCGATTCTGGGCGATCGGCCCGCTCGCGACGGTAAGAACGCCGTCTGGGGTTGGGCCAAGCTCTCGCAACTCACGATGAGCAACGAGCAGTTCGCCGGCACGTTTCACCACGCGCGCATGAATCTGGCGGAATCCCGCTATCGCTATGCGCTCGTTGAGAAGGACGCCCAGAAACGTGCGAACATCCTGGCCGCCGCCAAGCAGGACCTGTGGACCACGTTCAAGCTTCGCCCCGAGCTCGGCGGCGAGGAAACCGCCGTCCGCTACGACCGGCTGCTCAAGCTAATCCAAGCCAGCCTGGGCGAAAAGGAAGCCGGCCTGCAGGAATTCCGCGACCGCAACAACGCCAGCACCGCCGATGCCACCACCAAATAGTTCCTCGCAGAGCGCTGTCATGAAAACGCTGCCGCTACTCATCGGGCTTGGCGCCTGCCTTGGCGCATGCATCGCGCCGGCGATGGCCGTCGACCGCGTCAAGCTGAAGTCCGGCACCCAGGGCACGGGCACCATCACCGAAATCAGCCCCACCGAGGTCGTCGTCGAACTAGGCGCTACGAAGCGACCACACGCGGTGAACGACATCGAGTCCGTCACCTTCGACGAGGAGCCCAACGAGCTGACGCAGGCCCGCTTCGCCGTGGCCGCCGGCCGCTATTCCGATGCGACCGACCTGCTGGCCAAAATCAAGGCCGGACAAGTGAAGCGGCCGGCCGTCGCCGAGGACATCGAGTTTTACAAGGCGATCGCCGGCGCTCGCGCGGCGCTGGCCGGCAACGGCTCGATCGCCGACGCAGGCCGAGCGCTCGTCGCTTTCGAGCGGGCACACAAGAACAGTTATCACTACTTCGAAGTCTGCGAAGTGCTGGGCGATCTGCTCAGCACGGCCAACCTGCCGGACCGCGCCGAAGGTTTCTACACCAAGCTGGCCGCGGCGCCCTGGCCGGAAACCAAGCTGCGCGCCGCCGTGCTGCAAGGCCGCGCACTGGTCGGCCAAAAGAAATTCGAACCCGCCGTGGCCAAATTCGACGAAGCCCTGGCCATGTCGGCCACCGGCAACCAGGTCGATGCCCTGAAGCTGGCCGCTACGCTTGGCAAGGCCGACGCCCAAGCGGGTAGTGGCGGCACCGAACAGGCCATCGCGGCAGTCGAGAAAATCATTGCCGAGGCCAACCCTGAAGACCAGGAGTTGCACGCTCGAGCCTATAACGTGCTGGGGAATTGCTATCGGGCGGCCGGCAAGAAACAAGAGGCGCTGCTCGCCTTCCTGCACGTCGATCTGCTGTATTCGCGCTTTCCCTTGCAACACGCCGAAGCGCTGGCGAATCTGGCCGCGCTGTGGGCGGAAGTCGACAAGGCCGATCGCGCAGTCCAAGCGCAGAGCACGCTTAAGGAAAAGTATCCCCAAAGCGCCTGGGCGCAAAAGTAACGTCTCGCATTTCAAGTCGACGCGCCACGTCACCCTTGGCGAAAAGTGCAACGAGCCACTACACTGACGCGGACCACGAGCTTCACGGCGAACCATTAGCAGGTTGATAGCGGCGGGCCAGGGCGCCGTAACGTCCCTCGCCTTGGCCATCGAATCAGACAAGGAGCACTCATGCGGTATCCCACTCGCTTGCGCTTTCGAATATGGACGGTCGCGTCACTCGTGGTGCTGACACTGTCCGCGAGTGCTCTGCCGAGCTCCTGGTGGTCCAACGCGGTCCTCGCTCAAGCGCCCGCGGCGCCGGCCGCTGGTGCCGACGACGTGGCTCCGCAACAGCAAAGTGCGCTGGCGTTCTATTTCCGGGCCCTGGGCTTCACCTATACGATCGCGTTTTTGTTCCTGTCGTTCGTGTTCGTGGCCCTGATCGTCATGAACGTCATGTCGATCCGCCGCCAAAGCGTGGTGCCGCCCGATCTGGTCGCGAACTTCGAAACGCTGCTGAACGAAAAGCGCTATCAGGAGGCGTACGAGCTGGCCAAGAACGACGAGAGCTTTCTGGGCCACGTCTTGTCCGCCGGTTTGGCGAAGCTGCAGGACGGCTATCCCCAAGCGGTCGAAGCCATGCAGGAGGTGGGCGAAGACGAGAATATGAAGCTCGAACAGCGCTTGAGCTACATCGCCCTGATCGGCACCGTCAGCCCGATGGTCGGACTGCTGGGAACCGTCGACGGCATGGTGCGGGCCTTCCGCGTGATTGCCACCAGCGCCACGCAACCCAAACCGTCCGATCTGGCCGACGGCATTTCGACGGCGCTCATCACCACGCTGGTCGGCCTGCTGTTGGCCATTCCGGCGATTGCCCTGTTCGGCATTTTTCGCAATCGATTGGCAAGGCTCGTCCTGGAAGTGGGCATCTATAGCGAACGGCTGATGAGCCGCTTTCAAAATGTCGGCGGGAAGAAATTGACGCCCTAAACGGCGCTATGCCGCAAGCGAGTCGTCGCTCGCCACGGCTGTCAGTCATCGAAAGCACCGATCATGAAATTCGAGCGCAAGCGACCGACGGCTTCTCCGGAACCCGACATGACGCCCATGATCGACATGACGTTTCAGTTGATCGCGTTTTTCATGGTGCTGTTGAACTTCGGCGAAGGCGAGGTGGACGCTCGCATCAAGCTTCCCTCCAGCGAGCTGGCCAAGCCGCCCGAAGCTCAGTTCGTGGCCCCCTTGGTATTGCAGTTGACCCAGGATGATCGAGTCATCTTCGGCGGCGAGCCGATCCCCATCGCCGCCATGGATCGGCACTTGCGCAACGAACGAAGATTCCTCGAGCTCAACGGCACCGACGTGACCGAGGCCACCGTGGTGCTGCGTGCCGACGCCAACGCCAAAACCGGCGTCGTGCAAGAGGTGATTCAAATGTGCCAGGACAACGGCTTCGAAAAATTCGCCTTGCGCGCCAAGCAAGAGCTCGAGGAGAAGCGGTGACGCCATGAAGCTCCGTCGCACCTCGACCATCGTTCCCGACAAGGTGGACATGCAGATGACGC
>JBBDYK010000262.1:8580-18033 GCA_040901665.1 Pirellulales bacterium | reverse complement strand
CACTCCGCAGCTTGTCAACAAAATCAAATCAGATTCTTTCGCTGCGCAGCGCAGGCGTCGTCTATTCAGCAAAGTGATGATGCCGTCCCACGACCCGGATGGAAGTCGCTTGCGGCCCTTTCTCGCCCTCTTCTTCCACGAACCGCAATTCCGTGCCGATTGTCAATTCTTGGAACGATTCATCGATGAGGCTGTTGGCATGGAAGGCGGTGTTCTTGCAAGCGTACCGGCATCGAGACCAGTACCAACCGGAGCGGCGCTTGCGTCCCTGGCTATACGCCATCGCAACGCACTGTGCCATTGACTGGTTGCGGACAAAATCGCGAATTCACGAGCAGAGCTACGATCAGCCACCCGCCATGGCGGACGAATCATCGGATGATTTCGAGCGGCGACTGCTCGATCGGGTGGCGGCGAACGATTGCAGGCCGGCTACGGATGCCGAATCAGCCGAACAACGCGCGCTGTTGCGAAAGACCATTCGAATGCTGCCCGACCGCTTGAGGAGCGTCGTCGTATTGGTCTGCCTGCTGGGAATGAAGCAACGCGACGTGGCTGAAACGCTCGACGTGCCGGTGGGCAGAATCAAATCACGGATTTACGAAGCCATCCGAAGATTGCGGAAGGACTTCACATCGCCATGACGGCCGGATACGAAGTAAGGAAATAGCGACATAGACATCGGTCGATTAGCGACGTAACTCACAGCTTTTGGGTATTTGTTGCGCGAGCCGATAATGGGCAATTGCCTATCTCTGAGTTTCATTGGTTTGCAGACTGATAAAAATCATTCTGTCAGCGACGGTACGCGGCGAATGTTTCGCTGATCTTGGTAAAAAGTTCGGCGATATCGAGTGGCTTGTAACACACTGCGTCGACTCCTCGAGTGCAGGCAAAGCGCAGGTGAGGGGAAACGGCACGTCGCGGCACGTCAATAAGTGCCTTCTGCCACAGACGTGGCCGGCTCCAACTGTCCATTGTCCGCACGGATTACCGCACGGTATTTTTGGAATCGCACGGTATTCGGTGAAAATTCTGGACGAATGTCCCGCTGCAAACCAGCAACGAAAAAAGCTCTAACTCCTTGCGGAGCAGAGCTTTCGTGCAGTCGGGACGACAGGATTTGAACCTGCGACCTCTTGACCCCCAGTCAAGCGCGCTAGCCAGACTGCGCCACGCCCCGGTTGTGCTTGCTCATTCCACGCGGCTGGCTGACCGGCGGAGACTGCCAATATCGCAGATCGGCTGCGCGGTTTCAACGCCTACTGGCGGCGGTGCGCGGGCGCGATACGATACACGCTGCCCAGCCGGGCGACCGCCGGCCAGAGTGGCCGAACCCTCGGGAGAGCATCAACGTGCCCAATGGCGAAGCTGCTGCGTCGGCGTCGAAACCAACGACTCACTTCGCCGATCGGCTCGCCGACGCCGTACGTCGAGTTGGCAATCCCGTGCTTGTCGGTCTGGATCCACGCTATGAGCAACTCCCCAGCGGCCTGCGCAGCGGCGACGTCAGCGATCCGCGCCATCGTGCGCTCGCTTTTGGAGCTTTTTGTCGCGGCGTGATCGATGTGGTGGCTGATCTGGTGCCGGCCGTCAAGCCGCAGGCGGCATTCTTCGAGCAGCTTGGGCCCGAGGGCATGGTGGCGCTGGCGGATGTGACGGCCTACGCACGCGCCAAGAACTTGCTGGTGATACTCGACGGTAAACGAAACGACATCGGCTCCACGGCCGCGGCGTATGCCGACGGCTACCTGGGCGACGCCACCAACAGCGCGTGGGGCGCTGATGCGTTGACCGTCAGTCCCTATCTTGGCGACGACAGCTTGACGCCATTCGTCGATACTGCCCGGCAGCGCGGCGCCGGGGTTTTCGTGCTGGTCAAGACCTCGAATCCGGGCGGAAAGACCTTTCAAGATCTGGTGGCGGACGGTCGACCGCTGTATCGCCATGTGGCCGATCACGTGGAGCGCTTGGCTGTTGAAACGGTCGGCCGCTGCGGCTACGGTCTGGTCGGCGCCGTGGTCGGCGCTACGTATCCGGCGCAAGCCGCCGAATTGCGCGCGGCCATGCCACACTCCTGGTTCCTCGTGCCGGGCTTCGGCAGCCAAGGAGGCACCGCGCACGACGTGGCAGGGGCCTTCGACGCGCAGGGACTTGGCGCGATCGTCAACAACTCGCGCGGCATCATCTTCGCGCACGCGCGACGGGAATATGCCGCGCGCTTTGGCGACGACCGCTGGCAGGAAGCCGTCGAGGCGGCAACTCGCGAAATGATGGCCCAACTTGCGGCCGACACGCCTGCCGGCATATTGCGTAAGGGAGCGTGACCGTTGGGTCCACGTTTAGGGTGTTGCGGAAACTCCCGACGACGCGCGAATTGTTGGGCTAGGAGGCCAGGTTGTCCGTAGCGAACGCGGCTGCCGACCACGGCGCGGCGCGGTCGTTGACGTCGAAAGGCATCTCGACGTGAATGCGTGTGCCCTTGCCTGGGGCGCTATCGATTTTAGCCTGACCGCCGAACAGCCGCGCCCGTTCCTCGATGCCGCGCAATCCGAAACGGCCCGGCGCCACCGCTTCACGGTCGAAGCCTCGTCCGTCGTCGCTGATGTCGAGCAAGATCGTCGCCGGAGTGCGGTGCAGCTCCACCAGGGCATTCTGCGAGCCGCTGTGGCGGGCGATATTTGTCAGAGCTTCCTGGACAATGCGAAATAGCGCCGTCTCCAGAAATGCCGGCAGCTCTCGATCGATGTCGTTGTGTTCGAATTCGACGCGTGAACCCTCGTGGCGCGACAAGTCGCCGATCAGATGCTCGATGGCGGCAACCAGGCCGGCTTCGTCGATGATCGGCGGCCGCAGGCCGCTGATGAGCCGGCGGCCTTCACGTACCGCCTCACGCAGGTGTGTGGATGCCTGCGAGAGCTTGGCGGCCGTGGCTTGGTCCAATGGATCGAGCGTGGCTTCGCAGCTTTCGACCTGCATCTGCGCTCCCACAACGTACTGTACGATTCCGTCGTGAATGTCATGGGTCACGGTTTGCCGCTCTCGCTCCTGCAGGTCGAGCAATCTGCGCAGCAGCACGCGTTCATTTTCGGCTTCGTGCTCGGCCAGCTTCTGTTGTGTCACATCCTTGACCATCACGTAAAAACCGACCACGTTGCCTTGGTCGTCATGGTCCGGCACGAGGTTCACGTGGGTATAGTTCGTGCGTCCGTCGCTGCGTGTGATTTCGTTCTCATACTCCTGCGCGACGCCGCATAACACGGCGTCGAAATGAGGAAGGGCGCGGGCGTAACCCGCCTCGCCCAACAAGTCCCGCGGGTGCATTCCGACGATTTCTTGCGACGTCCGGCCGAACCATTCCGAGTAGCGAGGGTTGACGAATCGATAGCGAAGAGTGCTGTCGATGTGGGCTAACAGCGCGGGAACGTTGTCGGCAATTAGCTCGCGCTCGTGGCGGCTCTGCGCGAGATCCGCCTCGGCTTTGCGCCGATCGGTGATATCCACGCTCATGCTCACGCCACATTCCACGCAACCGTCGTCGCGCAGCAGGGGAAAGGCGCTGCGGAGCCGGCAGCCCAGTTGGCCGTTTTTATCCCGGTCATACCATTGCGTGCCCGACATCGAGCGTCCCACAAATACTTCGCCGATCATGTGCCGAGTCGCATCGAGAGTCTCGGGCGTTACAAGGATGCTCAAGGCGCTTGCGCCGACAGCTTCGGCGGCGGTATACCCGTAGAGGTCTTCGGCCGCGCGGTTCCAGCTCAGTATTTTGCCCGCGCGATCGAACGTGAAGCATACGGTTGGCATGTTGTCGAAGAGATTGTGAAAGCGCGCATTGCTTTCGCGCTCGCGAGCGGTGCCGGCCGCCAGCTCGTCGTAAAATAGCATCACCACGTACAATAGCGATGCGCCGGTCAAGACCGTGAAAGCCTGCTGCATGCCCGATTGAAACCTGCTGTGGCGCCCAATCAAGGGAATGTGGTCCAACACGGGGACCTCATCCGCGATGTCGATCCAACGCCAGACGAGCATGACCAGAAAGCTCGCGAGCGCTGCACGCCGAATCGACGGCGACCCGAGACTGGATCGAGCGAAGATGAGCATCGGCGCCAGAAACAGGCACCAGGAGATCAACTGCAGACTGTCTTCCGTCAGATGACTGACGATGCCACGTCGCTTGGCCCAGGCGGAGACGACCAGCAGGCAGCCGCCCAAAATGAACGCCAGGCCGAAATAGCGAAAGAGTCCGCGCCGTCGTGTGATGCCGATCATTGTGCTTGGCTCGCAGGCGACATCGGTACCGATGAGAACTGGATCAATTCTCATTGGCGGGTGGCGCAAGAGTCAAGTCCTGGGCGAGCAACTAATGCTCGTCGCTGGCCCGTATCCAGGGAGTGATCGTCGGCTCGAACCCGCAGATTTCATCGGGTTTGAAGTACAGGGCGATTTCGCGCTGGGCTGCTTCCGGGCCGTCGGAGGCGTGTACCAGATTCATCTGCCGGCTGGAGCTGAAGTCGCCGCGAATCGTGCCGGCAGCGGCCTTCAAGCCGCTCGTGGCGCCGAGCATCTCACGCACGACGCGAATCGCTTCCAAGCCCTCGATGATGCCGGCCACGATGGGTCCGCCCGTAATGAATTGTTCCAGGGTCGGATACCAGGCCTTCGTGACGTGCTCGGCATAGTGTTGCTTGGCCAGCGCTGGCGTGATGCACATCATCTTCAGGGCCACGATGTTCAGGCCCTTGTCCTCGAATCGGGCCAGAATGCGACCGGCCAGCTTGCGCTGCACACAGTCGGGCTTGAGCAAAATCAGCGTACGCTCCATGACGTTCCTCTCTCGTGCGTTGGACCAATAATGCGAGGATTGTAGAGAATCCTCGCACGGCCCTCAATGCGACTTGGCGCCGGCCTACCGCACCACGGCCAGCAGCGACTCGAATTGCTCGGCTAGCATCCCGGCAATCAGCTTTTGCCCGGCAGGATTGGGGTGCATCGCGTCGGTGAACAGCGTGTTCAGGTCCACGCCTTCGATGGCCAATTCGGCGAAGCGCTGGTAGACGTCGACCAACGGCAACTGCTCTCGACGCGCCAGGTCGCGCACCGCCTCCACATAGGGCTTCAACGTGACGTTGCGCTCGGCAGGATACATCGGCGCAATGGCAGGGTTGGGCGTCATCAATAATACCCCGATGCGGCGGTGTCGCAACTTGGCCAACATTTGTTCCAGATTAGCGCGATACTCGCGCACGGTCAGCCGAGATTCCGTGTTCCCTTGATCGATCCACGAATCGTTGAGTCCAAACATGATGACCACGTAGTCCGGCTGGTGAGCCAACACATCGCTCTCGAAACGGGCCAGCCCCTGTGCCGTCGTGTGACCGCCGATGCCGGCATTGATCACTTCAACTTGCTCGTCTTGCTCGTCGCTTGCGTTGAGCGAGCGCTCCAGCACCGCGCAAAAGGTCTCACCCGCCGCAACGCCAGGTCGCTCGGCCTTGGTCACGGAGTCGCCCAGGCAAACGATCCGCACGGGCGTCGCGGCGACGAGGTTTGTCGTCAACATCAGCGCGAAGCCCAGCGTCAGAACAGGAGTGCTCGTGCGGCACATGCGGAGTTCCTCTGTGAGGATGGACGGCGGTGTCGTTGCCGCGCATTCGCAATTCAAGCTGGCGCCGCCAGCTTTTCAATCGGGCCAATCGCCATCGTCGTGTTTTGCGATAGCGGATAGCGCCTGAGCACGTCGGCGATTTGGGCGACGGTGATCGCGTCGATCGCCTGCAAATCCTGTTGCACGGTGCGATACTCGTGGCGCTGCAACCAGTTGGCTCCCACGGTGAACAACCGACCACGCGGTCGCTCGCTGCTCAACACGACGCGCGAATTCACCTTGTTCTTGGCCTGCGACAGCTCCGCCTCCGTGACGCCGTGGCGCTCGGCATCGGCATAAACTTCCGCGATCCGCTGGAGATTGCTTTGGGCGTACTCAGGTGCACAGCTCATGTAGGTCATGAAGATGCCGGTGCCCTGGTAATCGTGATGGCCGAGGCTGGCATGCTCCGCCAGACCGGTATCGATGAGCGCCCAATACAGCCGGCTGCCCGAGTCATCTCCCAAGATAGTGCCCAGTAGTTTGGCGGCATAGCGGTCGGGGTCCGTGGCGCTCGGTCCGGCGGACAACGCCAGCACATACTCCAACGTGGCAGAGTCCTTTTTCAGGCACTCGAACCCACGATGGGGCGCGGCCGGCGGCAATTCGCGGGCGGCGCCGGTGGGCTTCCACGAACCGCAGAGCCGCTGGGCGGTGTCGGTTAGCTTGTCGAAATCAATGCGCCCCGAGCCCACCAACGCGATGTTATCCGGCGAGTAGCGCTGCTCGAAGTAAGCCCGCATGGCTTCAACCGGCAGATCGGTGATGCTTTTCACCGTGCCCAAAACGCTGCGGGCGAGCGGATGGTGGCCAAAGAACACTTCCTTGATGCGATCGTCGGCGCCAAATGGCGGTTGATCCTGATACATGCGGATCTCTTCAATGATCACTTGCTTCTCGGTCGTGAAATCGTCCTCGCGCAGGCTGGGACGAATGATGTCGCCCAGCAGTTCGACCGCCGCCGTTTGATACTCCGGCAGCACGGCCGCGTAGTAGACCGTTTGCTCTTCGCTGGTGAACGCGTTGTAGTGGGCGCCCATCTCGTCGAACTCGCGATTCACGTCGTCGGCCGAGCGAGTGGGCGTGCCCTTGAACACCATGTGCTCCAGGAAGTGGCTGACGCCGGCGACCTCGTCGGTTTCGTCGCGGGCGCCGCTTTGCACGAAGAATCCCAAGGCGGTCGAATGCGCCTCGTCGTTGCACTCGGCGATGACTTGCAGGCCATTGGCCAAGGTGTGATTACGAAACTCCAACGGGCACCTCCAGGGGACTGGAACCAAGCGTTACGACCGTGAAATTGCCGGGCGGGTGCGCGGCAAGGTAGTTGTTGATCGATTCGCACGTAAGACCATCAACCAGTGCGCCGACCTCGTCCAGCGTGCGCACGCGCCCCAGGTGATACCAATCGCGAGCGATCGATCCGGACCGGGCCGAGCTCGACTCTTGCTGCATGATCAGGCTGCTCTTGATGCGTGCCTTGAGACGCGCCAGCTCGCCTGCTTCGATTCCCTGTGCCACGCGAATCAACTCTCCGATCGTAACATCCAGAGTCTCTTGCGCCCGCTCTGCGCTGGTGCCGGCATAGCACAACACGGCGCCGCGGTCGCGCAGCGTATGAGTCGTGGCGTAGACGCTGTAACAGAGACCTCTCTTTTCGCGCACCTCGGTGAACAAACGAGAACTCATTCCGCCGCTCAGCACGCCCACGGCGCCCCACGCCTGAAAGTAGTCCTCGTGACGATAGGGCGGGCTCTCGTAGGCAATGCCAATCTGCGTTTGATTCGATTCGTGGCTGACGTGGGCCAGCCGCGGCAGCGAAGTGCCCGTGGTGGGCTCAGGAGCGTCGTGCGACTGCCAATCGCCAAAGAGTTGGCCCACGTGATCCTTCAGCCGCAGCCAATCGACATTTCCGGCCACGCCCAGAATCGTGCCATTGGGATGATAGTGATTGGCAAAGTGTTCGCGCACGTGGGCGAGCTCGAGCGACTCGACCGATTCGACCGTGCCATAGCTGGAACGGCCCCAGGGATCTGGGTAATGGTGATGTCTCAGCTCGAGCATCACTTTCTGTCCTGGTTCGTCCTCGATGCCGCGCAGTTCTTGCAGGACCATCAGGCGAGCCGCCTCGAGTTGGTCCTCTGGAAAGTGTGGTCGTCGCAGTACGTCGGCAAAAATCTCCAGCGCCGGAAACAGGTTCTTGGAGAGCGTCGCCCCGCTGTAGCTGGTTTGATTGATCGATACAGATTCGCCCCGTTCGACCCCCAAGTTCTCCAGATCCCGTACGAATTGTCGGCTATCGCGCGATCCGCAGCCGCGCAATCCCAACTCGCAGGTGAGTGTGCCCAGGCCAAACAATCCCGCCGGCTCGTAGGCGCATCCGGCCGGAACCAGGAACGTGAACGCAGCCGACTCGAGCGAGTTCATCGGCTCGGCCACCAGCACCAAACCGTTGGCATAGACATGAGAGTGAATAGGCGCGGTCACTTAAACTCCTGAACTGACTGGGCAACGTGGGAGGGAGGCCACGGTCGACAAGCGTTCGATCGTACCACGCCAGGGCGGCTCAGGAGTAGGCGACCTCGACCGCCTTGTAGACAGTTCGCGCTTTGTTGAAGCCCAGCCGCTGGTACAACCGAATGGCGTCAACATTCTGCGCCGTGACCTCCAGGAACGCGCGATGCAACCCGGCTTGCTGAAAGCCAGCCAGGGCCTGGTTCAGCAGGCAGGTGCCAAGGTGACGCCCCCGATGCTCGGGCGTGACCCCCAAATTCTGGATCGCGCCCAGCCCGGCATAGTCGCGGATTCCCTGGATCGTGCCGCAATACTCGGGTGCCTCGTCACCGCCGGTGTCGCGAACGATCAGCCAGGTGGCCGAGGGAAGGAAACCTTGTTTGCCGCAGATTTCGTGCATCAGCCGGTGACAGCCGGCCCAATCGCCCAGGCAGGGAAACACGTTGGCATCGATTTCGGCGCGAAAGCTCTGATATTTCGCTTCGGCATGAGCTTCCAGCAGGGCCTCGTCCCACGACGCCAATCGATAGGTGGCCGGCAGGTCGGGTTGCGGAAACTGCCGCCCGGCCAGATCGATCTCCATGCGGAATCGCTTGAAATACGTCAATCCCATGGAACGGTCCGTTCGAGGGGGTCAAGGTGGTCTGTAGAGTCCGTTTGGCTATCCATTAAATCTAGCGGTCGAAAGCGTGATGTCAACTTTTCAGAAACGTAGACAACAACGCAACTTCGGCCCAACTCGGCCAACAGTTAAACCTCCCAGCCGATACCCGGACAGCGCAGGCGCCACAGCCGTCAGTACCCCATTCGCGGCCCTCCTTGATCAGGCATGCGACACCGCGCTCCGTCGGAACCCCGAACCCGATATCGACTGTCCGTTTTTTATGCACCAAAACTATTATTTATGCTCTTGAAAATCAGACCCGGTATCATGATAATGGCGGCATATAACGTTCAAAATGCGGCCGCATGTTCCGCGGTCATCTATTCCAGGTAAAAGCTCGCCCATGACGTGGCGGTTGGTCATCGTCGATCTGATAGGAATGTTGCTGTTGGTCGGGTGTACTCGCCAGGCCGACTTGTCCTCGTCAACGGGCCCTAGCACGGCAGTTGCCGCCTCCGGCAAGCGCGAAAGCTCGGGAACGACTCGCGCGGTGGCGACCGTGGGGATGGTTGCCGACGTCGTGCGCAATATCGGCGGCGACCTGGTCGAAGTGAATCAACTGATGGGAGCGGGAGTCGACCCGCATCTCTACAAGGCCACGCGCGACGACGTGCAGACCATCATCCAGGGC
>JBBDYK010000262.1:0-8570 GCA_040901665.1 Pirellulales bacterium | reverse complement strand
GATATCGTCTTCTACTGCGGTCTGATGCTAGAGGGCAAGATGACCGACACCTTGGTGAAAATGGCGCGCACCAAGCCGGTGTACGCGGTCACCGAGCTCATCGACGAGCAATCACTGCTCGAACCTCAAGAGTTCGCCGGGCACTACGATCCGCACGTCTGGATGGATGTCGCCGCCTGGTCCAAGTGCCTGGATGCCGTGGCCACGGCCCTTGCCGAATACGATCCCAATCACGCGGCGCAATACCAGTCCAATGCCAATATCTATCGCGAACAGCTCGCTGAGCTCGATCGATATGCGAAGCGCATTGCGGCCACGATTCCCGCGGATCAGCGCGTGTTGATCACGTCGCACGATGCGTTCAACTACTTTGGACGCGCCTATGGACTCGACGTGCAGGGAGTGCAGGGTATTTCAACCGAATCCGAGGCCGGCTTGCAGCGGGTCAACGAGCTGGTCGACCTCATCGTCGGGAGAAAAATCAAAGCGGTGTTCGTGGAGAGCAGCGTGCCGCGCAAGAGCATCGAGGCCATCGTTCGTGGCGCGCAGTCTCGTGGTCACACGGTCGCAATCGGAGGCGAGTTGTTTTCCGACGCGATGGGGCCACTAGGCACCTACGAAGGCACCTACATCGGCATGATGGACCACAATATCACCACGGTCGTGCGAGCGCTGGGCGGCGAAGCTCCCGAGCGCGGCCTGCACGGCAAGTTGTCCACACATTAGGATCGCATACCCAGGAGCGCGCATCAGTCCGCGCAGGTCAATGGCCGTGTCACCAACCGCTTCGACCAAGGCCGACTCCAATGCTACCACCGCCAACGCCGCGCCGCCGCTTTCGATCTACGATCTGACCGTGGCCTATCACAATCGACCCGTGTTGTGGGACATCAGCGTCGACGTGCCGGCCGGGCAGCTCGTGGGCATCGTCGGACCCAACGGCGCCGGCAAGAGCACGCTCATCAAGGCGATCATGGACCTCGTGCCGCGGGCTGCCGGCCGAGTGCTGATTTTCGGCAAGACCTACAAGCAGAATCGTCACCGGGTGGGCTACGTGCCGCAACGCGAAAGCGTCGACTGGGATTTTCCGGTCAACGCGCTGGACGTCGTGACCATGGGCCTCTATGGCAAGATTGGCTGGTGTCTGCCCGTCACGCGCAAACATCGCCGCGTCGCGCTCGAGGCGCTCGACCGCGTGGGCATCGCCGAATTGGCACAACGGCAGATCAGCCACCTTTCCGGCGGTCAACAGCAGCGCACGTTTCTGGCCCGCGCGCTGGCCCAGGACGCGGACTTGTATCTGATGGACGAACCGTTTGCGGCCGTCGACGCCGCGACCGAGCGAGTGATCGTCGACCTGTTGCAGGAACTGAAGCGTGCCGGCAAGACCATTCTCGTGGTGCATCACGACTTGCAGACCGTGGTCGATTATTTCGACCACGTGATTCTGTTGAACATGCGGATCGTGGCCGCAGGATCGACGGGCGACACCTTTACCAAGGACAACCTGCAAAAGACCTATGGCGGCAAGCTGACGCTCTTGGATCAAGCGGCCGAGGCCATGCGGCAGGCGGAGCGCGCGTCATGAGCAAGTGCCGGCCACTAGGGCGGTCCGCGCTGGTGCTGGCGTCGTTGTTGGTCGCCTTGTCAGGAAGTGTCGCAGCGAGCGCCGCCCAGCCGAGCGGCCGTGGCACGATCACCGATCGTACGGTCGCATGGCCCACCTGGCCGCAATGGCGCCGGGTGGTATTGCTCGAGGACTACAACACCCGGCTCGTTCTGGCCGGCACCACATTGCTGGGCTGCGCCGCGGGCACCGTCGGAAGCTTCACGCTGTTGCGCAAGCGATCGCTGATGGGCGACGCCCTCAGCCACGCGACGCTGCCAGGCATCGGCATCGCCTTCGTGGCCACAACGTTGGCCGGAGGCAATGGCAAGTCGCTGGCGGTCCTGCTCGCGGGGGCCACCATTAGCGGAATCGTCGGTCTGCTGGCGATCCTGTTCATACGCAACGCGACGCGAGTCAAGGAGGACGCCGCCTTGGGGATCGTGCTCAGCGTCTTCTTCGGAGCGGGGGTGGCCGTGCTCGGCGTTGCACAGCAAATGGAAACCGGACATGCCGCCGGACTGGAAGCCTTCATCTACGGCAAAACGGCATCGATGGTGCCGCTCGATGCGCAGCTAATCGGCGCCGCGGGATTGATCGTCGCGATCGTCTGTCTGCTGCTATTCAAGGAATTGAGGTTGTTGTGCTTCGACGAGACGTTCGGCGCTTCGCGGGGCTACCCGGTGGTTGCACTGGATATCGTGCTCATGGGCCTGGTCGTGACCGTTACGATCATTGGCTTGCAGGCGGTGGGTCTGATTCTGATGATCGCCCTGCTCGTGGTGCCTGCCTGCGCCGCGCGGTTCTGGACCGAGCGGATGTCGGTGATGACGATTGCCTCGGCCGCCATCGGCGCGCTCAGCGCCTTGTTGGGCGCTGGTTTGAGCGCCCTGGCGCCGAACTTGCCCTCCGGCGCCATGATCGTCCTCGTGGCCACCTGCGTGTTCCTGGTGAGCATGTTTTTCGCACCCGCAAGAGGCCTGGTCGCGCGGGCTGTACGCCGGCGGACGCTCGAGTCAAAAGTACTTCGCCAGCATTTGCTGCGAGCCATCTACGAGCGATTGGACACCATGGGCAATGCTCCCACCCGCGATGAGTCGCGTGAGTCGGCGGCGGTGGCAGTCGGCGAGTTGCTGTCGATGCGGTCCTGGTCTCGCCGGCAACTGGAAAAGCAAATCAGGCAGTGCGAACGACAAGGGTTGTTGCGGACCGAGGAATCCGTCACCCTGCGGCTGACGCCGATGGGCTGTCGCGAGGCCGCTGGCACCACGCATCGGCACCGGCTTTGGGAACTGTTTTTGATTCGGTACGCCGATGTGGCGCCGGCCCAAGTGGATCGCGATGCCGACGCGATCGAGCACGTGCTCGACGCCCCGATGGTGGCCGAATTGGAGTTGCTGCTGCGCCAACAAGACGCCGGCCGCGCGGTCGTGGCCAGCCCTCACGCTCTCGATCGACCGGCAGGCCCGGCGCACGGATAGGCTGCTCGATAGGATCAGTGTGATGAGCGGACTTGATAACTGGAATTGGTCGTTCGACGGCTGGATCGTGCTGGCCGGCGCCCTCTGCGCCGTGGCATCGTCGCTGGTAGGCAACTTTCTCGTGTTGCGCCGCATGAGCCTGCTGGGCGATGCGATCAGTCATGCAGTCTTGCCGGGCCTCGCCGCGGCGTTTCTGATTAGCGGCGCTCGCGAGAGTGTGCCGATGTTTTTGGGCGCTGCCGCGGTGGGAGTATTCACGGCGCTGGCGACCGAGTGGATTCGGGGTTACGGCAAGGTCGACGAAGGCGCGGCCATGGGCGTCGTGTTCACGGGGCTATTTGCCCTGGGACTGGTCATGATCGTGCAGGCCGCCGACCGCGTGGATCTCGATCCCGGTTGCGTGCTGTACGGTGCCATCGAACTGACGCCGCTCGACACGGTCGCCGTCGGCTCTTGGCAGGTGCCGCGGGTGGTGGTCGTGCTGTCGGTCGTGTCGCTCGTGAATTTGTTCGTGGTCGTGGTGTTCTTCAAGGAATTGAAAATCTCATCGTTCGACCCGGCGCTGGCCAAGACCCTGGGAATCAATGCCAGCATCATGCACTATTTGCTCATGACGCTGGTGGCGGTGACGGCGGTGGCCAGCTTCGAAAGCGTAGGCAACATTCTCGTCGTGGCGATGTTCGTCGTGCCCGCCGCGACGGCGCATTTGTGCACCGATCGGTTATCGGTGATGATCGCCATTAGCGCGATCGTGGGGGCTGCGTCCGCCGTATTGGGGCACATCGGCGCGATGGTCGTTCCTCAATGGATCGGCTATCGCAGCACCAGCACGGCCGGCATGATGGCCGTGGCCGCCGGGCTGCTGTTCGCGATGACCGTGTTCCTTGCTCCGCGCTACGGCGTATTGATGAAGTTGGTGCGCCGCGGCAGGCTGTCGCTGTCGATCCTGGCCGAGGACGTACTGGCCTTGTTTTTTCGAGACGAGGAGCGCCATCCACAAGGAGTGGTCCGCGATAGTGCGGCCGTGCGTCAAATGCTGCTCTCTGGAGGATTGTCAACCCGCGCCGCGCTGTTGGTGCTGCGCCGTCGGGGCGATTTGACCCTCGGATCGCATGGCTACTCGCTGACGGATCAAGGGCGCCGCCGGGCCCAGGCGCTGGTGCGCTCGCACCGGCTTTGGGAGCAGTACCTCGTCGAGTCGGGCGGCCTGGAAGGGAGCCATCTGCACGAAAACGCGGAGCGGCTCGAGCACTTCACCGATGATCAACTGCGACAGCGACTCGCTGCTGAGACAACCGGCACTACGGTCGATCCGCACGGCACGCCGATACCGCCGGAGTTGCCGCAGAAAGGGGCGCAGTAGCAGGGATGGCAAGAACCGCACCCGGATCGACCCGTCATCGCGGGCGACCAATCGTGCGAAAGCGCTGAGCTCGCGCCATGCAGTCAAGAGGCCGCAGACGGTATAGCTCTCCCTGTCGGTACGGTCACTTGCGGCTGATCGAGGCGTCACGGCCGGTCTGGATGGCTTGAAGTTGGTAGCGTCCGACCTTTGCGTTTCGGTCGAAGAAACCGTCTTTGGGACGCCGATGCCTGTCGCGGGGACCAAGATCGCGTCGATCTTCCGGAATTGCGGTTTCCGGGGAGCGCCGGCGTCGCGGCCACGACTACTTCCGCATGGTATCGCTGAATGCAAACTCGGCCGCTGCGATGGAATCGCGCGCTCTACCGGCTGTTGTTCATGACGACGGCATTCTGCTGTGCCAATGGCACGCTGCACGTCGTCTGCGCCCAAGTCGGTATAACGTGCGGCTGCGTCCCACCGATGTGCTGGCTTGAGCAGGGTGATACCTGCGATGCCCTTTTTCCAGCGTGGGCGTCTGACGAATGGCGGCTGCTGCGGCGCGACCGGTGCGAACGACCTAAGACATTGCTCGCCTGGGGCGGGACGGAGCGGACGCTTGTCGATGGTTCCCAAAGCGAGCCGTTGGAATCCGATCGGCCGGACTTCACGCAATCGAGTCGAACCGTCGGTCTGCGCCGTGTGCAAGTGGAAATGGGATACACCTACATTCGCGACAGCACGAGCATTCTCGATCGAACGGCGCACTCGTTTCCAGAGACGCTGCTGCGGGTTGGGATGTTGGCCGAGTGGTTCGAGCTGCGAGTCGGTTGGAACTATGGAGTCAATCTCAATCAAGGCAACATTGTCTCCGCGGTCTTCGACGGCAGCCAAGATCTGTACGTCGGCGCCAAGCTGGCTTTGACGGAGCAGGACGGCTGGCTCCCCGAGATGGCGCTTTTGCCGCAGATGAGTTTGCCGACTGGGCATGGCGATCTCACGGACGACGCGGTTGAACCCGGTGTGAACTGGCTCTATCGCTGGGATGTCAACGACTTCGTCGCGATTTGCGGCAGCACGCAGGTCAACAAGAACCGCGATCTGCCGCGAGCCTACTATGCGGATTTCGCGCAATCGGCCTTGCTGGACTATACCCTAACCGACAAGCTCGAGGGCTTTACGGAGTGGTTTGCCTTCTTTCCCGCCGGCGCCACGGTGGCCTTGCCGCAGCAGTATTTTGACGGCGGGTTGACCTATCACGTACACGCTAATTTCCAGCTCGACATTCGCGCTGGCGTGGGACTGAATCAGGCGGCCGATGATTACTTTACTGGCGCCGGCGCGGTGCTGCGCTTCTGACCTTGGCAGCATCGTTGCGACCAGGTGTTAGCACATCCCACGCCTACTCCGCCCGAATCAGACTGCGCAGCACGCGCATGTTGACGGCATCCATCTGCTCGCCGTCGATCTCTTCCTTGGCGGTTTCCAGGTACATGGGTGTTCTGGCGAATCGTGGATCGTTGAGTAGATGTCGGAACGGTTCAAGTCCTAGTTTGCCTTGGCCGATGTGCTCGTGGCGATCGACGCGCGAGCCAAGCTCGCGTTTGCTGTCGTTGACGTGAAAGGCTTTCACACGATGCAAGCCCACCGTGCGCGCGATCTGGGCAATCGTCGATTCGTACTCGTCGGGCGTCCCCAACGGATAGCCGGCGGCAAACAAGTGGCAGGTGTCGATGCAGACGCCCAGCCGCTTTGGTTCAGCTACGCCGGCGATGATCGCCGCCAGGTGCTCCAGCCGCCAACCCAGGTTGGTGCCTTGGCCGGCGGTGTTCTCCAGGAGCGTGCGCGTCTTGAGAGCCGGCTCCAGGTGGTGAATGCGGGCGAGCGCCTGGATGATGCGCCTGATGCCGGCGCCTTCCGAGCTGTCGACATAAGCGCCTGGATGGGCCACGACACCGCCGATGCCCAGCCGTTCGGCCCGCAATAGCTCGACCCGAAACGCCTCGATCGACTTTTCCCAAAGAGCGTCGTCCGGGCTGGCCAGATTGATCAGATACGAGTCGTGCGCAATTGGACGCTGGATGTTCAATCGTTTTAGGGCCGATCGAAACGCGGCCGCGTCCTCGTCGGTCAGTTCCTTGGCCCGCCACTGGTTGTTGTTCTTGGTGAACACCTGCACGGTGTCCATGCCGTATTGGTGCGCAGCTTCGACGGCCTTGTAGTAGCCACCGGCGATCGACATATGAGCGCCAATTAACGGCAAGTCGAGTCTCCGATATGATTTGCGCGCGCCCGCCTTGAGCGGATCGCCGGACGAGCCGCGCAAGCGGTGCGCGCACACGCACAGCGCGTCTCATTCGGAGCGCGGCGGGTTGCCAGCGCCGCCATGTGGCGCCGACCGCACTTTGCTGCCCTGAGCTGTCACTGCGAGCGCCCGGGCCGGAAGGCGTGGCGTTAGGCGGGTGTTACAGTTGCGGCCCGGGGACCCTTGCCCTTGGGGTTTTGCCCCTGCTCGACCGTGTATTCGACCTGTTGACCTTCGCTGAGGTCGTCGAAGCCGCTGTTGGCAACGCTCGAGTGGTGGAAGAACACATCCTCGCCGGAATCGCCTTGGATGAATCCGAATCCCTTGTCGTGAACCAGCTTCTTGATCTTGCCGTTAGCCATCTACAGAACTCCTGGACCAGTTACCCCTGCTTGACGATGCCGGCTGAATCACGCGCTTCTGCCACGGTTGGTCAAGACAGGGAGCTATCATAGCAAACAAGGCACTCATGAATAGACCCCTGGGGGGCAGGCATCGAACCGATTCTTCCCAGCTCCGGTGCTCCTTGGGGCACGTAAGCCCGGGATCGGCGTCCTGCCGTGACGAGCTCCGGCACCCTGCAGCGCCGCTGGTCGCCAATTGCTTGTCTAGCGAATCGTTCGAGGTAGAATGAGGACATCTGAAAAGTTCTTGCACCGCTGCGTTCATGGAGCTTGGCGATGGCTGAATGGTTGCTGCCAGCGCTAGTGTTTTTGGCGGTCGTCGTGACGTTCGTGGTGCTGGCGTGGCGGCCGGTGCGTGCCAGGCTTCGCCAACGCGATTTGGCGCGCGCACGCAAGGACTTTCGCCGCACGCGCGAGCACTTGGAAGCCAAGTTCGTGCAGCTCGCATCGCAGAGCGGCAAGCCACGCGGTCTGGAGTGGGTGCGGTGCGACTTCGAGGATGACGTCGTCTACGCGCGCAATCGCCGCAGCGGCGAGATTTCCGCATTCGTCGGGGTGACCATCGGTTTCGAGGCCACCGTGGGCGGCGGCATGGAGGAAGTGGAAGCCGTCAGCAATCTGCGAGCGGCCACTGCCGTCTTTCGCATCGAACGCGGCAAGTGGCGCACCGATGGCCGGGCCTTGTTCAATCTCAACCCGTCTGAAGCCGTCGCCTTCTACCAGGAAAACCTGGAACTGGTCGGCAAGGAATTGGCCGGGCACAAGTAAGGGCGAACTCGCCGGCGGCTATTCGTCCAATAGCTTGCGCAGCACGGTTTGCAGGATGCCGCCGTTGCGGTAGTAGTCGAGCTCCACCGGCGTATCGATGCGCACCAGCGCCGTGAACTTCTTGGTTGATCCGTCGGCCGCTTTGGCAACCACTTCCAGTGCTTGGCCGGGCTGCAACTGATCGCTCAGCCCTGGGAAGTCGTACGTCTCTTCACCGGTGAGGCCCAGCGATTCCCAGGTTTCTCCGGCGCCGAACTGCAGGGGCAACACGCCCATGCCCACCAGATTGCTGCGGTGAATGCGCTCGAAGCTGGTGGCGATGACGGCGCGCACGCCCAGCAACATCGTTCCCTTGGCGGCCCAATCGCGGCTGCTGCCAGTGCCATATTCGGCGCCGGCCAGGACCACCAAGGGCACACCCTCGGACTTGTAGTTCATGGCCGCGTCATAGATGCTCAATACTTCGCCGTCGGGCAGATGGCGCGTGACGCCGCCCTCGGTGCCGGGCGCCAGGTGATTGCGGATGCGAATGTTGGCAAACGTGCCCCGCGTCATCACGCGGTCGTTGCCGCGCCGCGCTCCGTAGCTGTTGAAATCGCGCGGATCGACGCCCTGCTCGACCAGGTATTTGACGGCGGGACTCTTGGCGGCGATCGAACCGGCG
>JBBDYK010000261.1:0-18402 GCA_040901665.1 Pirellulales bacterium | reverse complement strand
GGGCTGCGTCTTCTTCAGCGCGTCCAAGGGGCGCTTTGCGAACTGCTCCATGCGCTGGCCGGCGCCCGACTCGATGCCGTGCTGCTCCATCTCGCGGCTGAAGCCGGTCCAGTCGAAACCCAGGTTGTGCTCGGCGGCCATGGTCTCGAACAGCTCGGGCGGGAAGCCGTGCGTGGTGTACATCTCGGCGGCTTCGGCGCCGGTCACCGTCTCGCGACCTTGGCTCTGCATCGCTTCGAACAATCGCCCGATACGCTCCAGCCCGGCGTCGATCGTGGAAAAGAAATTGCTCTCCTCCGTCTCGATGACTTGGGCGACGCGGGTCGTAGTCTCGCCCAACTCTGGATAGGGCGCCTTCATCATCTCGACGACCACCGGCACCAGCTTGTGCAAGAACGGGTCCTTGATGCCGAGCTGCCGCCCGTCGAGCACCGCGCGTCGCAGCAAGCGTTTGACGACGTACTTTTCCTTGTTCGGGCCGGGATACACGTTCTCGTGGATGGCAAAGGTGCAAGCCCGCACGTGATCGGCGATGCGTCGCAGCCGGCGGCCGTTTTCGCTCGTTAGCTCGTACTTCACGCCGCACACTTCAGCGGCCGCCATCACGATCGGCAACAGGATGTCGATGTGAAAGTTGGTCGGCGCGTTTTGCAGCACCGACGCCGTGCGCTCCAGGCCCATGCCGGTGTCGATGTTCTTGCTGGGCAGCGGGCGGAGATTGTCGGGCGGCGCTCCCACGCGATTGAATTGCGTGAACACCAGGTTCCAGATCTCGACTTCGCTCTTGGCGTCGGGCATGAAGAAGATTTCGCTGCACGGGCCGCACACGCCGTCGGGCCCTTGGCTGGGCGCGCCGGCCGGCCAGAAGTTGTCGTCCTCGCCCATCCGCTTGATCTTCTCGGGCGGCAGCTTGATGTCGCGAGCCCAGATCTCCGCCGCCTCGTCGTCGTCCTGATAGACGGAAACAAACAGCCGCTCGGCATCGAGCGCCAGCCACTTCTTGTCGGTCAAGAATTCCCACGCCCAGTTGATCGCCTCGCGTTTGAAATAATCGCCAAAGCTGAAGTTGCCCAGCATTTCGAAAAACGTGTGGTGATAGGCCGTGCGGCCCACGTTTTCGATGTCGCCCGTGCGGAGGCACTTCTGGCAGGTGGTGGCCCGCGTGAAGTCGAGCTTCACCTTGCCCAGGAAATGATCCTTGAACTGATTCATGCCGGCCGGCGTGAACAGCACGGATGGATCCCAACGCGGAACCAGCACGTCGCTGGGCCGGCGGACGCAGCCCTTGGACTCGAAGAACGTCAGGTATTTTTCGCGAAGTTCGTCGGTTTTCATGAGGAGCAAAGTCTCGGACCGTGTCGCAGCGGGACGCCATTCAAAGTAGACCGGCGCGGGCCGTCGCCCGTTCGGTGCTTCTGCAAGAATCAAGCCACCCATGATATCCGTTGGGTGCCAAAGCGGCCAGAGATGGTCGAGCCGTTGACTAAGCCGAGGAGTGCGCTGGGAACGATGGCGCAGCGACTGGTCGATCAACTGGCGTCGGGCGGGATGGTGCGCTCGGGGCGGTCGTCGTCGGGCGGACTGAGCCGCAGTTGGACGGGACCGGACTGGCTCGCCACGGCCTGGCGAAATTCGTGCGGCGTGGTCACGCGCTGGGTGCCCACGTGACTGACCATCATCTCGGGGCGCAAGCCCTCGTTCCAGGCCGGACTGTCTTGCTCCACCTCGGTGATCATCACCGAGCCTTGCGGATCGATGCGCCGCTGGTCCGAAAGTTCCTTCAGCCTGGGGCTGGCGGTCACGTAGTCGACGCGGATGCCGCGCCAGGCAGGCGGCTTGTTGGTGACGATCTTCTTGCGCGAGACGAAGTACTTGGCCAATTCCGGAATGATCACCGTCTCGATCCGTCCATCGCGCTCGATGGTCAGCCGCACGCTGGCGCCCGGCGGCAACTTGCCCACTTGCAGCAGCAGATCGTCGGCTTCGCGCACCGGAATGTCGTTCACCTGGGTGATCAGATCGCCCGGTTGCAAGAGCGATCGTCCGGCGGGTGTGCTCTCGACCGTGCTCTGCACGACGGCGCCTTGCATGGCGCGCACGCGCGGATCGCTGGAAAACGGCAGCTCGACGCCCAGAAAGCCGTACTCGACCTCGCTGCCTTGCTTGAGAGCTTCGAGCGCTCGATGAAACGTTTCGTCCACGCGAATGGCAAAGCCGGCCGCTTGCTCATAACCCAACGCGGCCGACAGCGAGACCGTCATGCCGATCATTTCGCCTTGCAGATTCAGCAATGCTCCGCCGCTGGTGCCCAGATTCAACTTGGCGTCGGTCTGAATCAGGTTGCCGTACTGACCCAACGTGGTACGGGTGGGGCCGGGCCGCTCGTCGCGCTCGGGCATCGACGGGCCATCCTTGCGCGACAGGTTCGCGATGATCCCCCAACTGGCGCAGACCTCGCCGTCGCGGGCAATCGCATACGGATTACCCAGCGCGATCACGATCTGCCCCTTCTTCAACTTCGAAGCGTCGCCGAACTTGATGGGCACGAGATTGGGCGCGTCGACTTGCAACACAGCCAGATCGCTGCGCGGATCGGCGCCGCGCACGCGGCTCACCTTATAGGTCTTTCGCCCGGCCGTGGTGATCCAATACTCGCAATCCTCCTGCAGCACATGATGCGCCGTGAGGATGAGTCCCGCGCCCACGACCACGCCGGTGGCATACTCGTTGGGAATGAACTCCGGATCGCCGGGCCGGGGCAACGGCGCCGGACGCAATCGCTGGAAGGCATCGCCCACCGTATCGATCGGCAGGCTATCGTCGCGGCGCACGCGGGCAATCGCCACCACCGAACGCTCGGCCGAAGCGATGGCGCTGACCAAAACGTCTTCCAGCGCCTCAGCCGCCTGCAATCCGTCGGACGGCGCCGCCGGCGCAGCTTGCTGTGCAAAGCCCGTGGCTTGCGCCAGCAGAGCCGCGACTAGAAACAGAATGGTGCCGGCAATTCGCGCCTTTGGAAATTCCACTTGGCTCATACGCTGCACCCTTCGGGTCGTCGACTTCGATCACCTGCTGGCTCAAACGCGATCCGCCGGCAAAGCTGCCGGACCGACGGCCGAAACCAGGCGTCGAAGCAACGCTCCGCATCGAGCGGGTCCAAGGGGAACCGTTTCGAGCGGGCGCGACGGGCGACTTAGTCTTCGGCCGGCACCTCCGCAGCGTCCTCCCCAGGCGATTTGACCGCATGGGAAATCTTCTGCAGTAACTCGTCGAGCAGTTGGGGATTCTCCTGGAGATAGACGCGGGTCTTTTCCCGACCCTGCCCCAATTGTACCTCACCGTAACGGAACCAGGCCCCCGAGCGGATGATGAGTTTCTGGACAATCGCCAGATCCAACACGTCGCCCGTATAGCTGATACCGTCGGCATGCATCATATCAAATTCGGCCACGCGAAAGGGGGGCGCGACCTTGTTCTTGACCACCTTGGCCCGCACCCGCTGGCCAATCACGTCCTCGCCCTCTTTGAGCTGTCCGATGCGGCGGACGTCGATGCGGGCGGAGCTATAGAACTTCAAAGCCCGGCCGCCCGGCGTGGTCTCGGGACTGCCGAACATCACGCCGATCTTCTCGCGAATCTGGTTGATGAAAATCACCGAGGTCTTGCTCTTGGAAATCACGCCCGTCAGCTTGCGCATGGCCTGGCTCATCAGCCGGGCTTGCAGGCCGACGTGCGAATCGCCGATCTCGCCCTCCAGCTCTTTCCTGGGCACCAGGGCCGCCACCGAGTCGATCACGATCACGTCCACGGCGTTCGACTTGATGAGCATCTCGGTGATGTGCATCGCCTCTTCGCCGCAGCCCGGCTGGCTGACCAGCAGCGTATCGAGGTCGACGCCCAGCTTCTTGGCCCAACTGGGGTCCAGCGCGTGCTCGGCGTCAATAAACGCGGCGATGCCCCCCAGCTTTTGAGCGTTGGCCACCACGTGCAGGGCCAGCGTGGTCTTGCCGCTCGACTCGGGACCAAAGATTTCGACGATGCGTCCGCGCGGGATACCCTGTCCGCCCAGGGCCAAATCGAGCGACAGGCTGCCGGTCGGAATCCCCTCGACCTGCACGGCCGTGCCGATGCCCAACGGCATGATGGCGCCCTCGCCAAACTGCTTCTCGATCTGCGCCAGCGTGTTCTTCAAGTCCGGGTTCGCATCGAGCACCGAACCGGGCTCTTTGACCTTCTTGGCCGCTTTCTGGGGAGGCATGTCTTTCTCTTTGACCGTGCGATTGTTCGATTTCGTGGCGGTGACCATGGGCGAACCATCCTTATCATTGAAGAACCCGCGTTAGTGAACGCCTGTACATACTATCGGCGTCCGCGGAATCCTGCAAGAGCCGCTGGGGGCAAAAAATTCTGGTCCGCGGGTGCTCCCCGGCGCGATCATCTTAGCAGAGCCGTTTCGCAGGTCGCTAGCAGGATTTCCAGGTTCGCCAAGCTGCCGGAACGGGGCGGCGGCCTGAGATGCCGGCCAACAGGACCGTGGCACAGCACGACAACGGCCTCCAGCGCAATGCGGGCCCCAAGGAGACGTTGATCCGAGGCCCGACGGACGCCGCTAACGGCCCTTCAGCTCGGCATGCCCCAGCGGCTCGTGCGTGGGCCCTTCACGGCTCAGTTCGCTGGCAAAAACCACCACTTCGAAAACCGTGGACAGGCCGCCTTCGAAGTCGGCATGTGTATCGAGCAGCCGGGCCAGCTCGTCGAGACCCTGGCTGCTGGCCCGCACGCGGCCGATGGTCAAGTGAGGGCGGAAGCGGCGTCCTTCGGGCCGATAGCCCAGCTCCGCCAGCTCGGCCTCGATGCGGTCGTGCAGCTCGATCATCTGCTCGGTCCCCTGCCCCGTGCCGATCCACACGGTGCGCGGCCGCTGGGTGTCGGGAAAGGCGCCGGCGCCGCAGGCGTCGACGTCGAAGGGCGGCAACGGTTCGACGGCCCTGGCCACGGCCGCGCAGATCTTCGGCGTCTCGCGAATGTCGACGTCGCCCAGGAACTTGAGCGTCCAGTGAATCGCCTCCGTATCGACCCACTTCACCTTGGCGTCGGTTTCGCGCAATTGGCCAATCAGCCGCCCAGCGCGCTCCTTCACCTCGTAGGGCACCTCCACGGCAATGAACGTGCGAACGACTTCGGACATGACGGTTTCGGCTCGCTGAGATACACTTCGCCGCAGATTCCTGTCAGGCCTCAAAACGACAGCATCTGCCGATATTCTTTCATGCGTTGATCGAGATGCGAGCGATTGATTTGCCGCATGCGGTCGAGACTGAAATCCTCGACGTTATAGCTCGCCACGATGATGCCGTGCGCCAGCGCTTCCTTGAGCGTTTGAGGGCTGGTGTCTTGCTTCTCGGCCAGATAGCCCATCATGCCGCCGGCAAAGCTGTCGCCCGCGCCCGTCGGATCGACCACCTGGGGCGTGGGATAGGCGGGCAGGACGTAGGTTTCATCGCGGCTGAAGAAAATGGCGCCGTGCTCTCCCTTCTTGATGACCACGAACTTGAGCCCCATGTCGAGCACCTTGTGGCCGGCCCGCACCAGGTTCTCGTCGCCGGTCAGCAGCTTCGCCTCGCTGTCGTTGAGCACCAGGCCATCCAGCCGCTTGAGCAACTCGCACAGCGCGCTGTGTTCGGTCTGGATCCACAGGTCCATCGTGTCGGCGACGACCAGCCGGGGTTTGACCACCTGGTCGAGCACCTTCAACTGTGTGACCGGCGAGCCGTTGGCCAGGAACACGTACTGGCACTGGCGATACTCGTCCGGCAGACGCGGCTCGAACTCGGCGAAGACGTTGAGCTGGATTTCGAGCGTTTCGCGATCGTTCATGTTGGGCATGTACTTGCCCCGCCAGAAGAACGTCTTGGCGCCCGGCACGACGGTCAGGCCCGAGGTGTCGATGCCTTGCCGCTTGAGCAACTGCGTGTGCTCGTCGGGCCAGTCGTCGCCCACCGCCCCCACCAGCCGCACCTTGGAAAAGTAGCTGGCGGCATACGAGAAGAACACGGCCGACCCGCCCAGCACATGGTCGCGCCGCTCGGTGGGAGTTTCAACACTATCAAACGCAACAGAGCCAACGACCAAAAGCGGCATGAGTAAGTCCCGGATTGCCCAATGCAAGGAAGTGCAAAGCCAGCGATTATCACCCTCGAGCGCCAAGCCCGCAAGCAGGGCCTGGAATTGAGGTAGTGATACCGTTTCAACCTTTTTTTAGGGAGGGGGAAGTTATGCGCGTAGATCATCCGAACGAATCCGACAATGGGCCGCGAATTGCAGCTGAATTGCTCAGGATCGAATCCGCTTTGCGAGACCCGCAAACCACAAGCGAGCGGTACGGGCAGCTATACGCGGCGCAGCAGGCTCTCGCGTGGGCGATGGACGAGAGCCTGGCTGCTGCCCCGTACGACGTTATCTCGACAGGAAAAGTGATGCCACCTATGGGCATTCCGGGAGACTGAGCAGGTTATTGGGCTCATCCCCATCGTTCTCGGTCTTCAGGTATTTGTTGCCAAATCGGCTCTTGCCAACGACCACCCATACCGATTCTCCGCCAACGCTAACCCAAAACTTCCAGGTGCCGTTTTCTATGCCTTCAATTGCCGATTCCTGCGTCACCTTCCAGCGAGTCTTGTCGTCATTGACTCCGCCGATGTGCGTGATGCGCTCCCAAGCGTTGTCGCGGTCGCGCTTGTTGATGAAGAGAACTCGATGTGTCGATGCCTGTGCCGATGCCTGTTTCTGTGTCGATGCCATAGCACAATCTCTCCATAACATGTGTACAAGAATCCGTTGCGCGCAGCCGAGTAGGTCAGGCACCCCGTGCCTGACATCTTCGTGGGCACGACTGCGTCATTCTCCAAATTCACTCGTGCTCGCGCTCACGGCGTTGCCACCTGCCCAATTGGGTTGGTAGTGACCCGCGCGAACCCAACGATGGAGGCTCGACCAGGGCCAGTCGCTGGGGCGGCGAACCAGCTTGTGCTTGACTGGATTGTAATGGATGTAGTCGAAGTGGACTTCCAGGTCCGTTTCATCGCGAATCGTATGTTCCCAGAAGCGGCGTTGCCAAAATCTGCGGCGCCCTTCTCGGATTTGAGGCGCAGTCCGCGGTTGTTCCTTGCCGCCGAGTTGGAGCCAGGTGCGAGTGAACTCGCGTTTGATCCACCGCACCCGCTGCGAGTACGCATCGTCGCCCGGCGGCAGCGCCCACAAGCGATGGAAATGGTCCGGGAGCAGCACGATGGCCATGACCTCGCAAGGGCGTCGCAAGTGACAGCGGCGCATGACGCTGCCGAGCAGCCGTCGCGCGTGCGGACGAGAGAACAACGGCGCGCGGCGATCGGTCACGACCGCGAGAAAGTACGTGCCGCCAGGAACGTAGTAGCGTCGATAGTCGGACATGCGACCATCGTAACGGGGCGCTGGTCGGTCGGCAAAGAATTGCCGGTCGGCGGCGGATGGGAAGGCTCGTTGTCAGGCGCAGGTGCCCGAACTACACGACTGTCAGGCACGGGGTGCCTGACCTACCCGGCTTTCGGTCAAACGATCACGCCGATCACGAACGACTGGCTGAGCGGCGCCGCCGCGCGACTAGGGCAATATCCCGACGAAGTTCCCGTTCCGATAGCGCTGCAAACCAATCGCGGCGGAGCCACCCGAAACGGCCTGCTCCTCGATTTCTATCTGTCGTTCGAGTCTTTGCCCAGTGGACTGCTGGCCCTGGTCGATTGGCTCAGCCAACAGGGTTGCTCCACGTTTCGCTACACGATTTACGGCGGGGCCGGCTAGCAGCCTGAAGAATCCAACGGACTGCGTCATCGCATGGATGCGATGGAAAAATAGCGACGCAAGTTGTTATTTTGCGCTTCCGTGCGAAGCTTTGCTGCGCACTTGGCGCTTGTTGAAAAATGCCACGACGGCAATTGTCAACGGAGTGCTGGGAGTAACGCGCTGGCGATCCAAGTAAAGATATTGACAGGGCGTCGATCAATCGAGTCGACGCCCTGTTGATCCCGACTTTGCGATAACGCTCCGCAGTCGTTGGCGGCTAGCATCAATACTGGCCTTTGATCTTGCTGTCCGCGCCGCGGACGGCCGTGTTAGCGGAGCCACGCCTGGGAACCTGACTGTATGTACGAGCGTCGGCGCCAGGCTCGTAGGAGAAACTGCGGGCGGCTTGATCGCTGCGGGGTTGAGTCACTGCCGTTCCCGATTGGCATGGTCCGACCGATGCGTTTGCCTGGGCACGGGTCGAAGGCTCGTACGAGAAAGACCGCTCGCTACGCATCGGAACCGTCGCCACGGTGGCCGACGCTGGTCCCGTCGGGCGGTACAGTTGAGTGCGTGCAGCGGTTGGCACATCAAACTTGTCAACGCCGCTGATCTTTGAGCCCGCTCCGCGTGGTGCTGCAACGGCGATGGATGCGATCGCCAACAGCACTAAGACGATTGGAATACTGCGTTTCATAGGTCACCTCTGCGATAGTGATTGATTGGCTACAGCCCTGTTGCTGTCCTGGATAAGTTACGCATTTTGCGTGCCATGGCGATTCCACGTGTCGCAAGGTGATTTGCGGCCAGGATTTCTGCGAAACGCCCACAGGCGTCGCGTGCCCGAGAAGCCCGGCATACGAGCGAAACCGCACACAAATCGTGCGGCAAGTTCCCAGGCGAGAAGTGCCTCTAACCAGTCCGTTGAGGAATTCAACAGACAGTGACGTCGCACGGATGCGACAACAGAATAACGACGTAAGTCTTTATTCTGCGAGCCGTGGGGAGCTTTACTCCGCACTTGGCGAGGTTGAAAAGTGCCACGACGGCATTTTTCAACAGGCTGCTATTCCATCGTGTCGGCCGCCGACAGGCTTCGAGCGATTCCTGTCGCGATGAGCGTTTAGTGACGAGGCGATCGCAGACCACATTCCGACAGGAACTTCCGGCTGTTGCAGGTCGGCCGCCCATTTTGACAACTCTGCGAACCGGCCAAGTTGCCGGGTGCAATCGGAACAGTGCTCGAGGTGGTCGCGCACAGCATTGCGGAGATCGGGCTTGGTCTCCTGATCATAGAACACTGACAAGAGTTCGAACGCCCGCTCGCAGTTCATGATTCAGGCTTCCATTGACGCATGCCAGAGATTGGATGCCGCAGCGGCCACGCTACTTAGCAGTTTTCTGCGCCGCGGCGGCGCACGCCGCGAAGGCTCGGGAGTTTACGGCGACCAAGTCAATAGCGCACCCTTCGGCGTGCCGCCAATCGTCGTTCGCAACGTCAATCCAAAGTGCAACTAGAGCTGGCGATCGTGACAGAGCTCGCAGGTTTCCCGAGGGCGGTGCGTTTGGTCTAAGATGACGAGCGGTATCACACTCAGTGTGGCAATCAGTCGCACGTCGGACTGGCACCCTCCAATCGCCGTTGCTCGCAACCTGGACTTCGAAAGTTTGCCGAGATTTGCGCGAAGAAATGCGACCGCTGCTTCATCCAAGCAATTGTGGCATCAGAAGTGCGGGGAGGCACATGCCGATCGGCCGTCATCGTGGCTGCCGGTGGCGTCAACATTCAAGCTTTCTTGGGGAGGTCCGTTATGGGGTACGTCAACAAATTGGCGGCGCTGTTCGTGGTCCTGGCAATCGCGACGATACTCGGTATTCCTACCGCCTTTGCACAGCGGGATGCCGGCTCGAAAATTCGCGGAGAGTACAACTTCTATGGCGGTTCCGCCAGCCGATCGATGCGCGGCGCTCGCGAGATCTCGCAAGCTTACCGGCAGTACGTCCGAACGGCGCCGCAGCAGCAGGTAAATCCAGAGGTCGCCAAGGCGACGGCCGACGCCATCGGCGACTACATTACGAAGGCTCAAGCGCACATGGCTTGGATGCGCAAGCAAGCGGAAGCTGCGGGCGACAAAACCGCATTGGCCTTCTTGGATTCGATCGACAAGAACCTGGCGACCGCTTCCAAGTCGCACCAAGAGATGCACGAGATGTGCCTGAAGGCCAATGTCGACGCGGCTTCCTCGATGAGTTGCTGCCAACAAATCGACGATTCGCTGGCCACAGCGATCGCCGAGCACGACAAGCTCATGAAGCACGTCGCGGGCGATAAACCGGCGACAAAGTAACATCGATCGACGGATGTGAGTGAGTCGGCGATTTCGCGCTCGGAGGAACACGCGCGCGGACAGTTGGGATTCTACTTGGCGCGACGCCAGGCAGAGTCTCGCTTGAGTGTTTCCCCTCTGCATGGCGGTACGTGCACTCACGCGGGACGTGGTTGACTTGCCGGCGCACAGGCGCGACCGAGCAATGATTGCGGTCCTACTGGCGATTTCGCAAGGAACCACCATCGGGTCCGGTAAGATACTGTTGAGGTGGTCGAGACCCGTGAACGCGTGACAGGCGAAGCCTATAGTTTGCGGTTCGTTGGGGACCGCTCGCCCAGACTTGATGCGCGAACTCAGCGAGATGCTTAAATGAAGCTCTCATTCCATTGGCTTACGACACGTTTTCTGGCGATTGCCATCCCGGCGGCCATGATTGTCGCACTCGGAATCGTGCTGCTAGTTTACGGGCCGCAGCGCGGCCGCGAACCTGCCCAAGGCGAAGTTTGGACCTGCTCGATGCATCCGCAGATTCGGCTCTCCGAACCGGGCAGGTGCCCAATCTGTGGGATGGAACTGATTACGGTTGGCCAACTGACTGCCGAACAGGCCCGCATGTCGAAGCAGTCCGGCATTGAAACCGAGGAAACGCAATACCGAGAGCTGACGAAGGAAATCCGCACGATTGGCAAGCTAGACTACAACGAGCGCCGCGTCGCCTATCTCACGGCACGTGTCGACGGTCGCGTCGACCGGGTATTTGCCGACTTTACGGGCATCACCGTGAAGCGGAATGATCATCTCGTCGATATTTACAGCCCCGAACTGTATTCGACCCAAACGGAACTCTTGCTGGCCCTGGAAGCACACGAAAGGGCCACCGGGGACCGACGCCTGACGGCCACTGGTCTGGAGGCCGCTCGAACCAAGCTGCGGCTGTTCGGCATACTTCCCGATCAGATTGCGGAAATCGAAGCGAACCGCAAAGTCACCACGCATTTAAGAATCTTCGCGCCGATCGGGGGAATCGTCGTCGAGAAGAATATCCGTGAGCAGCAGTATGTCAAAGAGGGTGACATGCTTTACCGGATCGCCGAGCTCGATCCGATCTGGCTGTACCTGGACATTTACGAATACGATCTGGCGTGGATTCGGCCCGGCCAAAAAGTCGACGTGACCGTGGAAGCCTATCCTGGCGAAGTCTTCCACGGCACGATCGTCTTCATTGATCCCTTCCTGGACGACCGGTCACGTACGGTCAAAGTGCGCGTGAACCTGAAGAATCCAGATCACCGCCTCAAGCCGGCCATGTATGCCACTGCGGTCATCCGTGTCCGACTTCGTGCCGACGGCACTGGGGCGCCGACCGGCCTGGAAGGCAAGTACATCTGCCCGATGCACCCCGAAGTGGTCCAGGCAGTGCCCGGGCAATGTACGATCTGCGAAATGCCTTTGGAAAAAGTGCCGGACCTCAAGCCGATTGTGGAGAACTTGGCGCAGGCAAACGCAACCGAAATCGACAAGGCGATGGTGCTTGCTGTCCGCAAAAGTGCCGTGCTCGACACGGGGCGACGGCAAGTCGTCTACCGCAAGCGCCGGGACAGCGCATTCGAGCTGGTTGAAGTGACGCTCGGGCCGCTGGCGGAGAGCAAGACCACCGACGGCCAACCCGTGCTGTATTATCCAGTACTCGATGGACTGAGTCCGGGCGATGAGGTCGTGGTCCAAGGCGGCTTCTTGCTCGATAGTCAGCGCCAACTCGAAGGCATGCCCAGCCTGCTTTACGAACAAGGGCAGTCGGCTGCCGGCCTGCACGCCGGACATGGCGGGCCAACGGGTCAGCCCACCTCGCCGACGCCGGCAGAGTCACCCGCGAAGTCGCCCGGCATGCCCAGCGCCCACAAGCACTAGGAGCGACGGCGATGATCAACGGCGTCATCCGCTGGTGCCTCAACAATCACTTCCTGGTGTTCTTCTTCACCGCCGTTATCGCCGGCCTCGGATGGTATTGCCTGACCAACTCTCCGGTCGATGCCATTCCCGACATCGGCGAAAAGCAGGTGATCGTTTTCACCGATTGGCCCGGCCGCTCGCCGCAGGACGTCGAAGACCAGGTGACGTATCCCTTGACGATCAGTCTGCAGGGCACGCCAGGCGTCAAGACGATCCGTTCGGCATCCGGTTTCGGGTTCTCGATGATCTTTGTGATCTTCCAGGACCAGATCGACTACTACTGGGCGCGGTCGCGCGTGTTAGAGCGGATGAACGTAGCGGAGGCGCGACTTCCGCTCGGCGTAACGCCCGTTCTCGGTCCGGACGCGACGGCACTGGGACAGATCTACTGGTACACCCTGGAAGCCAAAGGAGTCGATCTCGGCCAACTGCGCTCGCTGCAGGACTGGTACGTGCGATATCAGTTGCAGTCGGTTGAGGGTGTCTCTGAAGTTGCCAGCGTGGGCGGATTCGTCAAGCAGTACCAGATCGACGTGCATCCCGATAAGTTGCGGGCCCATCGCGTAACGCTGCCAGAGGTGTACGAGGCCGTGCGCCGCAGCAACATCGACGTCGGGGCCAAGGTCGTCGAGAACAACGGCTACGAGTTTTTTGTCCGCGGGGTCGGCTTCGTCAAGAGCGTGACTGACGTCGAGAATATCGTTATTCGCCAGGAAGAAGGCACGCCGATCTTCGTCAAGAACGTGGCCACCGTGCAACTCGGCCCCGATTTCCGCCGTGGCATTCTGGACAAGGGCGGCCGCGAGGCCGTGGGCGGAGTCGTGGTCATGCGCTACGGCGAGAACCCGCTGCGCGTCATCGAGCGGTTGAAGGAAACGATCGCCGAAATCGAGCCCGGGCTGCGCGCGACGCTGACCGACGGCCGTCGGGTTGCCGTGCGGATCGTTCCGTTTTATGACCGCACCGATATCGTCAACGAGACCGTGGCTACGCTAAGAGAGGCGCTCACTGAAGAAGCCATCGTCGTCGGAATCATCATCGTCATCTTCCTGCTGCATCTGCGCAGCGCATTTACCATCCTGCCGACGTTGCCCTTGTCGGTCGCGATGAGCTTCATCGTGATGTACTTTCTGGGCGTCGACAGCAACATCATGTCCCTGGCTGGAATCGCCATCGCCGTCGGCGACGTCGCTGACATGGGCATCATCATGACGGAGAACATCTATCGCCGCGTCGCTGCCGAGCGCGACCGCCCGTACGCCACGGTCGTCTACGAGGCCGCCACGGAAGTCGGGCCGGCGATCGTGACCGCGGTGTCGAACACCATCGTGTCGTTCATTCCCGTCTTTGCGCTGACCGACCAAGAGGGAAAGCTCTTCAGGCCGCTGGCCTACACCAAGACGTTCGCCATCTCGGCGTCGGTAATCCTGGCACTCACACTGGTGCCGGTGCTGTGTTACTACCTGCTCAAACCCACGCAGTGGTCGCGGCGACGCTCGCTGACGTTGGCAGTTATCGCCGGCCTGGCGGCGACCTCGATCATGCGGACCGTCATGACGTGGCAACTAGACAGTGCCAATAGCGCAAGCGGATGGCCGACGGCGATCGCGGTCGGAATCATGATCGGCGCGATCGTCTATCGGATGGGGCGCGAACGGCTCTTGCCGCTGGAGGAAAACCTGGTCGCACGGTCCATCAACGCGGTCTATCGTCCCAGTCTGCGGTGGGTCTTGGAACACAAGATCGCGTTTCTTACGATTCCCCTCACGATTACCTTGTCGGGCTTCGCCGTCTGGCAGGGCTTTGGCCGGGTCGCCTATCCCATTCAGCGAGGTCTGAACGCCGTTGGCTTTTATCCGGAGACGACGGCCCCCTGGCAATTTCTCGCTGCGCGATTTCCGGGAATCGGCAGAGAATTCATGCCTCCCTTGGACGAGGGCTCGTTCTTGTATATGCCCTCGCTATTGCCGTCCGCTTCGCTCACGGAGGTGCAGCGCGTGCTGGCCAGGCAAGACCGGGCGATTGAACAAGTGCCCGAGGTTGCCAGTGTCGTCGGCAAAGCAGGCCGCGTCGAATCGGCCCTGGATCCGGCGCCCATCGGAATGGTCGAGACGATCATCCTGCTGAAGCCCGAAGCCGAGTGGCGGATGATCACCGATGCCGATGGCACGCGGCGCCGCATCACGAAGGACGAGATACTCGCCGAGCTACAGGCCAAGACCAACATTCTCGGCGTGTTGCCGACCTGGTTGCAGCCCATCCAGACCCGGATCGTCATGCTGCAGTCCGGTTTTCGGGCAATGATGGGCGCGAAGATCTTCGGCGCCGATCCGGAAGTCATCGAACAGATTGGGCTGCAGATGGAAAAGATTCTGCGGTCCGTACCCGGCGCTACCGACATCGTCGCCGACCGGATCGTCGGCAAGCCCTACATCGAATACGACATTGATCGCGCGGAAATTGCCCGCTACGGCGTGAACATCCGCGACGTTCAGGATGTCATTGAAATCGCCATTGGTGGCGAGAACCTGACGACGTCGGTGGAAGGGCGCGAACGCTATCCGATCCGCGTGCGGTACCTGCGCGAGTTGCGGGAAAGGTTCGACGACCTGGAGCGGATCCTCGTGCCGACGTCGACCGGCGCGCAGGTGCCGATCGGCCAGCTTGCCAAGATACGCTACGTCCTGGGCCCACAGGAATTGAAGAGCGAGAATGGATTGCTCGTAGGCTATGTAACCATGAATACGCGCGACCGCGATGAAGTCAGCGTGGTCGAAGACGCCGAACGCCGATTGCAGGAAGAGAAACGACGCAGCGATGAATTGATCGCACAGGGGCGACACGAAGAAGCCACGCTCGTCATTCCCCCCGGCTACTACTGGCGCTGGTCCGGCCAGTTCGAGAACCAGCAGCGGGCGACCCGCCGCTTGTCGATCGTTGTTCCGCTGGTCCTGCTGACGATGTTCGTCCTGATTTATATCGGTCTGGGACACTGGTGGATGGCGCTGATAGTTTTCTTCGGGATTGTCGTCTCGGCTTCGGGCGGATTTCTGATGCTCTACCTGTGGGGCGTCAATCTGAGCGTCGCGGTTTGGGTGGGTTTCATCGCGCTATTCGGCGTGGTGGATGATGCCAGCGTCGTGATGCTCGATTTTCTCAAACGCCAGTTCGCGTCGCGCACACCCGGCAGTATCGACGAAATCCGCGAAATGGTGATCGAGGCGGGGCTCAAACGGGCCCGGCCGCTGATCATGTCCACGGCCACGACGGTGATCGGCCTGATGCCCATCTTTCTGACGCATGGCCGCGGCTCCGACGTCATGCAGCCGATGGCCATTCCCAGCGTGGGCGGCATGTCCATTCAGCTCATCACGCTCTTCATCGCACCCTGTCTCTATTGTGCCGTGCAAGAGTGGCGTTTCCGCCGGCGATCTCAGATGCAAGAAGAACTTCAATGAGACGCCAGTACCGAATGAAACTAGTCTTTGTGAAACTCGTCTCGAACCAGCAATTCGTCAGGCGAAGGCCTGACCTACGCGCCACTGAAGCGCACGCGTGAACCCTGCCCGCCCCCGCCGTTACCTGTCTTTCCGCCACTCGAAACCGTGCGGCTGCTGTGCTGCACGGCGCATGGGGTCGGGCGCGCCGCGCGCTTGTGGGCGATGACCGCGCGCGTTTCGCCCTGTTTTGCTGACTTACGGCGCTGGTATGCGATTTGCCCCATGTCGTTGCCAAATTTCCACTCGGGCGCGGCGACGTGCAGCCCTCCCCCTTGAACGCCGCGCTCGGACCAAAGTCAATCGCCCCAGGATGGTGACGGAGGATCGACAAATGGGCAAGAGAGTTTGTTGGGCACTGGCCATCGCCACGCTCGTCGGCGGCGTGACGGTCGCCGCCGAGGAAGCTTCGCCGATCGGCAAGAAGATCGATTCGTTTGCGGCCCGCGATTTTCGCGGCAAGGCCACGTCGCTGGCCGACGTTGCCGACAGCCGGCTGGTGGTCGTCGCGTTTCTGGGGCCCGAGTGCCCGCTGGCCAAGCTCTATGCTCCCCGGCTGGCCGCGTTGGCCAAGGAATATCAAGATCGCGGCGTGACCGTCATCGGCATCAATTCGAACCAGCAGGATTCGATCACCGAGCTGGCCCACTATGCCAAGGAGTACGGCATCGAGTTTCCGCTGATCAAGGACGTGGGCAACGTGATTGCCGACCAGTTCGGCGCGGTGCGCACGCCCGAGGTTTTTGTGCTCGACGCCGACCGCGTGGTGCGATACTTCGGCCGCGTCGACGATCAGTTCGGATTCCAGGGCAATGGCATCGCCTATCAACGCAACGAACCGCGTCGGCGCGACCTGGCCATCGCCATCGACGAGCTGCTGGCAGGCAAGCCGGTGAGCGAGGCCATGTGCATGAACCAGGGCTGCCACATCGGCCGCGTCAAACCGCCCGCAGCCGACAGCGAGATCACCTACACGAAACACATTGCCAAGATTTACAACGAGAACTGCATCGCTTGTCATCGCGAGGGGCAGATCGGTCCGTTCTCGCTGACCAGCTACGACGACGCCGCCGGCTGGGCCGAAATGTGCCGCGAAGTGACCAGCGAGCGCCGCATGCCCCCCTGGCACGCCGATCCGGCCATCGGCCACTTTGCCAACGACGCCCGCTTGAGCAAAGCAGAGATCGCCATGATCGACCAGTGGTGCGAAAACGGCGCGCCCGAGGGCGATCCCAAAGACCTGCCGCCGGCGCCGGTGTTTCCCACCGGTTGGCAAATTCCCCAGCCGAACGAAGTCGTCTACATGGCCGACAAGCCCTATGACGTGCCGGCTTCGGGCACGATTGAGTATCAGCGCTTTGTCGTCGATCCGGGCTGGACGGAGGACAAGTGGGTGCAGTCGATGGAGTGCGTGCCGGGTAATCCGGCCGTGGTGCACCACATCATCGTCTATCTGATTCCGCCCGACGTCACGCCCAGCGGACAAGCCGGCCGGCTGCGATCGAACTGGCTGGGCGCGTTTGCCCCGGGTTTGCGTGCCCGTCCGCTCGAGACGGGTTACGCCCGCTATGTGCAGAAGGGCTCGAAACTGTTGTTCGAGATGCACTACACGGCCAACGGCACGCCGCAACAGGATCGCAGCTATGCGGGCTTCGTATTCGCCGACCCGAAAACCGTCAAGAAGGAAGTGGCGGTGCAGAATGCGGCCGACTTCGCCTTCAAGATCCCGCCGGGAGAATCCGACTACAAGGTCGAGGCCGACTTCGTCTTCCGCAAGAATGCCTTGCTGCTGACCATGTCGCCCCACATGCACCTGCGCGGCAAGGATTTCAAATACGAGCTGGTGTATGCGAACGGCAACCGCGAAACGCTGTTGTGGATTCCGGGCTACGACTTCGGCTGGCAGACCACCTATGAGCTGGCCACGCCGAAGCCCGTGCCGCGCGGCGCCACGCTGCACTGCACGGCCCACTTCGACAACTCGGCAGACAACCTGGCCAACCCCGATCCGACGCGCGAAGTCGGCTGGGGCGAGCAGACTTGGGAAGAGATGATGTTCGGCTGGTTCGAGATGGCGCTGGCCGACCAGGATCTCACCCAACCGGCCACTGCCGAGTCGTTGCGGCTGCACGAGTTTCTGGCCAACGCCGCTTCGATCCAGCTTGATGATCGGCTGAAGTCGCAAGCCCGCGGGGCGCTGGAATCGGAAAAGGCCTTCGAGCGATTCGGCTGGCAATTGTTCGAGCTGGTGCCGCAACTCGATCGGGTGTGCGTGACCGAAGTCGACGGAGACCGCTTGCGGCTGAAGATGCTCCAACAGCAGTTGGGGCTACGGACGTCGCTGCGCAGTCGCTCGACGCTGGTGAAGACCGAGGGGCAATCGCTGGCGGCCTATGCCTTGGGGAACGAGACAATCGTGAACCAGGACATGAGCGGCGCAGAAGGCACGGTGATGGCCGGCATGGCCAAGAAGGACATTCGCTCGAGCATGCACGTGCCAGTAGAGATCAACGGCAAGCGCGCGACGGTCAATTTCTGGAGCGCCGAGGCCGAGGCCTTTCCGCCGCAAGCCGTGCGGCTGTTGGAGCAAGTTGCGCACCTGCTGGTCGAAGGCACCACAGTAGCGCAAAAGTAGGAACCAAGTCGGAAGCCCATTTGTCCGCTGAGTGCCCCACGTGCTTGCACGGCGCGTGGGGCACTTGGCATTTTTAGGGCCATCGCTACTCGCGGCCGCGGCAATCGCATCGTTCAGCCCCCGGCTCCGAAGCTTATTCAACTGCTGGCAGGGTGAACGTGGGGTTGGTTTG
>JBBDYK010000260.1:0-18545 GCA_040901665.1 Pirellulales bacterium | reverse complement strand
TCTCGCGAATGGCTCACAGCGGAGGAATCATTGCGCTCATTTTGGCTGTGCTTCTGGGATGGGGTGCAATCGTTCGCGCGTGCAACGTGCCGGTCTTTCGCTATGCGCTTGAGCGGTGGCAGGCTGATCCGTATCGCGTGACGCTATTCCATCGCGGCACCCTGACGGACGCGCAGCGCGCGCTGCTGCATCCATTGGAAGACGCATCGTCAGGCAAAAGTTCGGCCAACGTCGTGCTCCGGCTTGTAGACGTCGACGATATCAAAGACGACGGCGATCGGGCCATGTTCGACGCGAAAGCGCCGTCTGAGCTGCCTTGGCTGGTGGTGCAGTATCCGCAGGGGTTGCGGATCGAAAAGCCGGTCCGGTCGGGGCCGCTCGCCGCTGACGCAGTGGCTACGCTGGTCGGTTCGCCGCTGCGAGTGGAATTGATTCGTCGCTTAGCCGGCGGCCAGACAGCCGTGTGGCTGATGTTGGAATGTGGACAGGCCGACAAAGACGAGGCAGTCGCCGCGCAGTTGACGGAGGAGCTTGAGCAACTCGCACAGCGGTTGCAGCTTCCCGAAATGACGAGCGCTCCCGAGGACGCGTTGTTGAGCACCACCCCTCTGCAAGTAACATTCTCAATCTTGCGCGTGCCGCGCAGCGACGCAGCCGAGCAGGCATTGGTCGAGATGTTGCTAGGCAGCGAATCCGATCTGGCCGAGCTCGACGAACCGATGGTGTTTCCGGTCTTCGGTCGTGGGCGAGCCTTGTTGCCGTTGATTGGCGCGGGCATCACGCCTGACAACATTCACGAGTCGGCCGCTTTTCTGGTGGGGGCCTGTTCCTGCGAGATCAAAGATCTCAATCCGGGTTTTGATCTCCTGTTGGCCGCGAATTGGGATGTGTTGTTGTTCAAGGAAGCGCCTCCGCCCGAAATCTTGGCCGCGCGAGCGACCGTGTCGTCGGGCAAGCCGCAACTTGTTGCAATTCCCGCCGGCGCGCCTCTGGCGGCTGCTTTGTCACAGGAGCCTGATTCGAGCCAGGACGGCTGGTTGGTATCGAGCTACGTTGCGAGCATCGCGCTGGTGAGCTTGCTGCTGGCCGTCGTTGTCATGGCCGCGTCCAAGAGATTTGGTCGCCGCCAGGCATGAGCGAGGCGGCAACGCTACAAGCCCAATGGGGGCCTGATACTGTTTTGTGCCGCCGCACGACTTGTGTACGCAACATCCCGTGGACGATCACCGGCAACGAAACGCGCCCCCTCGGTGGCGTGCCCCTGTAGTGCTGAGATACCCGTTGGCCGTCGTACTGGTCACGGCTGGGTGCAAGATGATGGCAACGATCTGACTTTGACCGGCTTTCTACGGTCCATCCCCACCAACGCAGGTCGAGAACCCCGCACAAATCGTTTGTTGCACGCGCCCATCGGGGGTCCATATGATAGGTTGGTAAGCGCTCGGCCCGGTCATCCGCCCTACCCTCACACCCCGCGCTCGCCGCGACAATGAACTCATCATCATCATTTGTATTGTCGCGTGATCGGTCGATGCGCAAGAATGGAATGGGTCGTCATCGCCGCGGCTCGGCCGTGCAACTCATGGTTGTGGCCGTCGCGACCGTGGCAGTGGTCGGTTTGCTTTGGGGCGCGATGAGTCTGCGGCACGCGGAAAAGCCGTCTACACCGCTCGTCATCTTCTGCGCGGCCAGTAATCAGCCGGTTCTCGAGGCAATCCGCCGCGATTACGAGCAAGAGTACGGCACCCCGCTGCACATACAATATGGATCGTCGCAGACGTTACTGGCGGGCTTGGAGGTGTCGGGGACAGGCGATCTGTATCTGCCGGCTGACGACAGCTATTTGACCGTGGCTCGCGAGCGGCACCTGACGGCAGAGGTGTTCCCGCTGGCACGCATGAAAGCCATCGTCGCCGTGGCGAAGGGGAATCCCAAGAAGATTGACAAGTGGGACGATTTATTGCGGGCCGACGTTCGCATTGCACAGGCCGCGCCTGACAGTACGGCGATCGGCAAGCTGACCAGGGCCGTGCTTGCAGCCGATGGACGCTGGGATGCACTCGACGACCACACGACGGTCTACAAGACAACGGTCAACGAAGTGGCCAACGACGTCAAGGTGGGCGCTGTTGACGCCGGAATCGTGTTCGACGCCGTGTTAACCAACTACGACACGGTCGATGCCGTGACGATGCCGGAACTGGAGGCGGTCCAAGCCCAGATTGCGCTGGCCGTCTTGAAGTCGAGTCGACAACCGCAGCAGGCACTGCACTTCGCGCGCTACTTGTCGGCCCGAGATAAGGGCATGCTCCGATATCGCCAGTTTGGTTTCGTTCCGGCCGAGGGCGACGTATGGAGCGACCAGCCAGAGGTCACGCTTTATGCCGGGTCAATGCTCCGGCCGGCAATCGAACAAACGATAGCCGCCTTCGAAGAGCGCGAAGGAGTTCGCGTGCTACGGGTATACAACGGCTGCGGCATCCTGGTGGCCCAGATGAAGGCCGGCCAGGTACCCGATGCGTACTTTGCCTGCGACGTGGAGTTCATGCAACAGGTACACGAGTTGTTTCCGGGCGCCGCAGGCATTTCGCAGAACGAGCTTGTCATCCTCGTGAAGAAGGGGAATCCATTTGGCCTGGCGTCGCTCCGCGACCTGGGCAAGCCTGGTTTGCGGGTCGGTATCGGTCACGAGAAGCAGTGCGCCATGGGCTGGCTGACGCAGCGTACCTTCCGCGAAGGCGGCGTGCAAAATGAAGTGATGAAGAACGTCGTCGTGCAATCGCCCACCGGCGACATGCTCGTCAATCAGATGCGCTCCGGGTCGCTCGACGCGGCCGTGGCCTACTTGAGCAACGCCGCCGGGTCGGCCGAGTTTCTCGACGCGATTCGCATTCAAGGCTTGCCTTGCTCGGTGGCTACGCAGCCCTTTGGCGCCGCCAAGGATTCGAAGAACAAGCGACTCGCCGAGCGGTTGCTACAAGCGATCCGCGCCGACGCATCGCAGCAGCGCTTCAAGAGCGAGGGCTTCCGCTGGGTCGACTCGAACGAGGAACGGTCATGAGCCACTCGTCCGCCGTCGTTTCGGCCGCGCGTCAGGCGCGGCACAGAGCAGGTTCCGACGCTCCATTCTTTGTCGTCCTGGGCAGCCTCGGCGGCAGCTACCTGCTGCTGATCGTGCTAATGCTCGCGGCCGACCTGGCGTTTACTTCGCCGACGCACTTCGTGCAGGCATTGCAGAAGCCGGAAATCATCTACGCCGTGCGGCTTACGTTGATCACTTGCACCATCTCGGCATTGCTCTCCTTGCTGGTCGCGACGCCGCTGGGCTACCTGTTATCTCGCGTTGCTTTCCGTGGCCGTTGGCTCATCGACACAGCCCTGGACATTCCAGTCGTATTGCCGCCGTTGGTCATCGGCTTGAGCCTGTTGATTCTGTTTCATCTGCCGCTGGGTGGAACCAATCTCGAGCGACTCTTTGAAGAATACGTTGGCGTGCGCATCACGTACGCGGTGCCCGCCGTCGTACTGGCGCAGTTCGCCGTGGCCTGCGCGTTCGCGGTGCAAACAATGCGCGTGACGTTCGACCAGATTGACGCGCGGGCCGAACAAGTGGCGTTGACGCTGGGTTGTCGCCGCAGTCAGGCGTTTGTTCGCGTCGTTCTACCGCAGGCCTGGCGCGGCATGGTTGCGGCGCTGACAATTGCCTGGGCCAGGTCGCTCGGCGAGTTCGGGCCGATTCTCGTTTTCGCTGGTGCGACGCGCATGCGTACCGAGGTGCTGTCGACGACGGTCTTTTTGGAGCTTAGCGTCGGTCAACTGGAAGCGGCTGTCGCGGTCTCGCTGCTGATGGTCATCGCCGCCATGTTGGTGCTCGGCGTAGTCCGCCTGCTCGGTACCAGGGCGATGCCATGATCGAAATCGAAAACGTCACCGTCCGTAGCGGCACATTCGCATTGGCGAACGTTACGCTCAGCATCGCCGAGGGCGAGTACGCAGTATTGATGGGCGGAACGGGACAAGGGAAGACGACAATCCTGGAAGCCGTTTGCGGTTTGCGGCCCATCGCAAGCGGTTGCATTCGTTTGGACGGCGACGACGTGACGCGCTGGAAACCGGCCGATCGCAACATCGGTTACTTGCCGCAAGACCTGGCACTGTTTCCGACGATGACCGTGCGTGAGCATTTGGAATTTGCCCTGCGCCTGCGTCGCGCGTCTCGGCCTCTACTGCGCGAGCGAGTCGCGGAACTAGCCGACGTGCTGGGCATTGGCCCATTACTGGCTCGTCGGATGCGAGGCCTCAGCGGCGGCGAGGCCCAGCGCGTTGCACTGGGTCGCGCGTTGTCGTTTCGCCCGCGCGTGCTGCTGCTCGATGAACCGCTGAACGCTCTTGACGAGCCGACTCGCGACCGCCTTTGTGAGCTGCTGCGGGCCATTCAGAAGAGCGACGGATTGACGACGTTGCACGTCACCCACAGCCGCAGCGAGGCGAGGCTGCTGGCCGATAGGCTGTTGGTGCTTACCGCAGGGCGAGTGCAGCAGCGCCCCACGACGGATTTGAGCACGCCCAGTGATGTGCTCGAGGCGGCATCTTTCGGCGCCAGCGTGACATAGACCGAGGGAAAGCGATTCATGCGATTACGCGTTCAGTACACAGCCCAGCTCCGCACGGCAGTCGGTCGCTCCGAGGAGGAAATCGATCTTCCCGAGGGAAGCAACCTGGCGGAGTTGCTCGTGCACGTCGCGTCGGTATTGTGCCGCGATGCAGCCGGTTTCGTGCTCACGTCCAGCGGCGAACCACAACCCTCGCTACTCATTGCGGTGAATAACGGGGCAATCTCGACGCGCGAAGCCCGCAACGTACTTGTCAACAGCGGCGATGTTGTGATGTTAATGCCGCCGATCGCGGGAGGTTGAAGTCGATGGGTAACCTTCCCGAACTTACAGCCGACGATCGGGGCCGCTATGAGTGGCAGCTCTGGGTCCATGGCTTCGGCGAAGAAGGGCAGCGGCGCCTGAAAGCGACAACGGTATTCGTTTCGCGAATTGGTGGCGTTGGCGGCACGGTGGCAATGCAACTGGCGGCCGCCGGAGTGGGGCGATTGATCCTGGCGCATGCCGGCAACTTGCGGCCGGACGACCTGAACCGCCAGATGTTGATGTCTACCGACCTGATTGGCAAGCCGCGCATCGAGTCGGCCATGCGCCGCCTGCGCGAGTTGAACCCGCACGTCGTCGTCGAAACGATCGCCGAAAACGTCGACGAGCGCAACGCCGAGCGTCTCGTCGGCCAGTCTGATGTGATCGTCAGCGCGGCGCCGCTGTTCGAGGAACGGCTGCAAATGAATCGCGAGGCCGTGCGCCGCGGCGTGCCGCTGGTCGACTGCGCGATGTACGAGCTCGAAGGTCGCTTGACGACGATTGTGCCTGGGCAAACGCCCTGCTTGAGTTGCCTGTCGCCCGAACGGCCGCCGACTTGGAATCGCGAGTTTCCCGTCTTCGGCGCCGTCGCCTCTACGGTCGGTTCGCTGGCCGCAATGGAGGTCATCAAGTTGGTGTCGGGATTGGGTGAACCGCTGGCCGGGCGCCTGTTGAACTTCGATCTGCGCGACATGACGTTTACCACGATTGCCATTGCCCGCAGGTCCGACTGCGGGGTCTGCGGTGTGCAGTCGCAAGCGACGGCCGACGCGGTTGGCCCCAGGAAAACCAGATGATGAGAATTGCCCCTTGCCTGATTGTGATCGCAATGGCATTTGCGTCGGCACAGGCCGCCGATTGGCCAATGTGGCGCTGCGAGCCAGCGCGGACCGCCTCCAGCGATCAACAATTGCCCGACGACCTTCACTTACAATGGGTCCGGAAGTTGCCGCCGCTGGAGGTTGCCTGGCCCGATCAAGACATGATGTGGTTCGATCGCCAGTACGAACCGGTCGTAGCGGGTCAGAGGATGTTCGTCGGTTCGTCGCAGGTTGACTCGCTGTCGGCATACGACACGCGCAGTGGCGAGCGGCTTTGGGAGTTTCGTGCCGAGGGGCCCATCCGCTTCGCCCCGGTGGCCTGGAACGACAAGCTCTATGTCGCCAGCGACGACGGGCACCTGTACTGTGTCAGCGCCGCCGATGGGCGACTCGTGTGGAAGCATCGCGGCGGCCCATCGGATCGTCGCATCCTTGGCAACGAGCGACTGATCTCGCTTTGGCCCGCGCGGGGCGGCCCGGTTGTTGCCGGCGACACGGTCTACTACGCGGCCGGCATTTGGCCGTTCATGGGGATTTTCCTGCACGCGCTCGATGCCGAAACAGGCGTGGTGCGTTGGACTAATGACGGCGAAGGGTCGCGATTCACGATGCAGCCGCACAATACGCCCTCGTTTGCCGGCGTGGCGCCCCAAGGCGCCCTTGTTATCGACGGCGATCGGCTGTTGGTGCCGGGCGGCCGTTCCGTGCCTGCGTGTTTCGATCGCCATACGGGCCGGCTATTGCACTATGAGTTGGCCAGGAACAACAAGAACGGTGGAGGCAGCGCCGTCGCGGCCGGTCTCGAGATGTTCTTCAATGGCGGAATCACTTTCGGAGCCGAGCAAGGAGACATCATCGCGGACCTGCGATTTACCACCTTGCCCGTCGTTTTTGGGCGACGTGCCTATTACGCTCTGGGCAACGAAGTCAAGGAAATCGAGTTTGCCGATCCACTTTTCGAAATCCGCGACGGCAAGGATCGCAAGGGAAAACCAATCCAGATTCGCAAGCTGAACTTCCAGCCGATTTCCACGACTTCGCTCGAAGCCCGCGGCGATTTGATTCGCGCGGGCGATAAACTGTTTGGCTGTTCCGGCAGCGACGTGTTCGCGATCGAGCGAAGCTCTCCGGAAGCGACACCGCAAGTGCTGTGGAAAACGACGGTCGACGGCACCGCCGCACGGTTGCTGGCCGCCGACGATCGGCTGTTCGTTGTCACGGTCGAGGGCTCGATTTACTGTTTCGCCGCGGACAAGGGCGAAACGGTCGTGCATCACACCGAGCCTTCGATGCCGGCGCTCGACCCCGCAGTCGTAGATCGCGCGCGCCGCTTGCTCAGCGCGACGAATACCCAAGGCGGCTATACGGTCGTCTGGGGCGTCGGCGATGGATCGCTGGTGCTGTCCCTGCTGCAAGCGAGCGACTCGAACGTCATCGCGGTTGAACCCGACGCCAACAAAGCGAACGCCTTGCGCACGAAGTTGGTTGACGCCGGACTATATGGTCGTCGGGCGACCGTAGTGGTCGGCACGCCCGAGTCGCTGGAACTTCCGCAGTACCTCGCGTCGTCGATGATCGTCGAAGACGCTGCCACGGCCGGCGTGAAGCTGGAGCCAGGCGCGTTCCATAAGCTCTTCGCCTCGCTGCGTCCCTTCGGCGGCGGCGCCTTGTTTCATCTCGACGAGGCCCAGCATGAACAAATGGCCGCCATCGTGCGCGAATCGAATCTGCCGCAGGCGGAGATTCGCCGGTCGAGAGAAGGCGACACCGTGCTCGTCCGATCCGGCCCGCTTCCTGGCAGCGCCGATTGGACCCATGAGCACGCCGACGCGGCTAACACGCGCGTCTCGCGCGATGACCTGGTGAAGACGCCGCTTGGTATCCTGTGGTTTGGCGGACCGTCGCACGACGCCATCCTGCCCCGCCACGGTCACGGTCCGCAGCCCCAGGTGGTCGAAGGACGAGTCATCATCGAAGGACCGGATACACTGCGGGCTACGGACGTCTATACCGGGCGACTGCTTTGGGAGCGCAAGCTGCCGGGCATCGGCGCACTCTACAACAACACCATGCACCACGCCGGCGCGAACGGTACCGGTGCAAATTACATCTCGCTGCCCGACGGCATCTACGCGATCTATCCGCCCGGCTGCCTGCGTCTCGATCCGGCGACCGGCGCGACGATGGCCGAGTTTCAGTTGCCGCCGGTGGAAGGAGAACAGGTTCCGCCGACGTGGAATTACGTGAACGCGACCGGCGACTACTTGGTCGCGGCAATCGACTTGCCGGAAAGCCTGGCCGATCCGGGCAAACGGACCTACGCAGACGTCGTCGCCAGCAAGCGCCTCTTCGTCCTCAATCGGCACGACGGCCGCGTCGTCTGGTCAACCGACGCCCAATTCCAGTTCCGCAACAATGCCATCTGCATCGGCGGCGGACGGCTCTACTGCATCGATCTTTTGAGCAACGCCGAAGTCGACCTGCTCAAAAGGCGCGGTCAGACGCCGAAAGACACGTCGCGACTGACGGCTCTCGATCTGGCCACCGGGCGCGCCCTCTGGTCGACTGACCAGGATGTGTTCGGTACCTGGTTGAGCTATTCGGCGAAGCACGACGTGTTGGTCGAGTCGGGGCGCCCCGGCCGCGATGTGCTGAGGGATGAGCCGCCGGGGATGCGAGCCTACCGCGCCGCCGATGGCGGTGTGATTTGGAAGGAAGGCCATCGCGGACCCGCCATTCTGCACGGCGAGCGGATTCTCGCCGACCGCCAGGCCTGCGAATTGCTCACCGGCAAGCTGGTCCAACGCGACGATCCGCTCACGGGTCGCCAGGTGGATTGGATCTGGAATCGCAACCACGGCTGCAATACTCCGCAGGCCTCGCAACACTTGCTGCTGTTTCGTTCGGGCGCCGCCGGCTATTGCGATCTGACGAACGACGGCGGCACCGGCAACTTCGGCGGCTTTCGCTCCAGTTGCAGCAACAACCTGATCGCGGCAGGAGGCGTTCTGAGCGTGCCCGAATACACGCGAACCTGCACGTGCGACTACCAGAACCAAACGTCGCTGGCCCTGGTCCACATGCCGGACGTCGAAGTCTGGACCGAGTTCCCACTGTCCGACGACAAAGACGTGCGGCAAGTGGCGCTCAACCTGGGTGCCCCCGGTTTTCGCCGCGCCGCCGACGGCACGTTGTGGCTCAACAACTTTGCGGGGGCCCAGGTCGAGTACGACGAGCCAGGGTATTATTGTCGTCATTCTTCAGCCGTCCACGGAGACGGCAAGTTCAATTGGGTGGCAGCTTCGGGCTGTCGCGGCATCCGCCGGTTGACGATCGATCCGGGCCGCAAGGAACCGGCCACCTTCACGGTGCGGCTGCACTTCTGCGATCCTGACAATGAACACAGCGGTAGCCGAGTGTTCGATGTGAGTTTGCAGGGTCGTACGGTGCTTGCAGCCTTCGATCCGGCTGCCGCGGCCGGAGGTGTTTTACGGCCGATCGTTAAAGAGTTTCACGGAGTGCAGTTAGAGGCCGACAAGCCGCTGTTGGCGGAGTTTACTTCGCGTTCGCCAGTGGACGCCGGACCGACGACTTTCCCGATTTTGAACGGCATCGAGTTGATCGTAGAATGACCCCACGTTTCCGGATGAACGGTCAAAGGAGCTAATCCCATGAAGTCGCATCGCCTCCTTGCTCTTCCGTTTGCCTTGATGGGATCGATGTTCGCCCTCGCCGAGGCCGCGGACTGGCCGAGTTACCGAGGCGGCATCACCCACCAAGGGTCGACGCCGGACCAACTCTCGATGCCGCTCGTCGTTCACTGGGACTACGCTGCTCCGGCCAAACCGCGCAAGGGTTGGGCCGGCGAAGACGGCAAGGACTTCGAACGAAGGATCATCATGGAACGGGTCAAGTTCGACGACGCATTGCACGTCGCCGTCGCCGACGGTCGACTCTACTTCGGCTCGTCCGTCGATCACCAGGTCCATTGCCGCCGCGCCGACACCGGTGAAACGGTCTGGACATTCTTCACCGGAGGACCGGTGCGGCTGGCGCCAACCGTCGCCGCGGGTCGCGTCTACTTCGGCTCCGACGACGGCTTCGCGTATTGCCTCGACGCGGCGACCGGCAAGCCGGTTTGGAAACTGCGCGCCGGTCCGGCCGACGAGTGGATGATTGCGCGCGGCGAGATGATCAGCCGCTGGCCGATCCGCACCGGCGTTCTGGTCGCTGATGGCACGGCCTATTTCGGCGCAGGCCTGTTTCCGCACGAGGAAGTTTACCTTTACGCAGTCGATGCGGCCGATGGCCGGATCGTATGGAGGCGCGATAACATCAGCCACGGCGATGCCGGTCGCAACGACCTCTCGCCGCAGGGCTACTTGCTGGCCACCGACGAGTTGTTGATCGTCCCCTCCGGTCGGTCGTTGCCGGCCGCCATCGATCGCCGCACCGGAGACCTGGTGCACAAGCGGACGCATGGTGGATCCAGCGCCGGCGGGGTCGTCGGCGGCACTGAGTCGCTGCTGGCCGACGGACAGATATACAGTTGGGGCGCTCACCATATTTTTGCGATGGAACAAAAGTCCGGAGATGCCGGCTTCGGATACTTCGACGGCCGGCAAATGGCCGTCGCCGGCGATGCGGCCTATGTGGCCAACGGCGCCAAGGTGTCGCGTCTCGATCGCCTGCCCTATGCCGTGTGGAGCCGCAAACGCAATGCGCTGGAGGGCAAGATCGCCGCCGAGTCGAGGTTAGCACGCGCCAGCGGCGCCGCCGGCGACGAGGCCAAGGAACGATTGAAAAAGTTGCTCGAAGAAAAAGTGCAACTCACGGAGGAAGGTGTTGTCTGGTCGGTTCCCGATGCAAGTGAATCATCGCTCATCGTCGCCGGCAACACCGTGATCGTCGGTGGGCGCGAGATCGTCACGGCGTACGATGCCGCCACGGGCCAAAAGACGTGGTCGGCCCCAATAACGGGCGATGCCCGCGGCCTGGCCGTGGTCGACGGACGCCTTTTCGTCAGCACGACCGCCGGGCAGATCGTCTGCTTTGGAAGCGAGTCGTCCAAGTCGAGCGCCGCCGCGTCGGCGACGGTGGCGAGTCCGTATCCGCAGGACGAGACGTCCCAGCTCTACGGCGATGCGGCCGACGAAATCCTGCGGCGCAGCGGAGTCAATGCAGGCTTTTGCCTGGTCGTAGGCAACGAGCGGGGGCAGTTGGCCTACGAGCTCGCGCGGCGCAGCGACCTGCGAATCTATGCGATCGATTCCGACGAAGCGAAAGTGAATGAGGCCCGACGGGCCCTGTCGGCGGCGGGCTACTACGGACATCGCGTGACCGTGCATCACGCCGAACTCGCCGACCTGCCGTACTCGAACTATTTCGCGAATCTGATCGTGTCCGACACGCTATTGGCCACGGGCGAGTTGCCCGGCGTTTCACCCGAGGCGGTCGTCCGGCATCTGAAGCCGGTTGGCGGCGTGGTTTGTCTTGGCCGGCCGGCGCAAGCGCCCGGCAAAGCTGCGACCGTTGACAGGCTGACAGGTTGGCTGGACAGCGCACAGTTGGGCGAGCAAGCCAAGATCACCAGCGAAGGTTCGTGGGCCCTGCTCACGCGCGGCGCCCTGCCTGGCGCCGGGAGCTGGACGCACCAATACGGCGACGCCGGCAACACTGCCGCTAGCCAAGAGCGACGGCTCCGCGGAGGGTTGGGCGTGCTTTGGTTCGGCGATCCCGGTCCGACGATGATGGTCAATCGCCACGACGGCGCGGTCGGTCCTTTGGCCGTCAATGGCCGACTGGTGGTGCAGGGCGACGAAACGGTCGTGGCCTACGACGCCTACAACGGGCAGTTCCTCTGGGAATTCAAAAACCCGGAAGCCGTTCGCACCGGCGTCTACCTCAACCAGAATCCCGGCAATCTCGCCGCCAACGACACAAGCGTCTTCATGTTCGCGGGCAAGCAGTGTCACGAGATTGACCTGACCACGGGCGCACTGCGCCGCGTTCATCAATTGCCGCCGACGGCCGACGGAACGACGCATGAATGGGGCTACGTCGCCTACCTCGACGGTCTGCTGATCGGCACCGCCACGACTCGAGCCGAGGTCGAGGCCGCCCGGCGGCGCCGCGGCAAAAGAACCGACGATGCCACCGATATGATCTTCGCCATCGACACCGGCAATGGAGAGCACCTTTGGCAGTATCAAGGCCAAAGCATCTCGCACCACACGGTGGCGCTTGGCCCCAACCGCGTATTTTTGATCGACAGCTTCATTACACCCGAACAACGCGCGGCCCTGCTGCGACAGGACAAGACCCCGTTAAGCGATCTGACGCCCGAAGAGGCCAAGATCGAAGAGGCGCGATTGAAGGAAAACGACGTGCGGCTCGCCGTGGCCTTGGATGCGCGAACCGGCAAGCAACACTGGGCGCTACCGATCGATGTGACCGATTGTAGCGAGATCGGCACGGGTGGCGGAAAACTGACGATGCTGTACGACCGAGGCGTGCTGCTCTTGTGCGGCGCCAATGCCAACGGTCACTATTGGCAACAATTCATGGCGGGCGAGTTCTCGCGACGGCGGTTGGTGGCGCTTAGCGCCGACGGGAAGGGCGTGCTCTGGCACAAAGATGCCAATTACCGCCATCGCCCGATCATCGTCGGCCAACGCGTGATCGCCGAACCGTGGAGCTTCGATCTTTACACCGGCGAACAGCAAATGAGGACCAATGCCGTCACCGGTCAGCCCGAGCCCTGGAGCATCATGCGAACGGGCCACCATTGCGGCATGATCTCCGGTTGCGAGAGCATGCTCTTCTTCCGTAGCGGCTACACGGGCTTCTACGATCTTACCTCCGACGTTGGCGTGCAGCACTTCGCAGGGCACCGCCTCGGCTGCTGGATTAACGCGGTGCCGGCAAACGGTCTGGTGATGATTCCGGAAGCGGGCGCAGGGTGCGTCTGCCTGTTTTCCATCGAATCGACCGTGGTGTTCGAGCCGCGCGAGCCGCGACGTCCCTGGGCGATCTCCAGCTCGGTCGGCGCCATGACGCCGGTAAAGCACCTGGCCATTAACTTCGGGGCGCCCGGCGACCGCCGCGATGCGCATGGGACCGTTTGGCTGACCTATCCGCGTCCCCAGCCCTATAAGGAGACGGGCCTGGAAGCGAAGCTGCAGCTCGACGTGCAGTTGCTCGAAACGGGAGGGTTTACTGCCGTCAATGAGGAATCCACCCCGATCGCTGGCGCGGATACCCCGTGGGTGTTCACATCGTGGGCTCGCGGGATGACCCAATGCACGGTTCCGCTGCGCGGTCCTGACGACAGGCCCGCCGACTACGATGTGACCCTGTACTTTGCCGACGTCGAGAACGACGCGGCCGGTAGCCGGGTGTTTGACCTGAGAGTGCAAGGTCGCGATGCTGTGCAAAGCCTGGACATCGTCGCCGAAGCGGGCGGTCGCGGTCGGGCCCTGGTCCGGCGCGTTCAAGGCGTGAACGTCGCCGACAAGCTGACGATCGAGTTCGCGTCGAAGTCGCCCGACGCCTCACCCCAGCAGATGCCGATTCTGAGCGCGATCGAGATCTCGCTAAGCAGCGGCGAAACCGGCGAGTAATGGGCCACAGGATCCGGCAAGCAGTAAGACACGCCGTCTAGGTTGACGCTGCCGGCCGCGACTCGTCGTGAATCGCACGAGCGACTCACAACTCGCAATGGGTGCGCCGTGTGTGCGAATTCCGGCAATAGGCGACACCTTCCTGCTAAATGCACGAAGCGGAGAGGACAGGATTCGAACCTGCGGACCAGTTTCCCGGTCACCGGTTTAGCAAACCGGCGCTTTCGACCACTCAGCCACCTCTCCAGTGGTTGTTGCCGTGCGCACGACGTGACCGAGTGCCTACTGGCACACTCCCCCACTCGGCGCCAAGCTCGCCCAGGTGTGCGAAAAGCAACCTCTGGATTCTTATCTATTCTACTGCCATTCGCAAGAGAAGTTCGCGCTGCGATCGGGCCAGGCAGCGGCGTTTTCCGGGTAGCTGGACTCGCAGGGATCAAGCGAAGCTACAGTCGGAATTCTTGCGAGTTCAGCTACGCGGGGGGCTCAGTCGAGCGCCACGGCCGATTCGCCAACGCGGCGTGACGTAGCGAACTGGGGCTCGCCCGTCGAGTTGCGCTGGGCGTGCGTGCGCCAGCGGCGTTCGAGCTGGGCGATGCTCATGTCGTAGGTTTCCCGCAGGCCCTGCTGATAGCCGCTTTCGAGCGCGGCGGCCACGAAGTCGAGAAACTGTTGCTCGCCGGCTTGCTGCACCAGGAAGCTGACCAGCGAAGCGCTCTGGCCGTAAAACGCGCCCCAGCGCCCTGCCGGGGGATAATCTTCCATCGCCACCAACTCCACCAGGCGGAATTCCGCGCGGTTGGAGAGTGCCTCTGCGAAATCGCGGGCGTGCCGGCGCTGCTTATCGGCGGAGTCGGCCAGGATGGCGATGCCCTCGTCGACCCAGCGTGGCAGCGGCTCGCGCGTGAAGCGATCGGCCAGCACGACGTGCGCAAGCTCGTGGCCAAAGGCGCCGTGGCTCGTATCGCGCACGTCAATGCGGCGCAGGGCGATCCGCCCGGCTTCGCGTTGCACTAACGCCGAGGCTACGGTCGAGCGTCCGGCGCTGCCCACTTCGGCCAGATAGCTGGCAGCGGTGGGATGGATGACCACGTGACATTTGGGACTCCAGTCGTTTGTTGCGGGAGCACCGAGCCAACGCTGGCACAGGCCCGCGCGCAGTTGCTCGCACGTGTCGGCCGTGCTTTGATCTACGGGCTGGTTGCCGTAGCTGAGAATTTTAAAATTGGCGGTTTAGACGACGTGCCAGGTAGGTGGCGAACAATGCGAGCTTGATGCGTGCGTAGCAGCTCGCAAGACAGTCACGCCGTCGAAACCGCCCAAGGTGCCGACCGCAGCCAGTCCACTAATGACTGCGGCCCTCCCAAACCAGTTCGGTCGTGATTTAGGTAGATGGGAAATCACAGCTCTCGAACAGGGGCACTTGCTACCAATCGGCGTCGCTGAGCGACGTGCCCAACACGCGACTGGTCGTTGCGGCTGTAAAGCAAGTGCCGGACCAAAGCCCGGACGTCGCTCCTGCACGACGGACGCAAGTTGCTCGCTTTCAAGCGGTTACCGGCGATAGCAAAATTCACGGCGGGGCCTGCCGGCGCGGCGCGGCGGCGCCATATGCTTAACGCTCAGGCAGCCAAGGCAAAGTGAATGAGCAAGGCGCCAGCGTGCGCACTGGTGGGAAGTCAAAGCCCGGCCAGATTCTCCAACCGCCTTGCGCGACAAATTCGGCACAGTCGGAGTTTTCCATTCAACTGCTACGACCGCTTCGACCGAAAAACCTGTTACGACGTGGCTTGCTCACGTATCGGACGCGCGCCCGGCAGGCGCGGCCAGCTAGCAGCCCGAACGCCAGCAAGGAACGGAACACCCCAGTTGAGGAATCAGGTCATGCGCGGTTTTGTCATCCTGGCGATAGTTGTCGCGGCGCATTGCTCATCGCTGGCGCTCGCGGCACCCATGGAACGTCCCAAGAGCCGTTTGCCGGGCTACGACCAGGCGGCGCCGCCGCAACTGCGCCGCGGCGGCACGACGGCGCCGGCCGCATACCGGGAGCCCGATCGCTATCCGGCCCAAGCGCCGCGTCGCTCGCGCTCACAGCCGGTGCGCAGGGCCCAATATCAGGAACCCCAACGCCGCTACGTTCAACCGAGCCACTTTCAGGAAGACGTGCCGCAAGGCATGGTGATGGAAGGACCCTCTAGCGGCGAATTCTATGAGGGACAGTCGTGGGACCAGGGCTACTCCGACGGATACTGCGGCGAGTGCTGCGACGATTGTTGCTCGGGCCCGATGCCCGGCTTCTGGGGACGCGCCGAGTATTTGTATTGGTGGGTGCGCGGCGCGGATACTCCGCCCTTGGTCACGACCAGTCCCAATGGCACGGATCGCGTCGACGCCGGCATCCTGCCTGACGCGACCATCCTCTTCGGCGACCAGCGCGTCAATCAATCGGGACGCTCGGGCGGCCGGTTCACCTTGGGCTACTGGTTCAACTGTTGCGAAATGACGGGCATCGACACGTCGTACTTCTTCCTGGGCGACGTAAACCAACAATACTTCAATTCATCGAGCGGCAATCCGATTCTGGCGCGGCCATTCTTCAACGTGCTCACCGAGGCGCAAGACGCGCACTTGATCGCGTATCCAGGCTTCGTTACCGGCTCGATCAACGTGAACGCGGAGAGCAAAGTCTACGGCGGCGACATCAATCTGCGCCGCATGCTGGTGGCCGATTGCTGGAAACGGTTCGACGTAATCGCCGGTTACCGGTACTTCGGCATCTCCGAAGGTTTGGGTGTCACCACGCTCACGACGTCGATCGATCCGCAGAGCCCCATCGAAGTGGGTACGACCTTTGACATCTCCGACCGATTCAACACTCGCAACACGTTCAACGGCGGACAGATCGGCGTGAATGCGCAAATGATCAACGGCTGCTGGACCTTGGACCTGCTGGCCAAGCTGGCCCTGGGAGCCAACTCGCAAACCGTCCGCATCAACGGCAGTACGGTGCGCACGTTGCCCGATGGCGACGCCACGGACTTCGAAGGTGGCATTCTGGCGCTGCCCTCGAACATCGGCAGCTACCATCGTAACCAGTTTGCCGTGCTGCCCGAGTTCGGCGCCGATCTGCGCTATCAATTGACGCCGCTGTGGCGACTCAACCTGGGCTATACGCTCATGATTGTCACCAACGTGGTGCGGCCGGGCGACCAGGTCGATCTGAACGTCGATCCGAGCCAGTTCCCGCCAGGCACACCCGGTTCGCAACCGCGATTTACCTATGTGGACTCGGACATCTGGCTACAGGGCATCAACTTCGGCGTCGAGTGCAACTTCTAAACGCTCGCGACGCGCTTGTGGCCCGTTGAAATACTCAACGAGCTGCTAAGCAAGCCAGGACAGCTCGTCCTCGAACGCCGAATCGACCGATTCCGCGAAACCTTCCCCCGACTGGGCGAACTCCGTGTCCAGCGGATCGCCGAAGCCGTCCTCGTTGGCCGCTAGAATATCGGCGATCGAATCCTTATCGGCGTCGAGCGTGTCGATGGCGCTGTTGCCCGCGGCGTCAGTGGCAGTGACGGTGTAGGTGATCGTCCCATCGTCCAATCCACTGACGTCGATGCCGGTGAACGCCCAAGTGCCGTCGCCGGCCACGATCGTGTTGTAGTCGATCGTGTTGTTGCTGCCATCGGTGACGAACAGCACGATCGTGGCGCCGACTTCGCCAGTGCCGCTGGCAGACGCGTCGGTTTCGTTGCCTGGGTCGATCGGATCGGTCGCCAGGGTGATCTCGACCGCCGGCGCGACGGTATCTTTCTCAGCCGTCAGAGTGTCGGGCGCCGATACGTTGCCGGCGGCGTCGGTGGCGGTGACCGAATAGGTGATCGTGCCGTCGTTCAGCGTGCTGACGTCGATGTCGACGATAACCCAGTTGCCGTCGCCGGCCACCACCCCGGTGTAGGTGGACGTGACGAGCGTGCCATCGGTGACAGTCAGCGAGATCGTGGCGCCCACTTCGCCGGAGCCCCCAGCGGACGTGGCCGACGCGTTGGCCGCGTTCACCGGATCGATCACCAACTGCAAGTCGACCACCGGCACCACCGTATCCTTGTCGGCGTTGAACACAATGGTCGAGGTATTGCCGGCGACGTCTGTGGTAGTGACAGTATAGGTGATCGGGCCGTCATCGAGCGCACTCAGGTCGATGCCGGAGAACGACCACATTCCGCCGGCGACCGTAGTCGTCATCGCGCTTGTGGGATTCGCGCCGTCGGAGATGACCAGTTCGATGTCAGCGCCATCTTCGCCCGTCCCGATGGTCGAGACGGCGGTGACGTTGTTCGCGTTGATGGGATTCGTCGCCGAAAGGAAGGCGGCGTTGGCGACGACGTCTTTGACTGCGTTGAGTGTATCCGTGGCCGCGTTGTCAACGGCGTCGGTGGCGGTGACCGTGTAAGTAATCGTCCCGTCGTCCAAGTCGGTCAGGTCGATGTCGATGATGCTCCAGGTGCCATCGCCAGCCACGGTCGTGGTCAGATCGGCGGTGGAGTTCGTGCCGTCGGAGACAACCAGCACGATGCTGGCGCCGACTTCGCCGGTGCCGCTGGCCGCAGTCGTGGCGACGTTGCCGGAGAAGACCGGATCGGTCACGAGCAGCAGATCAATGTCTGGAGCAACCGTGTCCATCTCGGCGGTGAGGGTGTCGGTCGACGAGTTGCCCGCCGCGTCGGTAGCGGTGACCGAGTAAGTGATCGTACCGTCGTCCAGTTCGCTGACGTCGATGTTCGAGACGCTCCACGTGCCGGCGCCGGCCACGGTCGTAGTCACGGCGGTCGTGGTGGTCGAGCCGTCGCTGGCGACCACCGATATGCTAGCGCCCGCCTCGCCCGTGCCGCTGGCGGTCGTGGCAGCGGCGCCTGCGGCGTTGATCGGATTGGTGACGGCCGTCAGATCGACTATCGGCGCTACGGTGTCCTTCTCGGCGGTGACGCTGTCGGTGGTCGTGTTGCCACCGACGTCGGTCATGGTAACGTCGAATGTGATGATTCCGTCATCCAGGCTGCTCACGTCGATGTCCAGAATCGACCACGTCCCATTGGCGGCGACCGTCGTGGTGTACTCGATGGTGTCGTTCGTGCCGTCGGTCGCAATAACTGTGATGTCGGCAGCTGGCTCCCCGGTAC
>JBBDYK010000259.1:18142-18675 GCA_040901665.1 Pirellulales bacterium | reverse complement strand
CACGGCCGGCTGTTGAAATACGATCCGGCCACCATGAAAGTCGAAGTGCTCGTCGACGAGCTCAGCTTCGCCAACGGCGTGGCGCTGTCGAAGGACGAGGACTTCTTGCTGATCAACGAAACGTACCGCTATCGCATCCAACGCCACTGGCTCAAAGGACCCAAGGCGGGCGAGACCGAAGAGCTGCTCGACAATCTGCCCGGCTTCCCCGACAACATCACGGCCGCCAGCGACGGCGGGTTCTGGCTGGCGCTGTTCACGATTCGCAACGACCAGGCCGAGTGGCTTTCGCCCCGCCCGTTTGCCAAGGGCGTGCTGGCCAAGCTGCCGCGCTTCCTTTGGCCCAAGCCCCAGCCCTACGCGTTCGTCGTCAAGCTCGACGCGGATGGCAAGATGGTCGACAGCCTGCAAGATCCGACCGGCCAGCGCCTGTTCGCCATCACCTCGGCCGTCGAGCGCGACGGCCATCTCTACTTGGGCAGCTTGCTCAACGACCGGATCGGGAAAGTGAAGTTGCCGTGATGGCTGATCTC
>JBBDYK010000259.1:0-18132 GCA_040901665.1 Pirellulales bacterium | reverse complement strand
TCTCGCGGCGTCGTGCGTTAACTCTTCCGCTTGATCGTCTTCTCCACGAACTCGCGCACCATCGCCAGCACTTCGGGCGAAGCCCAATAGTCGATGATCGCGGCCTGGTTGGCCTGCTGGCTTTTGACCGCCTCCAGCAGCGGGCGGCGCACGGCCAGCTTCGTGGCGGCAAACGTGGCCGGCAGGATCGCGCCCATCTCTTCGGCCACTGCGAGCGACCGGTCCAGCAGTTGCTCAGGCTCGACCAGCTCGTCGACCAACCCTCGCGCCAGCGCTTCCTCCGGCAAGTACGTGCGGCCGGTAAGAATCATTTCCGAAAAATGCTGTGGCGACGTGGCGAACCGCGCGATCTCCAGCGCCCAAGCGGGAAACTGCACGCCAACCAGCACCTCGGTCAAGCCGATCCGCGCCTTGCCGCGCGCCAGGATCCGCTGGTCGCAGGCCATCACCACGATGCCGCCGCCGGCAATCGCGTGGCCGTTCACCGCGGCCACCAGCGGCTTGGGAAACGTCGCCAGCCGCTCGAACACCTGGTTCATGCGCGGCACGAACTGCCGGATATACGCTTCACCGCCGGCCGCCATCTCTGGCAGATCGACGCCCGCGCCGAACACACTCCCCTGCCCCGTGAGGACGACCGCCCGTGTGGCGTTTCGCTCAAGCGTTTGCAGTGCTTCATCCGTGGCATTGATCAGATCCAGGTTCAGCGCGTTGCCTTTGCCGCGCACCAGTCGCAGGAGGGTCACGGGACCGCGCTCTTCCAATTCGATCATGTTTGGCTCTCCGGGTTGCATCGCGAGGACCGCGTGGCGACATTATAGCGTGTCGCCCGTCCACTGGCGGCGCCTCCCGCCGCTGGCGCACCACTTGATAAGAATGCCCCCGATGACACACTCCCTTTGTTCCCGCCGCCCCGCTCTCGCGCTCGTCGCGGTCTTGCTCGCCGGTTCTTTTGCATCCCCAGCACCAGCGGCCGACGACGAGAAGTTCAACTACGACGAGAGCAAGGTGCCGCGGTTCGTGCTGCCGGATCCGCTGGTGATGAACGACGGGCGCCCGGTCACCAGCGCCGCCATGTGGCGAAGCGAGCGACGGCCCGAGCTCTTGGCCATGTTCGAGCAGCACGTCTATGGCCGCCGCCCGCCCGAGCCAGAGGGCATGCGGTTTCACGTCACCGAAACCGATTGGCACGGCAAAGGCACGCGCAAGAAAGTCGACGTGACGTTCTTCGGTCGCGGCGGCGCCTATCCGGGGTTTGCGATCACCCTGTTCGCGCCGCGACGAGGGCGGCGGCCGGCGCCGGCCTTCGTCGGCATGCACCTGTTCGACACCAAGTCTGACGATCCGATCCCCGGCAAATTGCTCACCGAAGACGTCGGCATGCCCCTGCCCGGCAAGGACATTTTGAGCGTGATACTCGATCGTGGTTACGCGATCGCCACGCTCGACGCAGCCGACTTTTGTCCCGACGATAAGGAGAAGTTTCGCGATGGCTTGCTCAAGCAATGGAATCCCGACCGCACGGGCTCGCCCGGACCGGAAGAGCCGGGCGCAATCGCCACCTGGGCCTGGGGTCTGAGCCGCGCGCTGGACTACTTCGCGTGCGATCCGGCCATCGACGAGCGGCGCGTTGCCGTGATCGGCCATTCGCGGATGGGCAAGACCGCGCTGTGGGCCGGTGCCGAAGATCCGCGCTTCGCCATGGTCATCTCCAACGACTCGGGCTGCGGCGGCGCCGCGCTCAGCCGGCGGCGGTTCGGCGAGACCGTAGCGCGCATCAATCGCGTCTTCCCGCATTGGTTCTGCGAAAACTTTTCGAAGTACAACGATCGCGAAGACCAGTTGCCCGTCGATCAGCACGAGCTGGTGGCTCTCTCCGCGCCGCGGCCCGTCTATGTGGCCAGCGCCGCGGAGGACGGCTGGGCCGATCCGCGCGGCGAATTCCTGGCAGCCAGCGGCGCCGAGCCCGTCTATCGGCTGTTCGGCCTGCCGGGCCTCGGCACGAGCGAGCCGCCCCCGTTGAACCAATCCACCGGCGCCGCCATCGGCTATCACATCCGCGCCGGCAAGCACGCGCTGACCGACTTCGATTGGCTCAAATATCTCGATTTCGCCGACCGGCACTGGAAATAGGCTGGAGACGGGAGGCGGGAGGAAGAATTCGTTGGAGTCCACGCTTCAGCGTGTCTTCAACCCGCGAGGGCGAGGCTCCCGCCGACCAATCCACCGCCAGCGCTTCTTTTTTTCCTCCAGCCTCCAGCCTGCCCGCTCCAGCCTCCACACTGCTTCCTCACTCCTCATCCCGATGCACCAACCGCGGCGCAAACGCCGGGATGCACACCGAAACATATTCGGCGCCTTCGGCTCCCGGCGTGCTGTACTTCACCCACTCGCCGGCCGGCACGATCACGGCCTGGCCGGCCGCCACGTCGAGCTGTTCGGTCTCGAGCTCCAGGTGCAGGCTGCCGCGCAGCACCAGCGTGTACTCGTCGAACTCGGGCTGCTGACCGGGCTCGATCCAGCCGCTGGGGCTCACCATCCGCGCGATGCTCACTTCCTGCGTGCCGGAATTGACGCGGCCGACAAACTCCTCGATCGACTTGGGCGGAGTGCCCGCCGCTTGCACGCGCGTGGCCTTGGAAATCAAAGTCGCCATGAAACGCCTCCTGCTACGTGGATGTGCCATGAACGCGACCCCCTTGTAGCCGCAACGGCAACAACCGGCAAGTGCCCCAGCCCGCGACGCAACGACGCCCGTATCGTCCTCCCGTCTCCCGCCTCCCGTCTCCCGCCTCCCGCCTCCCGACTGCTGCTTGACTTCAATACCAAGACAGGCTAGGATAATCGCCATGCGAGCTATCGAAGGCGACATGCTGCGCGGCCACCTGGACACGATGATCCTCTCGTCGCTGGAACGTGACGCGGCGCATGGGCTGGAGATCTTGCGCCGCTTGGAGTCGGCCGGCTGCGGCCTGTTGCGGCTCAAGGAGGGATCGCTCTACCCGGCCCTCTATCGCCTGGAGGCGGCCGGCCTCGTCAAAGCCGCCTGGGAGTCCGAAGCACACGGCCGAAAAGGCGCGCGGCGACGCATCTATCGCCTTTCTCGCAAGGGCAAGCGCCACCTCAACGCCGGCCGACAAGCCTGGACCGAATTCGTCAGCGTGGTGGGAGCCATTGTCGGAGCGCCCGCGCCGGCGTAGCGGCAACGGAGAAGCCTCAGGAGACCGAGGATGAACGACGACATTTCTCTCGGACTGAAGATCCTGGTGGAACGTGCCGTGCGACCGGTCGTCGCACCGCGCGCCCGCAAGAAAGCCATGCGCGAGGAACTCTTGGCGCACGTTAGCGAAGTCTATGCCGACGAATTCGCTACACACGGCGACGCGGTGAAAGCGCTCGTCAGTACGGGTGCACGCTTTGGCGCGCCCCATCCATTGACGGCCGATCTGCAACGGACGGTCTCTGTCTGGCAGCGCGCAGGATTGGTTTCGGAACGGTTCGATTGGACGCAGGGTGCGCCGCTGCGGTCATTAGTCTGGCGGCATAGTCTTGTGGGACTGGCGAGCATGGTCGCCATGTTCTTCGTGATCTTGCCGGGTGTGTTGCTGGATGGCCGCCGCCTGACGCTCGATTTTGGAGTGCGCGTAGCGATCATGCAGGGCGTGTTTGTCGGCGCGTTTGGCTGCTTGATGGGCGGTTTGAGTCCCGTGTTGGGCGAAGCGCTTTTTGGCACGCAGCGGCAGCGTTCGTGGCGACGGGCGGCGGGCTGCATGCTCGGCGCGGCGGTCTTTCTACCGTTGTTCGCCTTTCTGTTTTACTGGGGTTTGTCCGGAGATTTGCGGGCGAGCGTGGACTACTTTCTATTTGGTTGTTGGTTCGCCCCGGTTTTTCCGCTCTTGTGCGCGTTGATATCGCGGCAAGTCCATCTCGAGCGCTGCTACGAGCGCGAGTGGTCGGAGTTGGACCTGGGCGAGTGAGTTTTTGCCCGAGGTGGTTATCGCCTCAGTGGGGGCTCGCCGCGGTCGTCAGCGTTCCTTCCAGCACGATCGTGGCTCGACCGCCAAGCTGCACGCGGTTCCCCGCCAGCCGCACGCCTACGATGCCCCCGCGCGCGGAGGCCTGCAAGGCGCGGAACTCGCACTTGCCCAAGCGCTCGTGCCAGTAGGCGGCCAACGTGCAGTGCGCCGAGCCGGTCACCGGGTCTTCGTCGACGCCCGCTCGCGGCGCGAAGAAACGCGACACGAAGTCGAACTCCGCGTCGGACGACCGCGCCGTCACGATCACGCCGCGGCACTCCACGTCGAGCAAGGCGCGGAAGTCGGGCGTCATGTCCCGCACCACGTCCTCCCCCGCCACTTCCACCAGGTAGTCGAACTTGCTGCGGCCCACGTTCGCAGGCGACACTCCCAGCGCCGCCAGCAATCCCTCCGGCGCCGTCGCGGGTTCGGCCGGAGTGACTGGAAAGTCCAGCTCAATCTCATCGCCCCGACGTGTCGCGGTCAACGGACCACTGCGCGTGTGAAATACAATCGGCTGCGTGGGCGATGCCCGGCCCGTGTGATAAAGGGCCGCGGCCGAGGCCAGCGTGGCATGCCCGCACAAATCCACCTCAACCGCCGGCGTGAACCAGCGCAGCTCGAAGTCGCCCCCCTCGGGCACCAGGTACGCCGTCTCCGAATGGTTCATCTCTGCCGCCAGCTTCGCCAGCCACTCGTCGGCCGGCCAGCGCTCGAGCAGACAAACGCTCGCCGGATTGCCGGCAAAAGCTCGCTCCGCGAAGGCATCGACGATGAGCATGGGAATCATGGGGGCACCCGTCTGGAAACGGTTGTCGCGACGAAACAGCCTGGCAGCGACGGCTTTGACACGGTCGCAATCAACGGGGTTCGCGCCCGACCAGGCGCCGGACAGCCCCCGCGCTGTCAGGACCAGAGCACAGGGAATGGCGTTTCATCCGCTTTCGATTAGAATCTCCATTCACCACACCCTTGGTGTGATTGCAATTACCTATTAGCTGGGTTCCGCCCTTCCCCTTAAACACCCCTCTATGCCAAGGACAAACGCAATGACAACCGATCCGACGTCCGACAAAACTCCATTGGCTATTGCCGATCAACAGCGGAGTGAGCGCTCGAGTGACCTCACGATAGGTCCGACGGACGGACCAATCGTGCAGTTGCTGAAACTGGTGGCGCGTTGTCCTGTTGCCAGTTGGCCCGTCGACTGGTTCGTGAGGCAATGCCTGAACTACAGACGGCGCGGTGCAGAGTCGATGCCGCCAGGTGATGCGAAAGAACACTTCCGCGCAGCCGTTGAATGGTATTGGTTGTTTTGGACGGCCATACTGTTTCTCTGCTACGGCGCTATTGTATGGGCGGTTCGCGGCGGGTTTGACTCCCAGTATTCACGGTGGGTGACATTGGCGATCGTCTTACCCTTTGCTTTGGCCCTTATGCGGCTATACGAAATACTGGCGACGGCAATTTGGCTGCACTTCATCAATCGCTATCGGACCGGCAACCTGGCCCACGCGCTGTCGGTTACGTTTCTTGCCTTCTTTCAAGTTGCGCTGGCGTTTAGCATTCTGTATTGTGGTGTTGCGTATTGGTCGAACGACTTTTTCGGGAACACTTGCGGCGGGCTGACGGCAGGTTGGATTGATCCCTTCTATTTCAGCATCTTCACCCTCGGCACGCTCGGCTTCGGCGACCTGAAGCCCGAGTCCCAAGGCGGCCGGTTACTTGTCGTCTGCGAACTGTCCTTCGGATTGCTTCTACTCGTCGTTGCATTCCAGCGCGTGCTCGCCAATGTCAAGTAATACTCAAGGCAATCGAATGCTGGCCAGCGCAGCGTTTCATCTCGCCGCACGGGTGTCTCGCTGGCGGCGCGGCTTGCTGGGGGTGCGCAGATTCCGCGCCACTTGCCACTTTTCCAAAAACCAATCCACCACCAGCAGCAGATCACGTTCGGTCGGCGGAATCGGCGGCTCGCTCAGCGCGTTGGGGAAGCAGTAGGCAATCGACAACAAAAACACCTTGGCGTCGTCCTCGGCCGACGCGATGCGAAACTGCCGGCGCTTGACGCCCTCGCTGAGAATTCGCGTGACCGTGTCGAGCATCATCTGGCCCTCCTCGGCCAGCCGGTCGGGCTTGAGCCGCAGCACGGCCCGCGTGAGCTCCAGCGCATGCCGCGTGCCGGTGCGGACGTCTTCGGCGGCGCGGAACCGGCCGAGGACGTAGCGGCGGAGCGTCTCCGACGACGACGCTTTCGAAGCCAGCACCTCGGCGATCTCGCGGCGATGGCGCTCGACGAACTCGCCCGCGCAGGCCACTACCAGGTCGTCCTTGTTCTTGAAGTACAGGTACAGCGTGCCCACGGCCACGCCGGCGTCGGCTGCGATCTCCTGCATCGTGGTCTTGGCGATGCCGTAGTAGCGAAAGCGCTGGCCGGCCGCTGCGATGATCTTGTCGGTCTTGCTCATGCTCGCTTGCGCACCACCATCTGCACGCCGTGCTTGGGCCGCAGCGTGAACGTGGCGTCCGGCTCGACGCGCTGGTTCGGCACGAGCTCGCAGCGAAAGCGCTGCACGATCGCCGCCAGCGCCAGCGGTCCTTCGACCATTGCAAACTGGTTGCCGATGCAAATCCGCGGTCCGCCGCCAAAGGGAAAGTAAGCGAACTTGGGCCGCCCCTGGTTGTGTGGCGGCAGAAATCGCGACGGATCGAACGCGTCGGGCCGCTGCCAGAAATCGGGATGCCGATGCGCCAACATTTGCGACAGCACGATGACGCTCTTGGCAGGAATCGGATAACCGCAGATCACGTCCGGCTCGATGGTTTCGCGCGGGATGCCCCAGGCCGGCGGATAGAGCCGCATCGATTCCTCGAACACGGCCGTGACCAGCGGCATCTTCGCCAGGTCTTCCATCGTCGGCAGCCGCCCCTGCAGATGCCCGGCCACTTGCTCGTACAACGCTTGTTGCGCCTCGGGATGCTGACCCAGCAAATACCAGGTCCAAGCCAGCGCGGCGCCGGTCGTTTCGTGGCCCGCAGTCAAGATGGTGAGCGCCTCGTCCTTCAGTTGCTCGTCGCTCATGCGCTGGCCCGAGTCTTCGTCCTGCGCGGCCAGCAGCAGGTCGAGCACGTCCTGCCGGGGTGATTCGCCGCGGCGGCGCGCGATCAACTCGAGCACCACGCGGTCCAACAGCGCCTTGCTCCGCTTGAACTCCCGATTGCGCCGCGTCGGAAGCCACAGCGGCTGGAACAACAGCCGCGCGTTCATCTTCAGGCTGACGTACTCGAACGCCGTGCGATAGGCCTGGCCGATCGAATCGGCGTCGCTGCTGATGTCGGTGCTGAACAGCGACACGCTGGCGATCCGCAGCGCCAGCCGCATCATCTCTGGCAACACGTCCAACGTGCGACCGTCGGGGGCTTGCTGCCATTCGTCGACGAAGCGGCCGATCGACTCGACCATCGACGTGCTCAGCCGGGCCACCGAGTTGCGCAAGAACGCCGGCTGCATCAGTCGTCGCTGCCGCCGCCAGAATTCGCCTTCACTCGTCAGAACGCCGTTGCCAGCCAGCGGACGCACCGACACATTGAACGAGTCGGGCTTGCGATAATTCTTCAAGTTGCCGTGCAGCACGTGCTCGATCGCGTCCGGATGCGCGAGCAAATACATGTTCACGCCCGCCAGCACGCGCAAGCAGACAAAGTCGCCATGCTCGCGCCAGGCATCGCGATACAAATCCAACGGCCGAAGCTGAATATCGCGCAAGCAGCCCAGCAAGCGCCGCCCTCGTACCAGCGGCCATGTCTTTAACGTTGCCGGCGCAGGCGGTACGGCGGCGCGGGGCGATTTTTGGGTGAGCATCGGCAAAGCTCCCAAAACTGAATACTGAATACGTTCATTCAGTGTTCATTGTAGCAATCGTGGCCGCGTCCGCAATGGCCATGGTTCCCGCCCCATGTGCCGTTGCCGGTTGCGTCCACCTTGTGGGCGGCAGCAGGCTTGGATAGCCTGGAATCGTCGCCGCATCCAACGGACACGCCTGTCATGCCGATTCGACCTCGGTTCCGCTTCCGCCTGCGAACTTTGTTCGTCGTGGTGACAGTGTTGGGCGTGTGTCTCGGATGGCAGGTGAAAATGGTTCGCGACCGTGCCGCCGTGCGCCGCGAACTCGTGTCGCACGGCGCGAGCGTATACCCCTTGGGCGCCTTGATGCACGGCGGACCCATTTCAGATTCCGTGCGCCGCGGCGACCCCTCGGCTGAGCTGTCTTGGCTGCGGCGTGCCTTGGGGGACGAGATCGTCTCGGACATCCTTTTTCCCGGTGAGCCTGCGGCCGACGATTTGGCCAAGATCGACCACTTCCTTCCCGAGAGCCGCGTGCTGGAGAACGTCGTGTTCTACGACTCAACTCTGGGCGTGCAGCCGCAACCACTCTCAGCCAGCCTGCCACCCATCTCGGACCCCGCTGCACAATCGCTTCCCGAGCGACTACACTAACGGCTTGCGTCGCACGCGCCCCGGCCGCCGTTGTCTCTTCGAATAAGCCTGATGCCCATCGACCCGCACGATCTCGACCGTTGGCGTCGCACGCTGTATGCGGCCGTGGTTTCCGACGTGTTGGATTCGCTGGGCATGCGCAATCAGGTGATGAACGCTGCGTTCCAGTGCATCAGCGGGCACGACGCGTTGGTGGGCCGGGCCAAGACGACGTTGTGGGAAGACGTGCAGGGCGTCGATCCGCGGCCTTACGAGTTGGAACTAAAGGCCGTCGACGAAGTGCAGCACGGCGAGGTGCTGGTGGGCGCCGCGGCGGGCAGCACACGCTCCGGCATCTGGGGCGAGTTGCTCTCGACCGCCGCGCGGCATCGCGGTTGCGCCGGCGCGCTGGTCGATGGCGCGGTGCGCGACGTGAAGAAGATGCACGAGCTGGGATTCACGGTGTTTGCTCGCGGCGCCAACCCGCGAGACAGCCGTGACCGGCAGCGTGTGGCGGCGGTGGACGTGGCGGTGGAAGTGGGCGGCGTGCGGATTGGCCCGGGCGACATGATTTTTGCCGATGCGGATGGAGTCGTCGTCGTGCCTCGGGACGTGGAGTCCGAGGTGCTCGAAAAGGCGTGGGAAAAAGTGACGGCCGAAAACCGGGTGCGCGATGAGATTCGCGCCGGCACCAAGGCCGCAGACGTCTTTCGAAAGTATGGAGTCCTGTAAATGCGCGTCGGCATCATCGGCTTGCAACACGAATCGAACACCTTTCAAGAAACACCAACGACCTGGGAACACTTCGAGCAAGGCGCGCTGCTCACCGGTCAGGCGATCGCCCGCGAGTACGGTGAATCGCACCACGAGATCGGCGGCTTTCTGCGCGGGCTGGACGAAGAAGGCATCCAGGCCGTGCCGATCTTCTTCGCCTGGGCGCTGCCCGGCGGCGCGGTCACGGCCCGTACGCTGGAGAAATTGCTGCAGGCCATGCTTGTCGAGCTGAAGAACGCCGGCGAGCTGGACGGCATGCTGGTGGCGCCGCACGGCGCAGCCGTCTCCGAAAGCCGGTCCGACATGGACGGCGCCTGGCTGCGCGAGTTGCGTTCGCGCGTGGGACCGACGATGCCGATCATCGGCACGCTCGACCTGCACGCCAACTTGTCGCACGAGATGGCACAAGCCACCAACGCGCTGATTGCTTATCGCTCGAATCCGCACCTCGACCAGCGGCAGCGCGGACAGGAGGCGGCCCGGCTGATGGCCCGTATGTTGCGAGGCGAGGTGCGGCCGACGCAGGCGGTGGCCATGCCCCCCTTGGCCATCAACATCGAGCGGCAGAACACCAGTACTTCCCCTTGTCGCGAGTGCTACGAAGCGCTCGACGACATGCTGGCCGACAAGCGCGTGCTGGCCAACAGCCTGTTGTTGGGGTTTCCTTATGCCGACGTGCCGGAGATGGGCGCCAGCGTCATCGTCACCACCAACGACGATCCCGATCTCGCCCGGCAGTTGGCCGACGAGTTCGCCGAATACCTGCGGCTGCGACGGGCCGACTTCGTGGGCCAGTTCTTGGCCATCGACGCCGCGATCCAAAAGGCGCTGGCCGCGCCCGGCCCTGTGTGCCTGTTGGACATGGGCGACAACATCGGCGGCGGCTCGCCGGGCGACGGCACAGTGTTGCTCGAAGCCCTGGTGAGCAAGCGGGTGGCCAAGAGCTTCGTCTCGCTGTGCGATCCGGACAGCGTGCAAAAGTCCGTGCAAACCGGCGTCGGACGCGACATCACGCTCGAAATGGGAGGCAAGGTCGATGCCCTGCACGGCAAGCCGCTGACGGCCAAGGTGCGCGTGCGCGGACTCTATGACGGGCACTTCAGCGAAAGTCAGCCGCGACACGGCGGCCGCGTCCACTACGACATGGGGCCAACGGTTGTCGCTCAACTCGACAGCGGGCAGACCGTAATGCTCACTTCGAAACGCGTGGCGCCCTTCAGCCTGCAACAACTGACCAGTTGCGGCGTCGATCCCCAGCAGTTTCAGGTGGTCGTGGCCAAGGGAGTGCACGCGCCGGTGGCGGCTTATGCTCCGGTGTGTCCTACTTTGCTGCGCGTCAACACCCCCGGCGTCACCACGGCCGACATGACGTCTCTGGAGTTCAAGCACCGGCGGACGCCCTTGTTCCCCTTCGAGAGTTAACCTCGCCGGCGAACTGCGGTTGATCGGAGACGGCAGCCGCGATCGATAGCGGCGCTCCCACCAACTTGCCAAGAATGGCGCCGCGGGGACGAATAGTTCACCGGTCCATTCGCGGCGTCGGCGGCAAAACGCATGTCGCAAAGGCAAATCGAGCGGCAAACTCTTGTCATCTCCAGTCAGGCTATGCCACAATCACGGTTGATGCTTGCCCCCCAATTCTCACTACGCCGCCTGCTCGCGTGGGTCTCGTTCAGCGCCCTGGTGTGTCTGATCGGCGCCGCCGCTGCGCGCGGACAGTTGTGGGCCGTTGCCGCGCTCGTCGGCCTGTTCGGATTGTCCGTCGTTTTGATGGTACACGGTCTGACGTATGGGCTCTTGAGGTTGCTGGGCACACTGCGCGATCGGCGGTCGCGCAACACCACTGTCGACGTAGGCGTGAAACTCGCGCCGCCGTAGCGTGCCGGCGATGGAGACGATGGCAGCGCGACCATTCGGGTGTGCCTGCCGGCAACCATCGCACGATGCTGGAGGAACCGAGAGATGAAGGCGACACAAGCGGCATATCGATCCTCCTCGTGGCGAGCCGCTAGCTCACCGGCGAAGCTGGCTGCCGCGCTCGAGCGAGGGGTTCGCTGCTCGCTGTTGGCAATGGGGCTTCTACTCGGCGTTCTCGCTCCGGCCCACGGCGACGAAGGCTTCAACGTCAAGCTGCCGCTCGCCGGCGTCAAGTCGACATCCGGCCTGTTCCTGACGTTCGATTGCACCTGGCCCGACGGGTACGGGTATCTGCCAATTCGAGCCACGGTCTCCAGCAGTGCGCCGTCCACCGCGAACCGGCGCATCGCGCTAGAGATCAGCAGTCGCTATTTCGGCGAGCGCCGCCCCGTCCTGGTGACCGACGCGGTCGAGCTGCCCGCCGGCGCGACCATCGCAACCAAAGTGATTCCCTTTCCGCGTTGCTCGAACAATGTAATGCTGTCGCTCGACGTCTACGAGAACGGCCGATATCTGAAGGAATTGTCGTTCAGCATACGCCCCTTCAAGACGCGGTTTTCCGGAGCGAACAACGCGCCGGCTACGCTGTTTGTCACCGCCGCGCAAATCGACGTCAGCAAGTTCGATTTTCTCACCAACGCCAGCGTGACGTACAACTACGGGCAGACGCCTCCCGCTACGCCCGGACAGTTGCCAGCAATCGGTCCGGCTCAGGTCACGTCGTTTGCCGCGCTGCCTGCTGCCGACTTGTTCGAGGGCTGGATCAACTACAGCGGGTTGGACGTCATCTTCCTCGCGCGCTCCGACCTCGAAAACCTTGCCAATACGCGGCCCAAAGTCGTGACGGCGCTGGGCGAATGGGCGCGCGCCGGCGGCAATCTTTGCATCTATGACGTCGGCAACCAGTGGCAAGGTCTGGCGGTCGTGGAAGAGCGGCTGCAATTGGCCGTGACCGCCGACGACGCGGCCAAGCCTTTGCGCGGCTGGTCCGCTCCCGACCCTGCTCTTTATCTCTCGCCGTTGCAGCAACCCGGCGGAGCGATCGTCGTCACCGAAACGTCGGAAGACGACGCGGCCGCCGCTGCGTTGCGACTTAAGAAGCGCAAGAAGCCGGTCCCCGCGGCCTCGTTCGCGTACCGAGAGATCGGGCTGGGGATGGTGGTCGCCATGCAGGATGACAAACCGTTTCCCGGCGACGCCCCCGAGTGGCGCTGGCTGTTCAACACGATTGGACCCAACCGCTGGAATTGGGAGTTTCGCCACGGATTATCGATGAACAATGGCAATCCCGGGTTCGACGATTTCATCATCGCCGACGTCGGCCTGCCGCCGGTAAAAGCCTATCGCGTGTTGATCACGCTGTTCGTCGTTGGCATCGGACCATTGAACTATTGGCTGCTGCGCCGCAAGGGACGATTGCACTTGTTGCTGTTCACAGTGCCGGCGGCCGCTATCGTGGTCTCGCTGTCGCTGGTGGCCTACGCCGTGATTGCCGACGGCTTCGACGCCTACTTGCGGGCTCGCAGTTTCACCCAGCTCGATCAACGGCGCGATGAGGCCGTTACGATGGCGATGCTGAGCTACTACACCGGCATGGCGCCCGCAGACGGCTTGCACTTTTCCGAACGCACCGCGCTGTATCCGGTTTTCCGCGACTCCACCCATCAGGGTTCCGTGCAGTCGGTTCGCGCGCTTGCCTGGACGCCCGAGCAACATCTGGTGCGAGGTTGGGTGCCCTCGCGCACACCCACTCAGTATGAGACGGTGCGGCCCCACGCCAGCCAGCGCGAGTTGCGCATCGCAGAATCGTCTGAGCCCAAGGGCTGCACCATCGAGAACCGCCTGGGTGCCAAGATCGAGCTCCTCATGCTGCGCAGCGCGGCGGGCGACCTGTACTTCGGCCGAGACATCCCGGTTGACGGACGGGCTGCGCTCGAGGTGCTTGACGACGACGCCAAGGCCGAGAATGCGTCGCTCGAAATGTTCAACCGCCGTAATTCCGGCGCCGGGGGCTCGCCAGCAGCGGTCGTCACACCCGCTGCGAGGCTCTTGTTCGGACCGACCGGTCGCAACAATCGGAATTTCGGCAATGCGTATGCCGTTAACGGCAGCGGGCTATTGGACGGCATGTTGGCCCTGACGTTTCAGGAGATCGGCTCGCAACTGCCCGACAAACGGACGTACACCGCCATCGTCGAACGGCCGCCCGACGTGGAAGTGGGCATGGACGGACTCGTCGAGCGCCAAAGCCTGCACGTGATTCGCGGAACGTGGTGATACCGAGATGATTCTGCACAGCCCCGCCGCCATTGCCACCGTCGCCGACGGCCCGTTGATCGAGCTGGCGCATTTGCACCGCTATTTCGGCCGCACCAAGGCTGTCTACGACGTGAACTTCAGCGTGGGTCGCGGTCAGGTGTTCGGCTACATCGGCCCTAACGGCGCCGGCAAGACCACCAGCATGCGCATCCTGGCCACGCTCGACATGCCCACGCACGGCGACGCATTCGTCGACGGCTTCTCGGTGGTGCAAGATGCCGATCGCGTGCGGCGGCGGCTCGGCTTCATGCCCGACTATTTCGACACGCAGCCGAACATCGTGGTCGGCGAGTATCTCGATTTCTTCGCCCGCGCCTATGGGCTGATGGGCCCCGAGCGCCAGCGAGCCTTGCGCCACGTGATGAGCTTCACCAGGCTCGACGGACTGATCGAGAAGCCGATTGACGGGCTTTCCAAAGGCATGAAGCAGCGGCTGTGCCTGGGCCGCGCCATGATTCACGATCCGCCCGTGATGATTCTGGACGAGCCGGCCGCGGGCCTCGATCCTCGCGCCCGCATCCAGTTGCGCGAGATGATCGGCCAGTTGGCCGCCGACGGCAAGGCGATCCTGGTCAGCTCGCACATCCTCACCGAATTGGCCGAAATGTGCGATACCGTCGCCATCATCGAGCAAGGCCAGTTGCTGGCCACTGGCACGGTCGAAGAGATTCACCGCGCGCGGCAGGCCCGGCGCGCCGTGCACCTGCGCGTGCTGGGAGGCGCCGAGCCGGTGCGGGTCATGCTCGCCGGGCGCGACGACATTCACGAATTGCACGTCGTGGGTGAAACGGCCGACTTCCTGCACGACGGCTCGCTCGAGAGCGAGGCCGATCTGCTGCGCGACTTCGTGACCGCCGGCATCCGTGTGGCCGCCTTCGGCAGCCGCGCCAAGAGCCTGGAAGACGTGTTCATGCAAGTCACCGAAGGGCTGGTGCAATGACCACGATCGACCCGCCCCAAGACGCCGAACTGTTGGCCGAGCTTGTCACGCTGCCCGTCGACACCGGCTGGGATCGGTTCGAGGCCTGGCTGGTGAAAGCCAGCGACCGCTTGAACCCCATCCTGGTGAAGGAAGCGCGCCAGGCCCTGCGCAGCCGCCAATTCGTGATCACGTTTCTGCTGATGCTGGCCGCCGGCTGGCTGTGGTCGATCGTCGGGCTGGCCAGCATTGGCCCTTCGGTCTACTACGCCGCCGAAGGGCCGCGGATGCTGTTCGTATATCACCTCATCCTGTCATTTCCGTTGTTGGTCGTGGCCCCCTACTCGGCCTTTCATTCGCTGTCGTCGGAGCGCCAGGATCGCACGTACGAGCTGCTGTCGATCACGGCGCTGGGCGCTCGCCAGATTCTCAGCGGAAAAATGTGCGCCATCCTGCTCCAGATGATGGTCTATCTGTCGGCCATCTTCCCCTGTCTGGCATTTACCTACTTGCTGCGCGGGCTCGACATCTTCACGATCGTGCTGGTCGTGTCCTATACCTGCTTGCTCTCGCTGGCGCTGTCGGCAACCGGCCTGCTGCTGGGTGCCATCGCTCCCTTGCGCCAGCGGCACATCGGGGTGTCGGTGGTGCTCGCCATCGCCTTGTTCGCAGCCCTGTTCTTCGAGAACCTGGTCATCTTTCAACTGGTGTACTACGGCGGGCTGGCCGTCGTTACGTCCGAGTTTTGGATCATTCAGTGGGGCGTCGCATCGTTGTTCGCTAATTACTTCGCGATCGTCTTCCTGGCGGCCCGCAGCCAATTGCTGACCGTCAGCGAGAATCGCTCGACCGCGCTGCGCTGGGCGTTGGTCGCGGCACAACTCACCTTCGTGAGCTGGATGGCGTTCGCCGTGATTGCCTCGGGCGAGCCCGAGGTACTCTTGGGAATGATTTATTTCAGTACCGTCTTCTGGTACGTCTGCGGCATGTTCCTGACCGGCGAAGCAGGCAACCTGTCGCCGCGCGTGAAGCGCGATCTGCCGCAGTCGGCCCTGGGACGCATGTTTGTTACCTGGTTTACGCCTGGACCTGGCACGGGCTACATGTTCGCGCTCTCGAACATGCTGGCCGTGACGCTCTTGGCATTTTTGCCCTACCGCTGGATCGGCGCCCAGTTGCGCAACACTGTCAGCGCCAACGCCGGAGCGGGCCTCGGACCGAACGTGGCGTTTGGGGCGATGCAAACGTGGCTTTCGCCCAGCGAAATCCTGGGGCCCGCGGCCGTGGCGATTGCGTATCTGGCGATTTATCTCGGCATCGGCGCGCTCGTGATTCGCTGGTTGCGGCGCTATGTGGAAGTGAAGCTGGCGCTGCCGGTGGTGGTCAACGTCCTATTGATGATGTTCGGCAGCCTGACGCCGTGGGTCATTCAAATGACGTCGCCCGCCATTCGCAACTCAGGCTGGACGATGCTGCAAGCCCCCAACGCCGTGTGGACGTTGGCCGAAATTTGCTTCGACAAACCGCCGCTGGACATGGCGGCGCTGGTGCTGTTGCTCTGGGGCGTGGCGATTGTCGTGTGGCTATTGAATCTGCGGCCGCTGCTCGACGAGCTCCGCCAGGTGCGCGTCGCCCCGCCCCAGCGCGTGCAAGCAGAAGAAGCCGCCCTTGCCGCCGAGCACGCCGTGCCCGAAGGCCCCAAAAGCCCTTGGGACGAAGGCGCGGAGTTGTAAAGGCGGCAGAGTCGAAAAGGTGGCAGGAACCTTTTTCGGCGCTCGCGTTGGACTACTCATTCCACACCTGAGCCAGTTTGCGTCGGCCCTGCTCCCCGGGCAGGCGATTCCCTCCCATCATCAAGACCAACGATTTCGCGCCGTCTCGGGACGTGTCAACAAATGCGGCGGACGTCGTCTTTCGGCCTTTCTGGGTGAGCGATACGAACCTTGCTCGACTGAATTGCAAACTCGCGAGATCGGCCTGCCACATCAGCCATGGCGACAAGTCAATTCGTGCAGACAACGCCTTGCGCGATGAAACTGCCGACACGATGACCACCGGGCGATCCTTGAGGTATGCTCGCAACAACCGGGAGTATTCCGCCAGAAATGGGTCGTCAAGATATGCCTGCAGCAGCGACTTCTTCCCTGGCAGGCTCTTGCTGTGAAACGGGCAACTTTCGACACATACCACTCCGTCGTAGTGGGCCAGCGACGACAATTGCTTCAACGCTTCAATACGGCCGCGTGCCGCACCTTTCAGCTTGGCGCAATAGAACTTTCCAAGCGATTCAGCGGCAGCGGAGTAGCGCATGGAAGATGAAAGCGGTCCGTTGCCGCGTCGGACGGCAGCGCGCTTTTGATGCGCCATGGTATTGCCAGGATTGGTCAACAGTGCAACCAGCGGTCGCTTGCCGGCGCCGAATGTCAGATAGGGCTCTGGGGCAGCGTTCAAGTCGAAGCGCTCTTGGATGTATGAGGAAACTCTGAGGCGATCGTTCGTCCAATCGCTCCAGAGGTCTTCGCAGAATTGGACGTAGTTCGCTCGCATAAACCACTCGTCCGGAATCGAGACCATTGGCGCCAGGCTGAATTCTTGCGAATCCAGCTACCGATGGGAACTCCCTCCTTGCCACCTGCGTTTGCCGCTTTGCTCGTTTCGCGGTAGAATCGCCCGTTTTGGGTCGGCCGCGTTGCTGGTTCCCTGGCATCGCTGCGCCGTTTGACCCGTGGCGCTCCACTCGCTCGCACGCCCATGCCTCGCTATAACCCTGCCGTCATCGAGCCCAAGTGGCAAGCCTTTTGGGCCGAACATCGCACGTTTGCCGTGCCGCGCATGCCGGCGCGCAGCAAGCTCTACGTGCTGGATATGTTCCCTTATCCCAGCGGCGACGGATTGCACGTCGGACATCCCGAGGGCTACACCGCCACCGACATCATCTGCCGCATGCAGCGGATGCGCGGTCGCAGCGTGATGCACCCCATGGGCTGGGACGCTTTCGGCCTGCCGGCCGAGCAGCACGCCAAGAAGACCGGCACGCCGCCCCGCGTCACCACGGAAAAGAACGTCGCCACGTTTCGCCGCCAGCTCCAGATGCTGGGCTTCAGCTACGACTGGGATCGCGAAGTGGCCACGACCGATCCCGATTACTTTCGCTGGACGCAGTGGATCTTTCTGCAACTGTTCGATACCTGGTTCGACCCCGATCAGATGCGCGGCCGCCCGATCGCCGAGTTGCCCATTCCGCCCGAAGTGGCCGCGGCCGGCGCCGACGCCGTGCGCCGCTATCAAGACGAGTTCCGCCTGGCCTATCAGTCCGAAGCGCCGGTGAACTGGTGCCCTGAGCTGGGCACCGTGCTGTCCAACGAGGAAGTGATCGGCGGCCTCAGCGAGCGTGGCGGCCATCCGGTGTTGCGGCTGCCTCTTCGCCAGTGGATGCTGCGGATCACGGCCTATGCCGATCGGCTCGAAAACGATCTCGACATGCTCGACTGGTCCGAGAGCATCAAAGCGCTGCAGCGCAACTGGATCGGCCGCTCGACCGGCGCGGAGGTCGACTTCTACATCGGCTCGCCCGCCGCGGCCGGCTCCGGCAAGCCCTCGGGCGCCGATTTCAAAGCATGGCGCAACGTGCGCCCGGTCTCCGGCTTTCCGCGCCATGCGGGCGACGACGTGATTCGCGTTTACACCACCCGGCCCGACACGCTCTTCGGCGC
>JBBDYK010000258.1:17738-18780 GCA_040901665.1 Pirellulales bacterium | reverse complement strand
TTTCGCCCAGGCACCGCTGCGCGCCGAGCAATCGCACGCAGCGGTGCCGTTTTTTTTGGCACTAGCCCGAAGCGCCAGCGAGGGAGCACACCAACCACTTTTCCATCCCAACACAAACCCAAGAAAGCTATCCGCCGTTTTCACGGATTCAACAGGATGAATCACGAATCAAATATCTCCTCGCGTCGTGCCCGTCGTGTCGTCGTGGTAAACCCAAACGAACCACCACGCCACCACGAACACGACGACCAGAATCGGTTTTTTCTCCTCGTCCTTCGTGAGCTTTGTGGCAAATCTCTTTCGGTGTTTTACTTCTCTCCTCTGCGTCCCGCGGCCTCGGAGGATGGCCTGTGCCTGGCTCTCCTACCCGAACAACCGCGCCACGCCTTGCCATACCGCGGCGAAGACCAGCGCCACCAGGGCGATCAATCCCACGAATACGGCCGCCAATGCCAAGATCGTGCCGCCGACGAACAGCCAATCGACGAACGTCGCCCGGCGATTGCGCGCCGTTGGATCCGACAGGCGCTCGGCCAGCAGCCGGGCGTTGCGCCGGTTGGCTTTCCACCACACGTCGAACGCATCACCCAACACCGGCACCGCGCCCAGCAGCATGTCGACCAGCACGTTGAGCGCCATCCGCGCCACGGTGATGCGCGGCAAGCCGCTGCGGCCCGCCAGCCCGATGATGTACAGCGACACGACCGTGGTGGCCACGTCGCCGATGCCCGGAATCAGACCGATCAGGGCGTCGAATCCGAACCGCCAGCCGACGCCCGGCACCTCGAAGCAGGTGTCCATCAGGTCGCTCAGCCAGTCGACCACGCGCCGCATGCGCAGGGTCTCTTCGTCCAACTCGTCCACCCATTCGCCGCGCACCGGCTCAACCGGTTTTGGCAGGCCGCCAGGCGCCACATTCCAGTCCGCCATGGAAATCTCGCCCTCGGATGAATCCCGGGGAATTCTACAAGCACACGGCCGTCGGACAACCGGGGTGGAATTTGCATTCGGGACGATTCGCCACCGAGTGCACGGAGAACAC
>JBBDYK010000258.1:0-17728 GCA_040901665.1 Pirellulales bacterium | reverse complement strand
CACCGAGAGGCGAAGCCATCCATTCGTTGCTCACACTGTGGCTTCGGTGCCCTCTGTGGCTTCTACCCTCTTTCCAAGATCTCGCGCGGCTCGACCGCCCGATGCTCCCGCGCCGACACATAGCAGGCTTCGACCAGCGCCATCGTGTGCAAATTGTCGCGGCCCGACAGCACGCTTTCGCGTTTTTCTTCCAGCGCGCAAAGCAGCTCGGCCATGGGGCCTACGAACGCGTCGGGAAACCACACTTCGGGCCAGCGCGGTTGCAGCCAATTGGGTCCGCGGGCAACGCTTGTGAAATCGAGCGTGCTGGGCGCCCGCTGCGGATATTCGGGCCAGCCGATCGTGCCGCGCGCCGCGCCACTGGTGCCTTCGACGCGCCAGCGAATGCCGATGTCGGAGGCCGCGCCCTCGCGCGCCGGCCCAGTCCACACGTCGTCCCAGCTCGCGGCCCGCAAGCCGTCGGCGTACTCGAGAATGTACAGGCAGATGCCATCCTCGTGGGCGAATTGCTGTGCCGTGCGCGGATCGGACCGCACGCTGGCAATCACGCGCAGCGGATCGCCGAACCAGTAGCGAAACGTATCCAGGTGATGAATGCTCATGATGCGCAGCGTGACCCAGCCTTGCCGCTGCTGCCAGGGGGCCCAATGCGGAATGGCCCGCATGTCGATCGTGGCCAGCACGGGCTCTCCCAACTCCCCGCTGGCCAACAGCGCCTTGCAGGCGCGCACCGATTGGTCGTAGCGCATGTTCTGGTTCACCGCCAGCGCGATGCCGGCTGCATCGCACAGTCGCACGATCTCGCGCGCCTCGGTGTAGCTGACGCCCAACGGCTTTTGCGCCAACACGCCGCGAACGTGGTCGGCGTGGCGCACCACTTCGCGAACCACTTCCAACTGCACGTCGGGCGGCACCGCGATATCGACTACTTCCACCCGCGGGTCGGCCAGCAGTTCCTGATAGGTTTCGAACACGGCCGGAATGCCGTGCCGAACGGCAACGGCGCGCGCGCGATCGGGATGGCGCGACGTGATGGCGACCGGGTTGAAGCCCGCAGCGCGATACGCCACCAGGTGGCAGTCGGCCATGATGAATCCGGCGCCAATGCAGCCGATGCCCACCTGCCGGTTGCGCGGCAGCGATGGCGGCTGGTGCAACGGCGCGGACATTACTTCGCGAGTGGGCATGTGCGAGCCTCCTGGTACGGCAATTCGCGCGGCGGCGCCGCGCGAGCGCTCATTGTCACCCGCAGTCGCCAATCCAAGCAAGCAAATCAGCCGCAGCGACGGCAACCCTCATCGACGCGCCGATTCGACCGGCGGCAATCGCTGCACTGTCGGCGGCGAGGCGACCAGAGGTTCCTGATGGCTCGCTGGTTGGATCGCGCCCCCCGCAAGGGCCACGACTACCGGCGCCGCAGGTTGCGCGGCGGGCATCGTGGATATCGTTGCTGGAGCGCTGGCGATCGTTTCCGCCGGCGGAGATACGAGCGACTCGGCGACGCTCGACGTGTGCGAGATCAAGCTGCCGTCGCGCCGCACGCGCGCGATCAGTTGGTCGAGCTCGGCCACGCGCGCCGTGCGCGGCGGTTGCGCCGCGCCGTTGAGCTCGTAAGAGACTTGCACCACCTGTTGGCGCGCGCCGCCACGTTGCGCCGCGATTGCGCCCGGTTGAGATTGTTCCAGTCTTGCCAGCACGCCGCTGAGCTCGGAAACGGGCACATCGAGACCCATCGCCTCGTGAATCCCTTCGGCCAGCGCAATGCCGGGCAGTCCGTCGTCGGCCAGTTTGCCGATCCGCTCGAGCCATCCCGGCGGCTGCGAGTTCCCGGCGCCGCCAGTCGGAGCAGCGGCAACGATACATTCCAGCCGGGCATAGCCGGCCCGTCCGGCCGGGTGCGGATAGCGCACGGCCAGCATGGTGATGCGCCGCTCGGTCGGCAGGTCGGCGCGTCCCACCAAGTTTTTGACCCAAGCCGGTCCGCCCGCGCCACGCGACGGCACGTTCTGTTCGATGCGATAGGTGATCGAGGCGCTCTGATAGTTGCCCTGGGTGCCGAACAGTTGCGACTGCGAAGTTTTCATGCCGCTGCAGCCGGCGGTGCTAGCAAGGAACGTCCCCAGCGCGATCGCTGCGGCAGCGCAGGGCCGCAATATGTCGGATCGGATCATCAGGCGTATTCCCCCTTGCGCGGCTGCGGGTGCGGGTGCGGCTGGCGATCCAACGACCGACCGCCGAGCGGCAGGCCCGCACAATCGATATCGACCGCACGATCGGCAGAGCTTGAGCGAAGCCCGCCTCACTCGCCCCCGGCAAGGTCTCCGCAGCTTGCGGCTTCGCGGCACATCGCGTCGAAAAACCGCTGTGACGGCGACCCATTAGGGAAGCTAGGAAAACCCATCCGCTTGTGCGGATTGTAGCGCCGGGCGGGTACTTTTTGCAGAGTGCCGGTTTCTCCGTCGATGACTGTTGTGCGGGAGATAGGCGTTATCGCGATTGAGTGGAAAGTTCCAGCAGCTCATTGAAACACTCGACGGGCTGTTAAATCGCACGGACGTGATGACAAGGGTGGGGTTGAAGGGTGCCACGATGGCACTTTTCAACGGACAGCTAAGTTCCTAGGGGGGAGAACGGACATGATCACGGGGAAGAAAACGCAGTTCGCTTGGATGGTGGTGGCGCTGGCAATGGTTGCCATGCCCTCGCTGGCCGGCGAGTACGACACGGAAGGAGTCGAGCAAGCGAGCTATCGCACGCCTCGACGGGGAGTACTGACCAGTTCGCCGCGACGGGTGGCGGTCTGGCACGGCAACGCGCCCACGCTGGCTTCCGCCAATTATCGGGAGGAAGAGCCGGCCGACGTGCCGCCATCGCCGCGCAACACGCGCAGCGAATCATCGTGGAACGAAAGCGAGCCCGAGACGCGCACGTTTCTGGATGAATCGAACGGCGGTTGCAGCGACGGCTGCGTCGACGGTTGCAGCGATGCTTGCGGGGGCTTTTGCGGCGACATCTGCGGCGATTTGCCCTGCGATGACCCGTGCGGCCCGCCCTGGTGGGCGCACCGATCGTACTTCTTTGGCCAGTACCTGTACTTGCGGCCGACTGGCATCGACATGGCACATGCGATCCAGCAGAACGGCGTCGGCGGCGCCGGCACCACGCCGGAAGGCCGCGTTGGCGTCGTGGATCAGGCCTATACGTCGGCCTACGCCGTCGGCTTCGGCGTCGCACTGAGCCCTTGCGCCAGCGTCGACCTCAGCTACCTGGACTTCTTCAGCCACAACACCGACACGCTGGTCGCTCCGAACGTCTCGGGCGGCACGGTCGGCTCGTTGGTGCTCCATCCGGAGTCGATCCACGAGGGCTCGACCAGTTCGCAGGTCGAGGCGTTCAACGACATCGACTTCCGCGTCGTGGACCTGATGTATCGCCGGCTGTTGACGGCGGGCCCACGCTTTGCGTTGAACTATGCGGTCGGTGCCCGGTATGGCCAGTTGACGCAGGAATTCGGACAGATCGGCAACTTCGCCTCGCCCACCGGCACGGTCGACACCACCACCAACATCGACTTCAATGGCGGTGGTCTCCGCTTCGGACTCGATGGCATGCAGCGACTGGGCTGCACCCGCTTCGGGGTCTATGGCAAGAGCTTCCTGAGCCTGGTATTCGGCCAGTTCAAGTCCGAGTACTCGCAGTTCAACGTGACGACCGAATCGGTCGAAGCTTCGTCGAACTGGGTCGACCAGCGCGTAGTGCCGATCCTGGACTATGAAATCGGTGTGAACTGGACCAGTTGCAGTGGTCATTGGCGATTTTCGGCCGGCTACTACACGGCCTTCTGGTTCAACACCATCAGCACGCCCGAGTATGTGCAGGCGGTGCAGAATGCGAACTTTGTCGATCTGGGCGAGACCATCGCTTTTGACGGGCTCGTCTCCCGCCTCGAGTTCCGCTTCTAATCTCGACGCAGCCGCGTCGCGCAAGTCTCTCCCACCCCGCCGCCAGGGCTGGTTCCCCGCCAGCCCTGGCTTTCTTTTTTTATCCCCTGACAACCGCCGGCCCCGGGCGACTCGCCTCGCGCCGCTCGGGTCGATCGGCCATGGCTCGGCGCAATCTCCCGCAGCGGAGAATGCTGGGGCTGAAGCCAGCCGTCCCAATATCGCCAATCTTTCCATATTAACGCCATATAAAGGCGAATTCATTTGACATGAAACTTCGGTTGGAATACCGTGTCTACCTAGTTCCGCTATTTTATGACCAGTCGTGGGGGCCTCCGCGCATTGAGACGGCCCCGCGTCTTGGCCCGGCAGGCGCGTCAAGAATGACGCCTGCGACTGCATCGGTCGGCCGGCCGTTAAGACAATGGCCCGCTCGACATACGCAATATCTTCGGAGACGGCACCTTGAGATTTCCCTTCCATCGCCGCCCCACGTCCCGTAGCCAAACTCCAACCGGCCGACGCGGCTGGCGTGGGGCAGCGGGTTATGAGAGCCGACACCGCTGGAGTCTGCGCCTCGAGCCGTTGGAACAGCGCTTGGCATTGTCGGTGACGCCGACCCTCGCCGGCGCCGCGCCAAATTTCGTGGTCACGTTCTTCGACGACGGCAACGGTCTCGTCGACAACAACTTGCAATTGCAGATCAACGCCGGCACCAACGAGCTGGAATGGGCCGTCAATGGCGGCGCCTTCTCGAACGATCTCGATCCGGCCGCCGGGACGCAGAGCGCCACCTTCGCCGACATCGCCGACATTTTCGTGCAACTGGGTCAAGGCAACGACGCGCTAAGCTGGAACCTGCAAACGTTCGCCTTTGACGCCACGATTTCGCCCGATACCGGCAATCCGCTGAACACCAGCATCTTGTTGGTCGATACCGGCAGCGCCGAGTCCGTGCAAGTCACGGCCAACGGGACCGAATTGTTCCTGTTCCAGGGCGCGGGCGACAACGACGAACTCGAGGTCGATCCGGGAGCCGGCGACCACCAATTGCGCGTGGACGGCTATGACGGATTGCGCGATCGAGTCGTCTCCGATTCGATTCCGGAGACTCGCTTCGACAGTCTAAACACATTTACGATCGATCCGATTTCGCTAGGCACTGACGTTGTCACGTTCGCAACACTGAATCTGACCGGCGCTCTGAACTACCAAACTAACCTCGGCGCCTTTGACACACTGGTCATCGAGGGCGCGGACGGGAGCACCGATTTGTTCTCGATCGAAAACGTCGCCGGGCAAACGGTCGTGACCCACAACGGTGCTCCGAGAGTCGTAACCAATATCTCCACCGATTTGGGCGCGCTGCGAATCAATGGCCTGGGCGGCGACGATAGGGTTACCGTCGACGTCGACGCTACAGGTCTGATCGGTACGCCAATTTTCTTCGATGGCGGTACCGGTAACGACCTGCTGACCGTCTCGGGCACACCCATCGTCGCTGTCGATGAGTCCATTTACACGCCTGGCCCTGCACTGGGCTCGGGCCAACTTAGCTATGAGGGTGTCGCCGATACACTGCTCATGTCGATCGGCTTCGCGAACCTCGCGCCGGTCGTCGATCTCGTGCCGGCCGCCTCGCTCACCGTCAACGGCAACGCAGCCGACAACGCCATCAATTACGCGCAAGGCAGCCTGGCGCCGCGCGGACTTGTGACAATCGACGACCACGAGTCGATCGAGTTTGCCAACAAGACTTCGCTGGTCATCAATGCCGGCGCAGGCAGCGATACGATCAATCTCAACAACCCCACCACGCCCACTGGACTGACGGGCATCGCCGTCAACGGCGGTGATCCTACCGCCAGCGATGCGCTGATCGTAAACGGCACGGCGGCAGCCAATACGATCGTGTACACTCCCCAGGCCGTCGGGCAGGGCACCGTGGCTGTCACCGGACTACCCACCGTCTCGTTTGCTACGACCGAGCACCTGATCGTAAACGGCCTCGGAGGCAGTGACACCCTGAGTGTCGATTCGGCTGCGATCAACGGCACGCAAGTGTTCACGCCGGGAACGAGCAACGACTCCGGCACGCTGGATTTCCAGGACAATACCCTTGCCAACTTCATCGCCACCACGCTCTCGTTCCTGGGATTGGGCAGCGGCGGCAAACTGACGAGCGCCGACGGCGCACCCGGCGGCCCACGGGTCGATTCGTTCATCTATCGTGGCACGGATCTGTTGAACAATTTCTCCCTGCAAGGACTCAATGCCTCGACCGGGACCATCAACGTCGACTCCAGGATACCCGTCGAAGTCTCCGATATGAATGAGGTCACGTTGGCTGGCCTGGGCGGCGACGACACGTTCACCTTGTTGGCCGGCGCCGGCGGTCTGCCCTTCGACGGCGTGACGATCGATGGGGGTGAACCTTCCGCCAGCGACATCGCCAATTTGTCGGGCGCGACCGGCGGAGTCACTTTGGTTTTGGGCGATCCGGTCCTGAACACGAACACCGCGGTGGTCGGTTACGGCGCGCCGGTGCGATTCCTGGCCGTGGAAGTCGTCAACCTCAACACCAACGGCAATTCACTCACCGTGACCGGCACGCCCTCGAGCGACCAGATCGACTATACGCCCACGGGTCCGGAAGCCGGCACGTTCGCTCCAGCGGATGTTAATACCGTCTTCAATTTCACGAACACCACCGGCGCATTGACCGTCGATCCGGCGGCCGGCAGCGACAGCGTCGTGATCAACGGCACCAGCAGCAGCGACGCCATCACGGTCTCGCAGTCCGGCGGCACCGTGAGCGTGGCCATCGCCGGCTTCAAGACAGTGCAAATGCCGGCCGCTAACGTCCAAGCGCTGATCATCGCCGGCGGATTCGGCAACGACACGCTCACGATCGACAGCACTGCGGGCCCCGTGCTGGTGCCCGTCACGTACGACGGCGAGCACGGCAGCGACACGCTGCAACTTCTCGGCGGCACGGCACTGTCGGATACGTATAGCGTCGGTCCGGAAGTGGGCTCCGGCACGAGCACAATCGTGTTCGCCGGCGGCACTCAGACCGTCCACTTCCAGAATCTCGAACCGGTCATCGACCTGGTGGCCGCGGCGACTCTGACCGTCGACGGAACTGCCGCCGACAACGCCATCAATTACTCGCAAGGAAGTCTGGCGACGCGCGGACTGGTATCCGTCGACAATTTCGAGTCGATCGAGTTTGCCAACAAGACCTCGCTCGTCATCAATGCCGGCGCAGGCAGCGACACGATCAATCTCAACAACCCCAGCACGCCCACCGGACTGACGGGCATCACCGTCAACGGCGGCGATCCCACCGCCAGTGACACGTTGATTGTCAACGGTATCGCGGGATCCGTGGACGAGTTGCGGCTCAATCCGACAGGCGCCGGCGCCGGCAACGTCGTCAACGACAGCGGCCTGCAACCCGTGGTGAACTTCACGCTGATCGAGCACCTGGAACTGGTCGTGCAGCAAGCCGACGGTGACGGCGTGCGCATCGAAGGTACCACCGGCAACGATCGCTTCGAGTTCTTCCCGGGCGCAACGTCCGATCGCGGCACGTTCCGCGGCACGATGGATCAGAACAACGCCACGGGCGTGGGACCGTTCGCGCTCACCGAGACGAGCTTCCGCGGCGTCAACGTCGTCAGCAACGACATCGACGTGAACTTCTTCAACCCGGGCGGCACGGATACCCTCATTTTCAATGGCACCGCGAGCAACGATCTGATTGCCGTATTAGCCGGCGGCGGCGGCGGAACCGAGCTGCGCAACACGATCAATGGCGCCATCGTATCCCGTTTGGAGCTCTTCAGCACGGCCAGTGCCGTGTTGCGCGGTGGCGATGGCGACGACACCTTCAACATTGCTGGCGGCCTGCTGCTGAGCCTGCAAGTCGAGGGCGGCGATCCCTCGGCCAGCGACGTCGTTAACCTATCCGGAGCCGTGGCGGCGATCGTCGTGACGCTGGCTGACGACACCATCGGCATTCCCACCACCGTTCAGGGCTATGGCGCCAACGTCACGCTCAGCGGCGTGGAAATCGCCAATTTGAGCGCCAACGGCAACGCGCTCACTGCACTGGGTTCCACCAACGACGACGTCATCGTCTACACGCCGACCGGCAGCGATACCGGCACGTTCGCCGCGAACAGCCTCAACACGCAGTTCAACTTTTCGTCGGTCACCGGCGCGTTCACCGTCGATGGCGGCGCCGGCGATAGCGCCGACGAACTGATCGTGCGGGGCAGCAACACCCGCGACACGTTCCAGATCAATCAGGGAGCCCGCACCGTCCAGGTGTTGACTAACAACGTCACTGCGCTCAAGACCGTTACTCTGGCCAGCACCATGGAAACGTTGACCGCCGAGGGCCTGGCGGGTCAGGACACGTTTCAGGTCATTCCCGCAGCCGGAATCGGGGCGTTTCCGTTGGACAATCTGTTGATCAACGTCGAGGGCGGCACCGGCAGCAACGCCCTGGTCGTCGCTTCGACCTTCGCCGGCGCCGCGTTGCCGGGCAACAACTTCGTGGTCGTCAATCGCGACGCCACGCCCAGCAGCGGCACGGTGCGCGTCTATCAGAACGCAGTAGCGAACCCGGACATCAACTATCAAAGTGTGCAGGTCGTCTCGCCGCACGTCAGTGGCACCGACGTGGCGCCCAACTTGCTGGTGATGGGTCCGGACGAGAACGAGCCGAACGAGTCGCAAGGGACTGCCGCGTTCCTCGGCTCCGGTGCGACAATCGAAGTCGAGCATGCAGCCATCTTCCCCAACAGCGCCGAATTCCCCAGCGTACCGGCCGACATCGATTTCTATCGCATCGTGGCCGCGGTCACCGGCACCCTCGATTTGAGCATCTTCTTCCGCACCATTGCTCCCGGCCTGTTGCCGGGCAACGGCGTCTTGACGCTCGAAGTCCGCGACAACTTGGGCAACGTCGTGGCCACGGGCGCCGCCAACGCAGACGGACTGCGTAGCGTGTTCCCGGTGATTGCCGGCAAGAGCTACTACGCCCGCGTCGCTGGCGCCGATGGCACGGTCGTGAATGGCTACAGTTTGCTGGCCGAGAATTTCGCCGCGCCGGTGCCAACGGCGGTCGTGCTCGACCCGCTCGACGACTCCGGCTCGAGCAACCTGGACAACGTGACCTTCGAGACCACGGGCGTTCACTTCCTGGTGCACGCGGATTTGAATTTGCTGGCGACCGAGGGCATCACGATTCTCACTCCGGCACAGGCGGCCGCCGGGCTCACGCCGGGTGCGGCCGTGGAAGTGTTCGTCAACGGCGTATCGGCCGGCTTCGCCACGCTGGTGGCGGGCAGCGGCAACACGCTGTTCGAAATCGCATTGAGCGCCGATCTCACACAGTTCTCCGCCGGCGGACCGAACGCTGCCGGAGTTCTCGGCTATCCCGGCTTCACCAACTTGATCGCGGCCGCGGTGCGCATCTTCGACGTGCAGCGCGACGGCGGCGGAGCGCTCGATCCGGACACCGCGCGGGCCGGGCAATCGGTACCCGAGCAAGTGCTGTTCGACAACATCGATCCCTTGGCGCCGATCGACTTTGCCCTCTTGGCCTCCAGCGACAGCGGCGCGCTGGGCGACGGCATCACCAGCGTCAATCCGCCGGCCTTCGGCGGACGCGGCGAAGCCAACACCTTTGTGCGCATCTTCGTGGACGGCGCGCTGGTGGGCGAAGGACGCGTCGGCTCTGACGCCACCGATGGCGTGCTCGGCGACGGCCTTGGCATCTGGGAAGTCACTGTCGAGCCCTTGGCCGACGGCACCTATACCTTCACGGCTCAGCTCGAAGACCTGGCCGGAAACCTCAGCGAAGCCAGCATCGAGCTGGAAATCACGATCGACTCGGTGACACCCCAGCGGCCGACCATCGACCTGTTGAACAATTACGACACGGGCAGCTTCAACCTGGACAACGTCACCTACTTCACCGAGTTGCAGTTCCGCGTCTCGGCCGAACCGGGCTCCACGGTCGTGATCAAGGACGGCAACACGATCATTGATGCGTTCGTGATGCCCGCGGCGGACTTTACGATTCGCACGATCTCCTGGCCGGTGGTGGGCATTGCTGCCGAAGGTCCGCACCCGCTGTCGGCGGAAGTCACGGATGCGGCCGGCAATCGCAGCGCGCAATCGGAAGAACTGCTGCTGGAGATCGACACGATTCCGCCCGCGCCGCCGAGCACGCCCCAACTGCTCGACGCCAGCGACAGCGGAGTGCCCGGCGACGGCATCACCAGCGTGAATCCACCGGCCTTCAAGGGCACCGGCGAAGCCAACGCCATCGTGCGCATTTTCGCTTTGAAAGTCGGCGAGGAGGGTGCCGTGCCGGAGCTAGTGGGCGAGGGGCGCGTGGGCAGCGACTTGACCGATCCGCCCGAAGATCTCCCGGACGAGCCGCCCATTGGCGCCTGGGAAGTGACCATCGAGCCGCTGGCCGACGGGCAGTACGAAATCTTTGCCGTGCTGGAAGATCTGGCGGGGAACATCAGCGAACCCAGCGAATCGCTGCTATTGGAGATCGACACGCTTGCGCCGCAGCGGCCGACCCTCGATTTGGTCGACGCGTTCGACACTGGCTGGTCGGACAAGGACAACGTGACTTATCTGACGACGCTCGACTTCCGCGTCTCGGCCGAACCGGGCACCAACGTCGTGATCAAGGACGGCAATACGGTCATCGACATGTTCGTGATGCCTGCGGTGACCTTTACCATTCGCACGCTCGATTTCGTCATACTCGAGGGCATCAACGGCATTCCGGCCAACGGCCCGCATCCCTTGTCGGCCGAGGCGACCGACGCGGCCGACAATCGCAGCGCCCAATCGGAAGAGCTGCTGGTCACGATCGACAGCACGGCCCCCGCGGCGCCCACCACGCCCGACCTGCTGGCCTCCAGCGACTCGGGCACGTTCGACAACGACAACGTCACGAACATTCAAGCCGCGGCCTTCCAGGGCACGGGCGAATCCAACTCCCGAGTTCGCATCTTTGCCAACGGCGTGCAAGTCGGCGAAGGCATCGTGGGCACCGATCTGACCGATCCCCCGGCTCAGTTGCCTGGCGATCCGCCTGCCTTCGGTCATTGGGAAGTTACGGTCGAGCCGTTGGACAGCGGCACCTACATCATTACTGCCGAGATCGAGGATCAGGCGGGCAACATCACCTTGCAGGAAACCAGCCTTACGGTGCACGTCGACACGGTCCTGCCCAACACGCCGTATCTCGACTTGACCCAGGCCAGCGACAGCGGCCGCAACAACCAGGACAACATCACCAACGATAACACTCCGACCGTCACCTCCACGATCGACGACGTGCAGGGAGCGGCCACCAACGCCTTCCCGCACGACATTCGCTATCGGATCTACGACCGGCCGGGCACCGGGCCCGACGTGCTGCTGGTCGATTCGTTCGTCTCGATACCGGGCTTCAGCACCAACAAGTTCTTTACCGACGTGTTGCCCTTGCTGGCCGATGGCGTTCACAACCTGAAGCTCGAGGCAGAGGATCGCGCGGGCAACGTCAACGACTTCTTGCTGCAAATCACGATCGACACCGTGGCGCCTCCGGTGTTCTTCGGCCTTGCGGCAGTGGCCACCGACGGGCTCGATCCCGACAGCGACTCGGGCGTCGAAGGCGTTCCGGATACGTTCGTCGACCGCATCACCAACGTCACCCGGCCCACGTTCTGGGGTAGCGCTGAGGCCAACTCGCTGGTCCGGCTGTTCAACACCGACTTTGGCGGGGCGGTCATCTTCGGCCAAGATCAGGCGATCCCGCTGGACGGCAATTTTGCCTTCCCGGACGGTCGCTGGAGCATATCGACGACCATCGACTTGAACGATCCGGCGTTCTTCTCGTTCGACGGCTTCCGGCAGATGGCGATCACGGCCGAGGACGTGGCAGGAAACGAGTCGGACCTCCAATTGCTCGATATCTTCATCGACACGCAGGGCCCGCAGGTCACCGACGTGTTCATCACCGACCACGGCGACTTCAATCTGTTTGGGCTGAAGCCGAACAATGCCTCTCAGGGCCCCACGCCGTTGGTCTATAGCTTGACCATCAACTTGCAGGACCTGCCGTTCCAGGATGCCGCGTTCCTCCGCGACGCGATCGAAGCCGGTGTGGCTGCTACGCCCGGCCTGATCACTCTGCGGGGCGATCACAATGGCTTCATCAGCATCGACGATATCCAAGTGATCTTGGATGCGCCCGTCGCCAATACGCCGGCGACGGCCTCGATCGTGCTCTCGTTCAATTCGGCGCTGCCCGACGATCGCTACACGCTGGTGATCGACGACGCGCTGGTCGACATCGCGGGCAACAATCTCGACGGCGAGAACAACGCCGTGGAGCCGAGCGATTCCCCGAACTTCCCCACCGGCGACGGCCAGCCTGGCGGCGACTTCGAAGCCCGCTTCACCGTCGACAGCCGGCCGGAAGTCGGCGCCTATGCCGCGGCCAGCATCTACATCGATATCAACGGCAACCTGATCTACGATCCGCAGGGCAGCACGGGCGACACCACGAATCGCGACTTGACGTTTGGCTTGGGCATCGTGCCATCGCTGCAAGGCGTCGTCTCGCCGTTCAACGTACATGACGGCCTGTTCGCCGGTAATTTCTCCGGTCTGTTGCGCAATGGCGAAAACGGCGCGGCGGGCGCCTTTGCCGACGGCTACGACAAGCTGGCCGCCTATGGCTTCGATAATGCCATCGGCAAGTTCCGCTGGCTGATCGACACCAACCACGATGGCGTCATCGATCCGGCAGCGGGCGATCACGCCACGATCCAAGGGGCCGGCTTCCAGATCAATGGACTGCCCGTGGCCGGCAATTTCGACGGCGATGCCACCAACGGCGACGAAATCGGCTTGTTTGACGGCACCAAGTGGTACTTCGACACCAACCGCAACTGGGTCATCGACGGCGGCGATCAAACCTATACGCTGGGCCTGCGCGGCACGCCGATCGTGGGCGACTTCAACGGCGACGGCATCGAGGATCTCGGCACCTGGCGCACCGATCAGTTCACCTTCAACTTCGGCACGCAACCCGGCGGCGCCGGCACGCAGCCGAACTGGAGCGGCGGAGTGCAGGCCACGATCAACTGGGGATTGCCCGGCACAGCCGACAAACCCGTCGCCGCCGACATGGACGGCGACGGCATCACCGACATCGGTTTGTATCTGCCCGAGCGAACGGGCGTGTTGCCGCTGGAAGGGGGTCACTGGGAGTTCCTCATCTCGAACGACTTCGACGAGCAGTTGCGCGGCGGCAACCAGGTGACGGCGCTCAATCATCCGTTCTCGCCGACCCCATTGGGATTCGACATTTTCTCGCAATTCGGCGATTCGTTCGCGTTGCCGATCGTGGGCAACTTCGATCCGCCGGTAGCGCCGCCGCAAACGCCCGACCCCACGGCCCTGCCGGCCGTCTTCGGTTCGGTGCCGATGGGAACACAAACCATCAGCGGCGAACAGTGGTACTCCTTCACGTCGGTGCGCGACGGCGTGATCGCGGTGGACGCGACCAGCACGACACCCGGCGCGCTTGTGACGGCCGGACTGTACGACACCGACTTCCGCTTGCTGAGCGCCGGAGGCCTGACGGCGACGGGCAAGACGTCGATGCACGGCGTCATCGAAGCCGGTCAGACGTACCTGCTGCGATTGTCGGGCAATGCGACCGCGAGCATAACGATGTCGAACCAGGTGCCCGACCACGACCGGCTGGATACCTCGCGCGACGGCCTGGTCAGCCCGCTGGATGCGCTGCGCGTCATTAACGAGTTGATCAGGTCGGGTACGCAGGTCACGCCGCTGGCTTCGACGAACTCCAAGATGTACTTGGATACGAACCTCGATGGACACATCACGCCGCTAGATGCACTGCAAGTGTTCAACTACCTGGCCAGGCAGTCGGCAGCGGCGGCGGCCACGCCGAGCGCCGAGCCGGCCGTGGCGAGTCCCGCCGCGGCGATGGCGGCTGTGGCTAGCGAAGACGTGGCCACCATGGCAGTCGAGCCGAGCACCCCGCTGGGCAACGCTTCGTTGGCCTTTGCCCTGTCGCTGGAAGCCACGCCAAGTGCCGCCGAGGGCGTTGGATCGGCGCCGGCGGTCGACGCGTTCTACGCCGAGCTGGAGGCCGACAGCACACTGACCTGGGACGATGACGCGGACGAGCCGCTCATCGCGGAGCCAGTCAGCGTGGGCGGCGGGCTCGATGACGGCGACGAGGCCCCGACGACCGGCGACGTCGAATGGGATTGGCTGGGATAGCGCCGGCGGTCGTTCGGGAGTGGCGACGGCGCGCAGATTCATAGCCGGTGAGTGTTGCTCATTCGCGCCATTCTGGCTTGCCGGCGGGCATCCGGACCGAGCCTCATTTCGACCGGCAATTGCCGGGTTTTTTGCCGGTCCCAAGTTTGTCCGGATTGGCCTTTTGCGACCTCCCCGAACGAGGCCAATAACGGTATAATTCGAGTTCTCGAATTACCGCCTTTCCCTGGCCCCCTGAGTACTCGCCGACTGGACGGACCCGCTGTGCTAAATGGCATTCTTACGATCCCTCTGGGGGGCCGATCATCCGGCTCCGCGGCCGGCGCCGAATCGCTTGCGCACCCGCTGGCCGAGTACGTGGCGGGTGCGGAAAACCGGCTTGCCGAGGGGGCGCTGCGCGCCTTGATGGATCGTGAGTCCACCTGCTACAGCCCCTTGGTCCTTTATGGCCCGCACGGCGCCGGCAAGTCGCACCTGGCTCGCGGGCTGGTGACCTGGTGGTCCCAGCGTTATCCGCAGGAGCCCGTGGGCTGCCTGACCGCCGCCGAGTTCGCGCGCGAGCATGCCGCCGCTGTCGCACAGCATCGACTCGAAGAATGGCGGGAGGAAAAGCACGCGCTGGCGCTGTTCGTGCTAGAGGACCTTGGGCAAATGGCGGGCAAGCGTACCGCTCAACACGAGCTGCAGCACCTGCTCGACGCATTGGCCGATCGAGAAGCGCTGGTGCTGGTCACCGCGCGATCGCTGCCCGGCCAATCGGCCACATTGCTGCCAGAGCTGCGCAGCCGGCTCTCGGGCGGGCTGGTCGTGCCGTTGTCGTTGCCTGGACCGGCAACACGGCGGGCCATTCTGGAGCGATTGGCGTCGGTGCGCGGGCTGGCGCTTTCGAAGCGGGCCATTCACAGCCTGGCCGATTCGCTGGCCACCAACGTGCCTACGTTGATTTCCGCGTTGTTGGAGTTGGAGCTCGAAGCGCGTGCAACAGGTCAACCAGTTTCCTCGCGTCGCGTGCGCGAGTATCTCACGCAGCGCGACAGCGCACAGCGGCCGAACCTGCGACAAATCGCCGCGCTGACGGCCAAGCACTTCGGCCTTTCGCTGGCCGATCTCAAAAGCCCGCAGCGACGGCAGCCCTTGGTGGCCGGCCGCGGCGTGGCGATGTACCTGGCGCGCCAGTTGACCGACAAGAGCTTCGAGCAGATCGGAGCTTTTTTCGGCGGCCGCGATCATACCACGGTGCTGCACGGTTGCCGGCGGACCGAGAGCCTGCTGGCGCGCGACCGGGCACTTCGACAGGCCGTGGCCGAAGTCCGGAGGCGGTTGCATGCATCCTGACCGCTGTGGAAAAACTGTCGTTCGTTGTCGGCTGGCGACGGCCCAATGCGGCCCTGTCAACGTGCCCACGGACCCCTCGTCCCGGCGCAGCCGGTCATCGACAGCGGCCAACACCGTCTCGACACTCAATCCACACGTTATCCACCACGCCAATTCACCCGCGCGACAATCGCAACGCCATGGCTGCTCGGGGCTTACTGCGCCGAGGTGTCGCTGAACTGACAATGTCGGGCCGCGATCTTAATACTACTGATAACAAATATCTCATCCATCGTAAGGACACCATGCTCTCGCCCGAAGTGTTCGCGGCGAACGAAAGGCAAGCGACATGAAAGTCACCTGTGATCGCGAGGCGTTGCTCGCGGCGTTCCAAACGGCATCTGCCGTCGTTCCGCAGCGGAGCCCCAAGCCCATCCTGCAGAACATCAAGCTCGAGGTGAATGACGGGGGTGCCATCTTGCTGGCCACCGACCTGGAGGTAGGCATCCGCCTGCAAGTGTCCGGCATTCAAGCACACGTGCCTGGCAGCGCCATTTTGCCGCTGAACCGATTCGGTTCGATTTTGCGGGAAAGTTCGGACGCGGCATTGCAGCTTGAGTCCGACGGCAAGTCGACTACGGTCCGCGGCGAGCGCAGCGAGTTTCACTTGCCGGCCGAGAACCCGCAAGAGTTTCCGGCCGTGGCCGACTTCAACGAAAGCTCCTATCACGAGTTGTCGGCGCGTGCGTTTCGCGAGCTGATTCGCCGCACGATTTTTGCCACCGACAACGAGAGCAGCCGCTATGCCCTGGGCGGCGTGCTGTTGGAGATGACCGAGGGCAAGATCACGGGCGTGGGAACCGACGGCCGCCGGCTGGCCAAGATGGAAGTTCCGGCCCAGAGCATCGGCGGCCATGGCACCGGCGACAACATGACGATCGTCCCCGCCAAAGCCATGCACCTGCTCGACCGGGCGTTGACCGATGGCGACGCCGAGATTCAAGTGGCCGCGCGCGCCAACGAGGTGCTGGTCCGCAGCCCGCGCGCGACGATCTACTCGCGCCTGGTCGAAGGTCGATTTCCCAAATGGCGCGACGTATTTCCGCAGCGCACCAACGCGGTGCGCATCGACTTGACCGTTGGGCCACTTTACTCGGCCGTGCGGCAGGCGGCCATCGTCACCAGCGAGGAAAGCCGCGGCATCGACTTCACGTTCGAGGCGGGCACCTTGGTCCTCTCGGGGCGGGCGGCCGAAGTGGGACAGTCGCGCGTCGAGCTGCCCACCAGCTACGACGGACCTGCGATTTCGATCAGTTTGGATCCGCGCTACATGAACGAGTTTCTGAAGGTGCTCGACGCCGAGAAAACGGTCACGCTGGAGTTGAAAGACTCGGAAAGCGCCGCGGTGTGTACGACCGACGACGGTTACGGCTACGTGATCATGCCGTTGGCCCGCGATCACTAAGCAAGTGTTGGCATGTGCGTTGGATTGCCATGGGAAAACCGCAGCCGATCGGCGACATTCTGGCCCAGTTGATGGCCCGCCGCGGCTATGCGCGAGTGCAATCGGGCGGCGCGTGCGGCGATGCCTGGCGAGAGGCGGTGGGCGAAGCGATCGCCGCTCACAGCCGCGCCACGCAAGTTCGCCGTGGAGTGTTGGAAGTTCTGGTCGCGCATTCCACGTTGGTGCAAGAGCTTGGCTTTCAGAAACGCGCCCTGTTGGCGCGGCTGGCCGAGCTACTGCCGGACGAGAAGATCCGCGATTGGAAGCTGCGCGTGGGCCCCTTGCAATGAATGCCAGGGCCGCGACACGTGCGCAATAGGGAAGGAAAGCGGCTCGGCGTCGTTGACGGGCGTGGCATTTTGCGACACCGCGGCGGGCGAGCGACATGGAAGTTTCCAGCAACAGCTTGCAGAATCGAGATCGATCATGAGCGACGCGTCACCATCCCCCGAAAACGAACCCAGCGAGAAGCGACCCGATCCGGCGATGCCCGAGTATCGCCGCGTCGACAATGAATATACGGCCGAAGACTTGCAGCACTTGAGCGACCTGGAGCACGTGCGCGAACGGCCCAGCATGTACATCGGCGACACCACGGTGCGTGGGTTGCACCACATGG
>JBBDYK010000257.1:0-18789 GCA_040901665.1 Pirellulales bacterium | reverse complement strand
CTGTTGGCGGCTGCGGCGTCGCCAAAGGGCCGCACACTGTTCCGCAGGGCGGCGACTTTCTTGAACGTTTCGCTCTCGTGCGCGGCATAGCCCTTGACGATCTCGACGAGATTCTGGATCAGGTCGAAGCGGCGCTTCAGTTCGACCTCGATGTGCGACCACGCCTGGTCGACCGCGTTGCGCGCTTTGACGAGACCGTTGTAGGTGAGCAAATACCAGAGCGAAACCGTTGCGCACAACATCAATGCCGTGTATGTGTAAATCATCGCTCACCATCCACCCGAGGCGCCGCCGCCTCCGCTTGAACCGCCCCCAAAGCTGCCTCCGCCACTGCTGCTACCGTCGAACGAGCTGGTATGAGATACCGCAATCATCGGCAGCACGATGTTTTGCACAGTCTTGTAATTGCACGAGACGCAGCGACCGTCGATTCTGGCTCGGCCCGTGCTGGTCGTGGTGGCAGGTTGGATCACTTTCTGCGCGTCCTTCTTGAATGTGCGAGCGTGACACCTGGCACAATCTTGGAATCCCGAAAATCGCTTGATATATCGCTGCGTGTCGGCATTCAGGCATGCGCGGCAAAACCACACGTCGTAATCGACCGAACCGATCGTTTCTTCCAATTGTTGAATCGCAGTCAGCTTCGGGTCTTCATTCTGCTCGCTCAGCAGTTCCAACTGTGTGCCGCATTTCGAGCAACCGTGCGGGCCAAAGCGGCGATACTTACTGAAGTTGTAAAACCATGCCGCGATCGCACTCGCGCCCATGCCGCCAAACCAGACCAGCGGCTGCTCGGCTTTGGGAGCGCGCCAGGTGAAATAGGCCGCGATGGCCAACATGCCCAAGCCGATCGCCGAAACCAGGAAGAAGGTGGTGGTCGAATACAGCCGGCGTAACACCACTACGATCGCCAGGAACAATAACAACAGAGCCGCAACGGCGACGCCACTATTGGCCACCAGCGCGTTGCGTCGAGATGTTCGCGCCAGTGCGGGTGCTGAGTTGGGCGTTCCGCGCGCGGCGGATGGGTTTGATTTCAGCACTTCGGCGATTCGCAGCGCCCCTGCCATGATCCCCGCGGCATAGTCTCCCTGTTTGAAGTGGGGAATGATGGACTGGTCGCGGATTTCTCCGGCCAGTGAGTCCGACAGCAAGGACTCGATTCCATAGCCCACTTCGATTCGCATGCGACGTTCCTTGGGGGCGACCAACAGCAGCACGCCATTGTTCAGGTCCCGTCGCCCGATGCCCCAAGCATTGAACAGTTCGTTCGCGTAGCTTTCGACCGTCTTTCCCTCGAGCGAAGGCACGGTGACGATGGCGAACTGGGCCGTCGTTTGTCGCTGGACGTCCTGGGCCAGACTTTCGAGCGACGCGCGCTGCTCGGCAGACAACAGGTCGGCAAGGTCGTGAACCCGTAGCGCCGGGTTTTGCGGTGGTGCGACCGCCAGCAGCACCCCAGCAATCAGGACCGCGCATTGCATCGCCAGCAACTCCTTGCCGGGCGTAATGCCGCTCGGCCAATAAAACACTCGCAGCGAAATCAGAAGCGCGCGAGTTTCAAAGCAGCCGCCGCCGTGAGTTTACCGGCCACCACTTCCGCATTACTCATCGCGCAGCCGCACTAGTTGGGCAAGTCAATGTTGTGATAGATGTCCTGCACATCATCGCAGTCATTCAGCATATCGATGAATTTTTCGAACATGGGCAAGAATTCCGGACTAATCGTTTTGCTGGCCTGAGGGAGGAAGGTGATCTCCTGGATTTCCAGCTCGATTCCAGGAAATGCCCGCAACAACGCCGTCTTGGCATTGAAAAACTCGTCTGCGGGCGCAAATATCGTCACGTAGCCAGCTTTGCACTCGACCTCATCGATATTGACGTCGGCATCCAGCATCGCTTCCAGCACTTGCTCGTCGTTGTCCCCTTTGAAGGACAGGATCGCCAATCGGTCAAACGACAGGGCGACGGATCCAGTTGCCGCCAATTTGGATCCGGTTTTCGTGAAGCAACTGCGCACCTCGGAAATCGTACGTTGATTGTTATCCGTCAAACAATCGACGATGACCAAGGAGCCCCCGGGGCCAAAACCTTCGTAGCGGGCGGATGAGAAGTCCTCGCCGCCAACGCCACGGGCTTTCTGAATCGCCTTGTCAATCACGTGGGCAGGAACTTGATCGCGTTTGGCTTTCTCGATCAAGCTTCGCAAAGCCGGATTGGCATCGGGGTCCGCCACGCCATTCTTGGCAGCGACGTACAATTGCTTGCCATACTTGGAATACAGCTTCGACTTCTGAGCAGCCGTCTTGAATATCGCGTTCTTGCGATTCTCGAAGTTTCTTCCCATAGCAGTTCTCTAATCCGTTTGCGTGGCAGAATACCCAGAGTCTTCGGAACGGCAATACGTCCCAAGACAAGTCGCATCGTAGCACCGATCATCATACTAGCGACTTGTCGATTCTTTTCGCAGGGGGCGTCGGCGATGCTTTACGCGGTTTGCAAGACAATCTTACCACGCTGCCGCTGCGGCCAAGGGCGATTGATCGGTGAGGGGAGAAGTTATTCTGCGAGCGGAGCTGCCGGTAGCCCAAGCTCTATTTCAAGTTGCTTAAAGAGTTGTTTCGCGTTGATCGCGCGCAAACGCTTGAGCGCCGGTTGCGCAGTATTCATCGCTATGGTGCGATTACCCAACCTGGCTTGTGCAATCGCCAATCGCGCTTTGTTGAGATCAATGACCTGACCGATTAGCGGCGAACCACCTGCGATGCGAACGAAGTTGGCGTGGGCAACATTGAATGCCTCGATCGCCAACTGTTCTTTGCCAGTATTCAGGTACAGCAGCCCCTCGACATAGGGCAGGAACATTGCCAGCAGGTCGCTCAAGGGCTTTTCCTTAGCTGAGTGGATGTGCTGCCTTGCGAGGAGCGGATCTTTGTTGTTTTTCAAAAGCGCCAATGCATAGTCCAGCTCAACGGTTGGATTCTCGGAGTCGGCCTGATAGGCTTGTTCGCAACATTTCAAGGCTTCGTCGTACACCTCGGCCACTTCGTACAATTCACTTAAACGACCAAGATACATCCATCGTGGTGGATCATCGCTATCTTCGTATCGTCGTAACCTATCCAGGCCCTTTTCCAAGTGTCCCATCCCGGCAAGCGCACTCGCCTCGCGAGCATCTAGTTCAAAATCAGGCACTTTTCCTCGCAGAGTTGGCGCGCGCGCCAGAACTTCGTTCCACCGGCCCCACGCATGAGCTTCAATGAGCAGGTGATATTTTCGATGCGGTCCGAAAAAAGCTCCCCATCCCGCGAGCATGACTTGCAACACCAATAGTATGACGGCACAAATGCCGATGACGCCGAGTGACTGCCGCGCATACAACTTGTACAGCAGCAGGGCAGCAGCAGTCAGCAATATTAGCGGTGAATTCACCGAGAGCTTCTTCAGCAGGAATCGAAAGAAGCCGAGTCCGGACAAGAACCGCATTTCAACCAAGTCGCCGGGAGTGACATATTGATTCGCGACGTAAGTCACAGCAGCGGCCGCAGCATCATCGGTGTGCAGCGTGATGTCCTGAAACCCCTGCGATTCGAGCATCGCGTACGCCTCAGCCGCGCTGGTGGCCTCCACGTGTTGCGTCGTCCGCGTGCCGTTCTCGTCCGTGGCTGTGAGGAGAAAATCGTACATCGCCTACGACTCCGCCAGCAGTTCTAATCCCGACTTGCCCGAAAACAACGGTTCCACCTCCGCCAGTCGCGGAAGCTCTGCCCGCTGCAATATCTCGTCGATTCGCTCTCGCCGCGCAGCCTCATCGTGCGGTCCGGCCACGACCGGCCTTGGCCGCTCCTCGCTCCCTTGCGACAAGCGCCGCCTCACCATTCGCTTGAACCGATAAACCAGCAGCTGGTACGCCGCTAGTGCGATTAGAACTGTCGCCACCATCGTGATCAGCACCGGCTGCCAGTTGCCTGACACCAGTCCGAAAATCACCAGAGGTAGACATAGGACGAGTAACAAACAACCCACAGCCTTGTTTGCGAACCGCTTCAGCCCGTCGCCGATCGCCTTAAGCATCACCTCGGCATCAAACTGCTGCGTCGACAGAATGAGTGGCACCACCTTCGCTGCTGCATCCGCGTTACTCATCGGCATGCCCTGCATTCCCGCCACCGCACACTGGTCGTCGTACCCTCGATTCAACAACGTCAGTTTCCAGCCGTTCCAGCACTCGCTGTACTTCTTTACCGACGCAATCAGCTCCGGTGATCCCCAGATTCCCATCGCCCGCTCCGACGGGTTGATCCATAATCCTTCTGAAACGACCACCTCCCGCGGTATTGCTGCCGGCTCGAGCGCAGCCAGCGCTTCCAGCGCCTCAGGCTTCGCCATTAATAGGTCCAACGACAACTGTTGCAGTTCTCGCTGCTGAGTGCGCCTGTCCGCATCCACAATCGTCAGCCAGGCCCTCACAGCGTCGGTATCCAGCTCTTCACCGTCTTCGTCGTCCGCGACGTACCGTTTCGCCTCGTCGACGGTCTCCGGCCGCGATTCCCGCACTTCGTGCTCCTTGTCCGCATCCAGCACGACGAGTCCCGCCTCGCTAACGTTGTCCGTCCCTCGCAGATACCGAACCATCCCGGCGTTGCCGCCCGCAACGTGTGTGACCTCGAATTCGGGCCATGCAGCCGCCAACATTTTTCGGTACACGTCCAATACCCGAGGCACTTGATAACTTGACGTGTCACTGCTCCATGCCAGCGCCCGCCGGTCGAAATCGACTACGGCGCCGCCCTCGCAGTCTTCATCCCACGCTTCGACCGGTTCGAACTGCAGGACCCATGCCTCAAAGTCCTCCGGCCCCCACATTACCTCGCGCCGGAGCAGTGCGTTTGCCCAGCGGTCTGCAAAATAGCGCGTTTTGCCGTTGCGCACCAGCGCGAATATGGCCGGCTCACTCATCGCAGCTCACCTGTAGCCTAGTGGAAGCAGTGGACACATCCGCGCCGAGTACCTGTCGGAACGCTTCCAGATGCACGTGTTCCGGCACGGCCAAATCTACCAGCCCGAATTCCCGCTGCAACCTTTTTTCGCCATTTGGCGTGGGGTTGCGCGACGACTATGCGCTGCTATCTCACCGCGCCCCCGCCCAGTGAATGGAACACCTTCTCAATCCCATTCACCCCGCCGGGGCGGCTGAACCGGGCACGAAGGCCCAGAAGCGGTTGGTTGCGGAGTTCACTTTCGGCATCAGCATCATGGCCGCGATGAAGAAGCCCGGGGCTTCGATCGTCAGCAGCACGCCACTTCCCCTACGCCCTCGGCTTCCACTTCTCCAAAAACTCCAGGTACACCTTCTCGTTGTAGCCCTGGCCTTCTTCCAGCTCGCCGGTGCCTTGCGAGTGGAGCAGCTTGCCGTCGGAATCGAGCACGAAGAGGTGAGGGTAGGCGCTTATCTTGGGGTACTGCGACAGGAACTCCTCATTCTTCTGCGTATCGTCGTGGGTCACCTTCATCAGTAGGTAATTATGGCTGACCGTGTCGCGCACCGCGTTGTTCGTTTCGATGAACTCGCTCATCCGCTTACACCAGCCGCACCAATCGCCGCCGACTTGCAACAGGATGCGCTTGTTCTCGGCCTGAGCGCGCTCGACGGTCGCAGCCAGATCGTCTGCAGTGTTGCGCGCGCCGTCATAATGGTCGACCGTGTAGAACGCGAACTTGGGCGAGCCGTCACTCGCAGCCGGAGAAGCGTTCGCTCCATTGTCGAGGGAGCTCGCTTGGGCGCCCGGCGAGTATTTCACGTCCTCGGCCGAGCAACCCACCACAACGACGGTCATGGCACAGAACAAACCGATTCGGCTGAAGGGGAACAATGGGTTCATTGCACTCGGCGCTCTAGCGCCGACTCCTTTTGAGCGACATCCGTTAGCGATACTATTGCCCGTCCCCCACCCCTTCCGGTTTCATGAATCGTCGCCACTGTATTTCCACGTCGTTTTTCTGCAACGGACCGGGCGTGCTGCGGCCCGCGGATATGAGGTGCTGCAAGAGTCCCGTCAATTCGCCGGCGATCTCGGGCCGCTCGCCGTACCGATTCTTTGTTTCGCCCAGATCGTCGGCCAGGTTGTAGAGCTGCGCCGGATGGCCATCGGGCGCGGTGGCCGAGAGTTGGCTCGAGCCCCCGCCGCCGCCGGGACCAAACAGCAACTTCCAATCGCCGCGCCGCAGCGCGAACAATCCCAGGGCACTTTGGCTCACGGCGTGTTCGCGCATCGGGCCTTTGCCACCCTGCAGGAGTGGCAGCAAGCTGAAACTGTCCACGCCCGCGTCGTCGGGCAGCGTGACTCCGACGATCTGAGCCAGAGTCGACATCACGTCCGCCTGGTGTACGAGTTGGTCGCACACCGAGCGCGGTTCGACCACGCCCGGCCAGCGCGCGATGAAGGCCACGCGATGGCCGCCCTCCCAGGCGTCGGCCTTATACCCGCGCAACGGACCACTGGGATAATGGCCGCGCTCTTCCAGGTGCTTGACGCCGACGTAGGAGGCGAAGCCGTTGTCGCTGGTGAAGATAACCAGCGTGTTTTCCTGAGCGCCGCTTTGGGCGACAGCCGCCAGCACGCGCCCCACGGCATCATCGGTCTCCATGATCAAGTCGGCGACGGCGCTGTCTAGCCCGCTCTTGCCGCGCCATGGTTCGTTCACAGCCAGCGGCGTGTGCGGCGACGTCAGCGGAAAATAAAGAAAGAACGGCTGCCCCGACTTCGCCCGTTGGCCGATATAGTCACACGCGCGCTCGGTCATTGCGGGCAGAATCGCCTCGAGCTTCCAATCCGCCAGCGCCGGCCCCGAGGTGCTGGCCAGGTTATTCTCGAACAGTGCCGCCGGCAGGAATTCCGTGGGGATGCCGATCGTGCGATCGTTGTCGATAAAGCAATAGGGGGGCCAGTTGGGCACGTCGGTGCCGAAGTAGACGTCGAAGCCGCGCGTCGTCGGCCCGCCGGCGATGGGCCGAGAGAATCGCGCCTGCCAGGCTTGTCGATGCCGATCGGTCGTATCCGGAAACGTGCGCCGTCCCGGCGCGAACAGCTTGCGCTCGCTGGGCGGAATGTCCCAGTCCCAGCCGAGGTGCCACTTGCCGATGCACGCCGTGTGATAGCCCTGCTGCTTGAGCATTCCCGCAATCGTCAGTTGCTCGGGAGCGATCAGCGGACGCTCGAGGTACTGGACGATGCCCGATTGCAAGCGAGTTCGCCAATGATAGCGACCCGTGAGCAGCGCATAGCGCGACGGCGAGCAACACGCGGAACTGGAGTGCGCATCGGTGAACCGCATGCCTTGGCTGGCCAGGCGATCGATGTGCGGCGTGGGGATCTTGCCGCGTTTGGGGTTATAGCATTGCACGTCGCCGTATCCCAAGTCGTCGGCCAGAATCAGCAGGACATTGGGCCGCTTCGGCGGCTCCGCCGCAAGCGCGCACGCAGAAGCGCCAAACGACAGTTGCACTGCCAGCAGCAGGGCGAGATGTCGCATGGGAGCAGCTTGGAGGTAGGGTGGCTTCATACTCATTGGCTTTCCGCGTCGGCGCAAAAGCCGACGGCCACCCATCCTACCACGAGATTGTTGCCAGTGTGACCGATATGTCACGCGGACATCGAGCGCCGGCTGAACGCGCGCACGATCGGGTGCCGCTCGCGTTTGTGCCCGTGCTTGGGCCATAGGTTTCAATTCTCCGCCAATCACATAAAATAGACCCCCAGCGGGCGCCAGCCCGCATCGTTCGCGCTTTGAGTTGCACCTTCATGAAAGGAACCAGGTCATGTTGAAGCTTGCTCCTCGCGTTGTGGCAGTTGTGCTTGCTTGCTCGGGATTTCTGTTTGCCGCGTCGGCGCTGGCCGCTGACCCGGTCGATGTCTCCGGCGAATGGGCCGCGATGGTCGATATCGCCGGCAACGCCGGAATGCCGACCTTCACCCTCAAGCAAGACGGCGACAAGCTCACCGGCAAATACAAGGGGCAGTTCGGCGAAGCCGATCTCAAAGGAACCGTCAAAGGCGACGAAATCGAGTTCTCCTTCGAGATTCAAGCCGGCGCCGAAGCCGTCTACAAGGGCAAGCTGGCCGACGGCAAGCTGAAGGGCACCTGCGACTACGCCGGCCAGGCCGACGGCACCTGGACCGCGGAAAAGAAAAAATAGTCGCCGCCAGCGGCGGATCGCTGTACAGTGATGGCGTGTCGCCAAGCCGCGGACTTGCGGCTCGGCGCGCGCTTCGTTTCGCGCCGGCTTGTGCAACCCGGTTATGGAGTCGCGATCATGTCAGCCCGTCTTGCCGTAACGTGTGCCATCATCGCGCTGGGAGTCGTCATGTTGGAACATTCGGGCATCGCGACCCGCATGGCCTGCGCTGCCGGCTACGATCGGCCCACCGACAACCCCAGCCAGAGCCGCTCGGTTACTGTGGCCAAGCACGGCATTGTCGCGGCCAGCGTGCCGTTGGCTGCGGAGGCGGGGCTCGACATTCTCAAGCGCGGCGGCAATGCGGCCGACGCGGCGATCGCCGCCAACGCCATGAACGGACTGGTCGAGCCGATGAGCAACGGCATCGGCGGGGATCTGTTCGTGATCTACTGGGACAACAAGACACAAAAGCTCTACGGCCTGAACGCCAGCGGCCGCAGTCCCTATGCTCTGACGCGCGAGGTGTTCAAGGAGAAGGGTCTCAAGGACATTCCCGGCACCGGCCCGCTTTCGTGGAGCGTGCCGGGCTGTGTGCAAGGTTGGGAAGACCTGCGCGCCCGCTTCGGCACGCTGCCATTGTCGGAGATACTTCAGTCCACGATCGACTATGCCGAAAATGGCTTTCCGGTCAGCGAGGTGGTGAGCGTCTATTGGGGCGCAACGGCCGCGGGATTGAAAAAGCACCCCGACACGGCCAAGACGTTCCTGCTCGAAGGCCGCGCGCCGGCCAACGGCGAGGTGTTTCGCAACCCGAATCTCGCCGCCAGCCTGCGCGCCATCGCCGCCGAAGGCCCCAGCGCCTACTATCGCGGCGCCATCGCCCAGCAGATCGTGGCCACCAGCGAATCCTTGGGCGGCTATATGTCGCTGCGAGATCTGGCCGATCATCATTCCGAGTGGGTCGAGCCGGTGTCGACCAACTATCGCGGCTACGACGTATGGGAGTTGCCTCCCAACGGCCAAGGCATCGCCGCGCTGCAGATTCTTAATCTCATCGAGCCGTACGACATTCGCGCGATGGGACCAGCCAGCGCCGATTGGTTTCACCTGTTCGTCGAAGCCAAGAAGCTGGCGTTTGCCGACCGAGCAAAGTTCTACGCCGATCCGGCCTTCGCAGAGTTGCCGATCGCCGAGCTGATCTCCAAACCCTATGCCGAGCGCCGCCGCAAGCTGATCGACATGCAGCGCGCCGCCACGGACGTGCCGGCCGGCGATCCCAAGCTCGCGCACAGCGACACGATTTACCTCACGGTCGTCGACAAGGACCGCAACTGCTGCTCGCTCATTCAAAGCAATTTTGGCGCCTGGGGTTCGTTCGTCGTACCGGGCAGCGTCGGCTTTCCCATCCAGAATCGCGGCAAGTTGTTCGCCCTGGACGAGACGCATCTGAACCGCCTGGAGCTGCACAAGCGACCCTTCCATACGATCATTCCGGCCATGGTCACCAAGGACGGCAAGCCGTGGCTCTCGTACGGCGTGATGGGGGGCGACATGCAGGCCCAGGGCCACGTGCAAATCCTGGTCGATCTGATTGACTTCGGCATGAACCCGCAGCAAGCCGGTGACGCCCTGCGCGTGCAACACGAGGGGAGCGCCACCCCAACCGGCAGTCCCGGCGATCCGCAGGGGGGCAAAGTCATGCTCGAACCATCGGCCAGCCCCCAGCTCATTTCCGCACTGGAAAAGCGCGGACATAAGGTCGGCCTGGCCCGGGGCGTCGGCTTCGGCGGATACCAGGGCATCCTCATCGACTGGGAGAAGGGCGTGCTGCACGGCGCCACCGAACCCCGGAAAGACGGCTGCGCCGCCGGCTATTGAAGCCGTTGCGCGGGTGCGCACTGCGGAGGCTTGTGGCGAGTGCCGAACACCGTCCGTTGCGCCGGCTCGTAACACGGGCCCGGCGCCGCGGACAGCTTTCAGTATCGTCATCTTCCGCCAGATTCGCGGATTCAGCCACTTGCCGCAATCGCCGGCGCTCGCCCCACTTGATTGCGCCGCGCCGCCAATTATTCTGGATGGTGCTGCCTCCCCCGAGTGGTGCGGAAAAAAATGGCCGCATGCGCCCCTTGGCGAAGGTCGCGCTGGCGATTATTTTATTCCCAACGCGACTTCGGCGGTGGTCGCAGCAGGGATTGCTTTCGAAACCGACGAGTGAGGGGTGAGCATGTCGCGGTTGCTAGTGCTGTTGGCGGGTCTATGTCTCTCGGATCCTGGCCCCCAACATGAAACCGCGACGACCAGCGCGGTAACGACCATTTCGTACGATCAAGTTGGTCCGCGCATGGCGGCCGCCCGGGTCAAGAACTGGATCAGCGGCTACATGGTCAACGGGCCGAGTGTCAGCGGCAGTGGCACGCTAACGGCCGTCTATGGCGAGCAGGGATTGGTGCTCACGGCCGGCCATCTCTTCGAAGAGAAGATCGGCCCGATTACGGTCGAGTTCAACGACGGCCAGCGATCCGGCGCGCGGCTGTTGGCGCTCGACAAGAACCTGGACATCGCGGCGCTGTGGATATTTGCACCCAAGGATATCCATCCGCTGCCCATCGCCGACGTCGATCCTGACCTTGGCGATCAAGTGGAAATCTGGGGCTACGGTCCCAAGCGGTTCCGCTCGTTTCTGGCGCGCATCGCGCGGCCGATTCCCATGGACGGCGACGTTCCGCACACGCTGGTCGCGGCCCAGGGAGTTGTCGACAAGCAAGTGACCATTCCCGGCGACAGTGGCGGGGCCATGGTCTACGACGGTAGTATCGTGGGCGTCCACTGGGGCTATCGCGGCAACGAAGAAGATCCCCGTCGCTGCGTCCACGCACTAGGCTGCGGCACGCTCAATGAGTGGCTCAAGAGCGAGCTCGACCCCACGCTCTACAGCCAGGTGACCTTCAGCCGGAATTGACGGCCTGCCGGCGCCGCCCCGGTTGCAACTGGCACCCTGCCAGGGCAACTTGCCAGTGCGCGATGGGTCTTGGGAATCATGCTCACGCCCAAGCGATGGGCATGCCAGCGGCCCCCCCAATCATGTACCGGTCCCTCCGGGTACGCTAATCTATGGATGGTTGGCCAGCGCCGGCCACCCCGCGTCACTGCACCGGCTCCTCGAACCCCCGCGCGAGATGCGATCATGAATTTCCGCTGTTGCTTGAACCTGACCGTTGGCCTGAGCATGCTCGCCATGACCAATCTTTCAGCCCCCTCCGCCGCTGCCGCCGATGCGCCGGCGATTGGCAATCCCGATCAAGTTGCGAGTGAGTTCGTCAGCCAGCACGAATCCCAGGTAAGGCCGCTGGAGATCGCACTCAACCTCGCCTGGTGGAAGGCCAACACCACGGGCAAGGATGACGACTTCGCCGCCAAAGTCGAGGCCGAGAACAAATACGACGAAGCACTCTCCAACCGTGATCGCTTCGCCCGGCTCAAGGCGATCCACGAAGCGGCGATCGAGGATCCGATCCTGTCACGCCAGATCGATGTGCTCTATCGGGCGTATCTCGAGAAGCAGCTCGATCCGGAACTGCTCAAACGCATTACCTCCAAGGCCAACGAAATCGAACAGGCCTTCAACGTCTATCGCGCCAAACGCGACGGCAAGGAGATCACCGATAGCGAAGCCCGCCGCGTGCTCAAGGAATCGAAAGACTCCGCCGAGCGGCAGGCAGTTTGGGAATCGTCCAAGGGCGTGGGCGCCGTGGTCGCCGAAGACCTGCGGCAACTGGTGCTGCTGCGCAACGAAGCGGCCACCCGGTTGGGCTTCAAGGACTTTCACGCCATGCGGCTGTTCCTGGCCGAGCAGGATCAGGCCCAGGTGCTCAAGCTGTTCGACCAACTCGACGAGCTGACGCGTGAGCCGTTTGCCCGCGCCAAAGCCGAGATCGATGTGGCGCTCGCCGCCTATTGCGGCATTCCGGTCGACGAATTGCAGCCCTGGCACTATCAGGATCCGTTTTTTCAAGAAGCGCCGTCCGTCTCGGACGTGAGCCTCGACAAGGTGTTCGCCAACGCTGACATTCAGGCGATCTGCCGCAAGTTCTACGACGGGATCGGCCTGCCCATCGACGACGTGCTGTCGCGCAGCAGTCTGTACGAGCAGCCCGGCAAGAGCCCGCACGCGTTCTGCACCGACATCGATCGCGAGGGGGACGTGCGCGTGCTGGCCAACATCGTGCCCAACGAATACTGGATGGGCACCATGCTGCACGAGCTGGGGCACTCGGTCTACAGCAGCAAGAACATTCCCCGCTCGCTTCCCTACATCGTCCGCACCGACGCGCACATTCTGTGTACCGAGGGCGTGGCCATGATGTTCGAGCGCTTTTCCAAGAGCGGGCAGTGGCTGGAAGCGATGGGCGTGCCGGTGACCGACGCCAAGGCCTATAGCGCGGCCGGCGCCGAGATGCGCCGAAATCAGTTGCTCATCTTCTCGCGCTGGTGCCAGGTGATGCTCCGCTTCGAGCAGCAAATGTACGCCAACCCCGGCCAGGATCTCAACGCTCTGTGGTGGCAACTGGTCGAGAAATACCAGCTCATCAAGCGACCCGAGGGGCGCAGCGCGCCGGACTACGCGGCCAAGATCCACGTCGTCTCGGCTCCCTGCTACTATCACAACTACATGATGGGCCAACTGTTCGCCTGCCAGGTGCATGCCACGATCGCCCGCGACGTGCTGGGCGCCAGCGACATTCCCAACGCCTTCTACACTGACGACAAGCGCGTGGGCGAGTACATGAAGACCAAAGTCTTTGCCCCCGGAGCGACCCTGAGTTGGAACAAGCTCACCAGGCACGCCACCGGCGAAGAACTGAACGCCAAAGCCTTCGCCGCGGAATTCAGCGCGGAATAGGCAGGCAAACAATCACGATGCGGCATCTCAAGGAGGGCAAACCTTGGTTTGCGGTGTAATCGATGACGTCGCAATCACTCTTGCCCTCGCCCCGCTTCCGGCTCCGCACGCTGTTGGTGCTGGTGGCGGGTCTTGGTGTTGCCGCTGCCTTGGCCAGTCGGCCGGTTTGGATCGTGCGGCAGCGTAACGCGGCGTTGGCGGAATTGGAGGGAACTTACTGGGCGTCGGCTGCGTTCGATACACGCACCTGGGGACAGGTTGCGCGCGGACGCCTGATCGTCGTTCGGCCGGGCGATCCCGCCGCACGAATCGGCGCGCTGCGGCGTTGGCTGGGCGATCGCCACGTCAACGAGGTGCTGCTACCCCGCCAAATGCCACCGGCGGATTCGGAACTATTGGCGGCGTTCCCTGAAGCGACGTTCTACGGCCGGCCAGGTCCAACAGGCAGCCACGTCGCGAAACAGGCAGTGGAGATCGGCTCATGACGGCGGAAATCAACGACGACGATCGGCAACGCATCATCGACGCGCTCTATGCCGGCCGCAGGATCGAAGCGATCAAAATCTATCGCCAAGCCACCTCCAACGACTTGAAGTCGGCCAAAACGTTCATCGACGAGTTGGGAGCGCGCTTGCGGGTCGAATCGCCGGAACACTTCGCCGCACCATCGGGCCGGGGATGCGGCACGGCCTTGGCGCTCCTGGCCGCGATGATCATTCTCGTGGGCGGTGGGGTCGCATTGCTCATGGCCATCTTCTCGCCTGGCCAGCAAGGCGCTCCTCCGGTTGCTGCCGCGGCGCCGGCCGCGAATGCCGGTCGGATGCAACCCATGGGGCCGCAGAACGCATCCGATCCCGCCGCGCCCCTCGACGCGGCGCAAGAGCAAGCGCCGCCATTCGCTGACGATTTGGCCGGCCGCTGGCGACTGAACCTGCCGGCCGGCTTCGAGCATCCGGCCGAGCTGGAGCGCGTCGACGCGCAGCATTATCGCCTGCGCACCAAGGGCGTGATGAATGGCGTCTATCGTCTTCGCGGCAATCGACTGGTGATGGAAACACCGGTCGACCAAAGGCAAGTCGGCATGTGGGAATTCCGCTGGCAAATCGAAAACGATCGGCAGCTCAGGCTAATAGGCCAACCCGATCCGCAGCGCTACAACGGCGCAAACTACTTGGGAGCAACGCTCACGAAAAGCGGGCATTAAGCCGCTCTTGCTTTCCCGTGCCCGCTTTGTCCGCGCGACTGTCGCGACAGAGCGCGCTGCATCATCCGCCGCCGAAGGTCACGCCGAACATCTCGTTGATCACGCCGTCCGGATCGGCCACGAACATGATGCTTGCCGGCATGCTGCCCACCGGCGTCGGCGGCAGGTCGATCGTTCCGCCGCGCGAGCGCACGAACTCGTGCGCCTTTGCGACGTCGCGCGTGAAGTATTGGATGTATCGATAGCCGTAGGCCTCCAGGTGCCGTCCCGCACGGTTCGGCAAATCGGAGCCGAAGGACCAGAACTTGATCAGAGTCGGCCCGCACTGAAAGAAATACACTTGCCGCGTGGGATCGGTCGGCAGCGGCATCGACGGCAACTCCTTCAGGCCGAGCACCTGGCCATAGAACTTGCGCGAGGCTTCGACGTCGGAAACCGTCAGCGCCAGGTGCAGACTTTCCTGCCAGCCCTTGGGCCCCTCGCCGTCGTAATAGAAGAACTCCACCTGGTTGCCTTCGGGATCCTCCAGCAGTCCAAAGCGATAGTTCGAGTTGGGCAACTCGTGAATTTGCGGAGCGGGATAGCCGTGATCCGCCAGCCGTTGCAGCAATGCGGCGATGTCGGCAATCGGGTAGTTCACCAGCCGCAAACCGATGCCGGTCGCAACTCCGCCGGGATGCTTTCGGGTCGTCTCGACGCCAGGAATGAATTTGATCTCGTGCCGGCCCACGCGAAACCGCTCCATCTTCGCCCCGCCGGGAAAGAACACCGGATCGGTCGTCTCGCCAAACTGAATGGGCGGCAGCGGCGCCAGCCCCAGCACTTCGCCGTAAAACTTCTTGGTCGCCGCCATGTCGGAAACCGCGATCACGACATTCAGCGAAGGCTTGGCCAGGTGATCCTCGATGGACTCGGCCGCGCGGCTGCTGGTGGCTGATATCGTCATCGTAAGCATTCCCAGGATTAAGGTTCGCCGGAATCGTGAGTCGTGTGATACGGTCGTAGCTCGGTCGCTTGCCATGTCTTCGCTCTGCCTGGTCGTGGATAATAGTCGCAGGAGCCGCCATTGTAGATCACGCTCCAGCCCGCGGGCCAGAAGTCCATCGGCAAAAATTCAATTGCCGGTGTCCAGCGCGGTTGTGAAACTGTGGCCGGCATCGCAAAATTCCCTCACATGACCCACATCCACCACATCAATTGCGGCACCATTCAGTCCTCGCCCAATCTGCGCGCCGTCTGTCATGCGCTGTTGCTCGAAGACAAGAACGGCCTGGCGCTGGTCGACACGGGCGTGGGGCTTTTGGACATGCAACAGCCGGTCGCGCGACTCGGCCAGCCGCTCCTCGACGCGATTGGCTTCGTGTTCGACGAGCAAGAAACCGCCGTGCGGCAAATCGAACGCCTGGGCTTCCGGCCCGCCGACGTCCAACATGCCGTGCTCACCCACGCCGATTGCGATCACGTGGGCGGGCTGGCCGACATGCCGCACTTGCAAGTGCATCTGGCCGCTGAAGAGCTGGCCAGCATCCAGCGCGGGCATTGGCGCTATCTGCCAATTCAATTCGCGCACGGACCCGAATGGCGGCCGCATACCACCAGCGATCGCACCTGGTTCGGCCTCGAAGCGCGGGCGGTGCCGCTGGGCTTCGAATCGGAGGTGCTGCTCATTCCGCTGTTCGGCCACACGCTGGGACACTGCGGCGTGGCGATTCAACAAGGTGACGGCTGGCTGCTGCACGTGGGCGATGCGTATTACTTGCGGATCGAGCTGGAGTCCGACCGGCATCCCGTGTCGCGACTGGCGGCCGAGCGCGCCGACGACGACGAGGGGCGCCGCGCCGGCATCGCACATTTGCGCCGGCTGCTGCGCGATCACTCCGACCAGATCGAAATGTTCTGCTACCACGACCCCAGCGAGTTTCCTCGCGGAGTGCCGACGTGAGCACTTGGGACGACGACGAGGATGATTGGGACGACGGTGTCGCCGAGGGATCAGATGATCTCGACGACGAGCCGACCGTCCCCTGCCCTTACTGCCGCCGTCCGATTCACGAAGACGCCCAGCGCTGTCCCTATTGCGAGCAGTACATTTCCGAAGAGGACCGCCCGACCGAGCCCAAGCCGTGGTGGTTGGTGGCGGGCGTGGTGGTGTGCCTGTTGCTCGTAGTGTGGTGGATCTTGGCGTGAGCAGCACCATGACGTTCAACTTGCGCACAATGCTTGGCCTGGTCACTGTATTCTGCCTAGTGGTCTATCTGCTGACTGCCGCGCCGCCGCTGGTGGCAGGGATCGGACTGTTTGTATACGTTGTGCTGCAAACGACGTTTTTTGTGACGGGCGCGTTTTATGCCGGCCCCAATTTGAAGGCCTTCTGTCGCGGAGCTTTGCTGCCGGCGCTCATCGACTATATGTTCGTGATGTGGGTATTCGTCCAGGTCGGGATCGCCTTCGACTTTGGCGACTTGCGCGCTGCAATGGAAATGGATGCCAACGAAGGTAGCGTCGTATTCCTGCGCCGAACCACGATCATGGCCACCGCGTTGAGCGTATTGATTGGGCTGGCCACGCTGGTCTTCAAACGCCTTGTCGAGCCCCGTCCGCCAGCGCGGCCAGACGGGCAGTCATGATGCGCCCGCTGTAGTATTGGCGATTGTGGGGCCCAGCTTGCGAGTGGGGAAGTTATCCACGACAATGGGGGCGGTTTTGCGCGGCCAATTTGTTCCAGATACCTTGCTCCCATGCTCGCCAAGCTTCGCACTTACTCGCTCGTGGGCATCGATGCGCTGCCGGTCGAAGTCGAAGTCGACGTCTCGCCCGGCGCCATTCCCAAAACCGTGCTGGTCGGCTTGCCCGAGGCCGCTGTCAAGGAGAGCACGCATCGCGTCGAACGCGCGATGGTCAACTCGGGCTTCCTGCGTCCCGACGATCGCGTGGTGATCAATCTGGCGCCGGCGCTTTCCCATCCGTAAAGCAGACGGAAGCACCGGAAACAGGCTCGATTTCGACACGATCAAGGTAGGACTTGCCGTTGTTCGCTTGCTGCTTGGTCTTAGTGTGCCGGAAGTGGCAGACGATGCGGTCAACGATGCCAGAAAGAACCTCGGTCTTCTGCCGCCCCGTGGCACCGTTCGATAGAGTCTGTTCGGCCTGCTTGAGCGCCCGGCGACGGGCGGTCATTTCCTTGGCAAGATCGGTCCAAGGCACCCGCAGGTCATCAAGCTGGGCTTGCAGGCGGTCTATGGTTCCTTGCAGGTCTTCCATCTTCGCCTTGGCCCGGTCTCGCAGCCGGCCAGAAAGGTCGGCGAAGCTGTCCAACTGCTTATCTAGCTCCCGTTCCTTGGCGGCTATCTGGCGCTCCATACCGGGTCGCATCCTTTCGTACAACAGGCCATATATTGTCGGGAAGCTGTTGCCCTGCTTCAACAGACGCTTTAGATCGCGGTCGGATAGTTGTTCATCGACAAACGCCGTCATGTCCACTTCCACGCCGTAGTAGGCGGATGAAGCATCGGTCACTGCCTCAAGCAGCGGACGGGCAGCGTCCAAGTCGCCGGCCTTGGTAGCCGCAATCAGCTTCGCCAGCTTCGGGGCGGTCTGGGCTAAGTAGTCGAATACGATCTTTTCAATGACGGCGTGTTGCACCCGGTGGCAATGGCAGCCGGTCGGATTGGTCGGCCCGTAGGTGCCATACGTTCCACAGAAGTAAGACGGCCATAGCCGTTCGGTGGACCCGCCCCGAGTAGCACGCATGGGCTTGCCGCATTGTCCACAGACAAGGAACGGTTTCAGCCATAGGTCGGCGGTCTGGGCCGGTCGTTTTTTCACGGCCCGCTGTTCGTCGCTGGCGTCGGCAATCTTGCGCTGCACCTTGTTCCAAGTCTCGGCGTCGATGATGGGCTTGAACTGTTCGCCGGAACCGACGTAGTTGTCACGGTCACGCCAGCGCCCCAGCTTCGCCTTGCCGTTCACTTTGGCCACGTCACGAATCTGACCGTTCACGTATTCGACGAACCGGCTGCCGGCCCGTTTGTTCCATGCTGGCTGCCCGATGTAAACCGGGTTGCGCAGCATCGACAAGATTTTGACCTTATCCCATAGCTCGCCAAAAACCGGGTCTACCTTCAACTCATTCAAACGGGTTGCGAGTTGGCGGGGCGAGATTGATTCGGACGCATACCAAGCGAACACCTGCTTAGCTACTTTGATCCTGTCTCGTTCAATCGTCGGCCGATAGAGTAGGACATCATTGGCATCCTTGCGGGGCGCATTGTCTTTGCCCTCGAATTGTTCCCGAGTGCCATCCGGGTAGACCTTGGCACGGTCAAAATGGCCATAGTAGACGGTTCGCCACTTTTCCTTGTCGTCATTGAAGCAGACGACATCGAATCCGAACGGCGGGTAGCCGCCCTGATACTCGCCACGTTTGGCCCGTTCAATCTTGCCGCCGATGCTTCGGCGTGCTTTTTCGCGTTGCTCACGGGCCGACGTAAGCGCCCCGATGGTTCC
>JBBDYK010000256.1:0-18924 GCA_040901665.1 Pirellulales bacterium | reverse complement strand
ACGTTTTGCCCGCGGCGGCCGATGGCCAGCGACAGTTGGTCCTCGCGCACCAGCACGATGGCCCGGCCCAGCATCTGGCACAAAATGACTTCCTCGACCTCGGCCGGCTGCAAGGCATTGGGAATCAGCACTTGCAGGTCGTCGCTCCAGCGGACGATGTCGATGCGTTCGCCGGCCAATTCGTCGACGATGTTCTTGATGCGATTGCCGCGCACGCCCACGCAAGCCCCCACGCAATCGACCCGCTGGTCGGAGCTGCTGACGGCCACCTTGCTGCGGTAGCCCGGCTCGCGGGCGATGGCGCGAATTTCGATCACGCCGTCGGCGATTTCCGGAATCTCCTGCTCGAACAGGCGTTGCACGAGCTGTGGCCGCGTGCGACTGAGAATCACCTTCACGCGGCTGCCGGCCTTGCGCACCTCGAACACCGTGGCCCGCACGCGTTCGTTGGGGTGGTGCGTTTCGCCGGGAATTTGTTCGCTGCGCGGCAGGATGGCCTCGACGTTGGTGAGTTGCACCGTGGCCGCGCCCCCCTCGTAGCGCTGCACCACGCCGGTGACCATCTGGCCGATCAGTTCGTGATATTCGTCGTACAGGGCGTCGCGTTCGGCTTCGCGAATCTTTTGGATCATGACCTGCTTGGCGGTTTGCGCGCCAATGCGGCCCACGGTCTCCTCGGGATCGAGCGGCTGGCCGTTGTGGGTGCCGCTGATCGAGCCGTCTTTGCGGTCGATGAATACCTGAATGTCTTCTTCTTCCCCGTACTGCTTTTTGGCGGCCGAAACCAGGGCCGCCTCAATGGCGCAAAAGACGACCTCCTTCTCGACGTTCTTGTCGCGATGGATGGCGTCGACGATTCGCAAAATCTCCGTGGCGTTCATGATGGTCTCCCCCGGGGGGCAATTTCGAATTGTCGGGACGTCGTCGTCGGTCCGACCGATCCAGGTGCCAGTCGCTGCCCCTTGCTGGGCATGGCGGAGGCAATTTGGCGGTTGACGCGCCGCGGTCCCTCACCGAATTGTGAATAGTTGCTGTGCTAAGTCTCGTTCTCGCGTTGCTGTGTTTCCGAATCCCGCATTCCCAGTGATTCGCACGTCACACGGCCGGTCGCCGCACCCAGTTCTCCCCGGTCAGCGGGTCGAACGCGTGCAGCTTGTCAGGATCGACGTGCAGGTCGACCAGTTGACCGGCCTGTAAATCCACACGTGGCTCCATCTTGACTATTACGAACGATTCCTCGTCGCTGTGCGTCTGTCCATCTCCGCTAGTGGCTGCTGGCTTCGCCGCATCCAACCGCACCGTCACGATCGTGGCATCGCCCAGCATTTCCACCAGGCTAACCTCGGCCGGAATGGCTCCTAGCCGCGCCGTTGGCGCCGACGACTTCGTGCCCTCCAACTGCGGTTCCACGCGTACATCCTCCGGACGCACCCCCAACAAGGCAGGTTGTCGAGCCGCGACCGGCGTGCGCTCGGCGGACAGTCGACCGTCCAGCGGCACCGACCACTGGCCCCGGCGAAACCGCCGCGCGCCCTGCTCCTCGAACAATTCGCCGCCGATAAAGTTCATGGCCGGCGTGCCGATGAATCCCGCCACGAAGCGGTTGGCCGGCCAGTCGTAGACCTCCATCGGGCGACCCACTTGCTGAATCGACCCCTCGTTCATCACCACGATCCGCTGGCCCAACGTGAGGGCTTCCACCTGATCGTGCGTCACGTAAATCATCGTTGTCTGTAAGCGCTGGTGGAGCTGTTTCAGCTCGCGCCGCATTTCCACCCGCAGCTTCGCGTCCAGGTTCGACAGTGGCTCGTCGAACAAGAACACCGCCGGGCTGCGAACCATCGCCCGCCCCAGCGCCACTCGCTGCCGCTCGCCACCGGAGAGCTGCCGCGGATACCGCTGGAGCAAATCCTCAATGCCCAACATGCGAGCCGCGTCGCGCACGCGCTGGGCAATGGCGCGCCGGCGATCTGCCAGCGCGTTCTTGCGTCCCGGTGGCAAGGCCCACCGCCACAACCAACCCAGCCCGCCGACGCCTTCCCGCAGTTCCAACCCAAACGCCAGGTTCCGATACACCGTCAGGTGCGGGTACAGGGCGTAGTTTTGAAACACCATGGCGATGTCCCGATCCTTGGGCGGAACATCGTTGACCAAGCGCGTGCCGATGACGATTTTTCCGTCCGAGAGCTCTTCCAGTCCGGCGATCAACCGCAACGTCGTGGTCTTGCCACAGCCGCTCGGTCCCACCAGCACCAAGAACTCTCGATCAAAGACCTCCAGGTCGATTCCCTTGACCGCCGCGATATCTCCGGGATAGACCCTCGACACGTTCTCGAGGACAACACCCGCCATGAATCGCAGCGCCGCATCAAAAGGGGACCGTTCGGTCGACCGCCCGGGGCGCGCAGGACACCCGCTGGAGCAGTCAAAAATCGTTCTCGCCACAACACTTAGCTAAATCCGTAATCCGGTAAACATACCCCTTTGCCCCACGAGTGTCAAGGTGCCGACAGCACGTGTAACACCATGCCACGAGAGCCCCTCAGTCGCTTCCAGACCGGCTCGCGAACGATCTTGCTTGGGCGTGTTCGATCGCGCGCAAAACGAACCCTTCCACCGCTGCACATCGTGCTTTGCGAGCATGGAAGGGTTCGCCGCTAACGGTGTTAGCGATGTCTCCGGTCAGCGATGCAAGGCCGCGCGCAATTCCTTAATCTGCTCGGCCAGTCGATCCAGGCTTCGTTCCAGTTGGGCCAACCGCTCGCCGTCGGTTGCGTGGAGATTTGGCGCTTCGCCTTTCGTGGATCGCCGCGCCGGGTTGTCACCATGCGATCGCCGCATGTCGCGGTCCCGTGGCAGAGCAGGGGGGAAGCCGGGACCCTCATGCCGATCGCGATCAAGACGGCTCGGCCCCCGGCGGTCATGGCGCTCGTCGCCCGGCTTAGTGTCCGGTGCGCCGTGATGGCTTCTGCGCCACGCGGCGAAGTGATGGCGCCCGTGTCCACCCGGGTGAGCAGCAAAGTGCGCCGGTCCTCGGGCGTGATGCGAGTCCTGCAAATGCAGCGCGAAATGGCCGCCGGCGTGGCCATGGTGCCTGGGACCATGTGACCAGGACCGCTGAGCGTGAAAATCGCGCATGGCCAACGGCTCATCGCGATGCTGGAAATGGTGCGCCCACGAACCGTGGCCTCGGTGGCCGCGCTCGTGTCCCATTGCCGGTCCACGGCCACGGTGGCGACCGAAGCTTTCCGGGTCCACCATGGCGAAACGGTGATGCGAAGGAGGTCCGCGATGAGCGACGGCAGGTCCATGACCACGATGCCGCGCTGGTTGATAACCGCGACCGTGCCAGCGAAGATCATCGCCAAACGCCGCCGCGACGCGGTCCCACGCCTGAGCGTTCGGTCCGCCGCGATGGCGCGCATGCAGCGAACGCTTGCCGTGATCGCGCCGATGGCGGGCTTGTCCGGCATGCTTGCCGCCTTGGGCGTGGTCGTTGACGTCCGATTCAGCTTTATTTTTCCTTTTAGCTCCCTCCTTGCGTTTCTTGGCGTCGGCCTTCTTGGCGTCGTCTTGATTGGCTTCAGCCCCTTTGTCCTGCGCCTTCTCGTCGTCCTGCTTGAAACGGGCAAATTGGAAGAATCGCGAGCGATCCGAGGCGTCCGCGCCGCGCTGGGTGTCGGGGCCGCGCTGGGTGTCGGGGCCGCGCTGCCGGCCGCCGCGGAACGACGGCCGCTCGATTTGGCCCGTGAACGGGGTGCCCAGCAAATCCTGGTACTTCGCCTGCTGCTCGGGCGTGAGCACTTTGTCGAGCTTCTCGGCGGCTTCCTTTTGCAGTGTCGCGATCTTTTCGCGGGCAGCTTCGCGGTCCCCTCCTGGTCCGCCAGCGAACAGTTCGCGCATTTGCTCGCGCACGCCCGCTTGAGCCGTTTCGACGGATTGCTTTTGCTCATCGGTCAGGCCCAGCGCCGTCGCCACTTCGGGATCGGCCAGTGTCTGCGGCCCGCGCTGCTGCCAGGCGATTTGCTTGAGGCGTTTGACCTGATCTGTCGACAGCACCTTGGCCATTTCTTCCTGCTGCGCCTGCTGGGCCTCGGCAAATTTCTCTCGACGCTCCTCGCGACTCAAGTCGCGCAAGCCGTCGAACGATTCGCGTTGCTTTTCTGCAATCAAAGTCAGTTGTTGGACCTGCTCGTCGGACAGTTTGAGCTCTTGCTGCACGGATGCCTGCTGCAACAGCATGGCCTGGCCGATGCCGCCGCCGCGCGGGCCGCGACCACGTCCTCCGCCGGCTTGGGCCCAAGCGTCCGACGCCACAAGCGCGCTTATGGTGAGCGCAATAACGAACGGTAAATGCCTCTTCATGGGAATGGGTCTCCGTACGAGATGAGAACTGCCTGGGTAGATGGGTAGCTACGTTGAACCAATGCCGCGGGCGCGTCCGGCCGCGCCGTGGCAACTCGATGTGGCTCTAAGAAATGTAACCACGCGGCTTCGTGCCGGTTCCGCAGGAAAGCGTCCGGGAACGCCAATTCGCGCGCTGCCGCCGGGAGGGTTGCTGCTAGCGTCAGGCGACAAGCCGAATCAGCACGGCGCTGGCTTGCCCTTGCGGCGTGACATTGGTGTTCAAGAAGCTTGACCCGGCGGGCGTTGCCGCGCGACACACCCGCAGTGGGCAGGCGGGATCTGGCGTTTCGTAGTTGAGCACTCCGAAGAGCTGCCCGTCGCGAAGCGCCAACACGCTGGCGATCATTTCCACCAATCCGCTGGCCGCGCCCAGATTGCCGAAATAGCTCTTGGCGGCCGTCACCGGCAGCGCGTCGGCGTGACTGCCGAAGACCTTGCGCACGGCGCGGGCTTCCTCTTCGTCGCAACTGCGCGTGGCCAGCCCATGCGCGTGCAAATGGCCAACTTCCTGCGGCGCGGCGCCGGCGTCGCGCAGGGCGGCGGTCATGACGTTGGCCAGGGCCGTTTCCCGCTGCGCCACTCCGTTCGTCGAAGCCACGGAACTGGTCGCCGTGCCGACGATTTCGGCATAGATCGTAGCGCCGCGAGCGCGGGCCGACTCGAGTTCTTCGAGCACGATGGCGCCGGCCCCTTCGCCCAGCACCATACCGCCGCGATCGAGATCGAACGGCCGGCTGGCACGAGTCGGTTCGACGCCGCCGTTGGCCACTTCCTCTTGGATCAGCGAATGCACCAACTTCATCGGATGTACGCGCGTTCCCGTAGCGCCCGCCACGATCGTGTCGGCGCTGCCGCGAGCAATGGTGCGAAACGCCTCGCCTACGGCGGCATTGCTCGACGCCTCGCGCAGCGTGAGCGAGTTGTTCGGCCCACGCAGGTCGTTATAGATGGCGATGTGGCTGGCCGGCATGTTGGGCAAGTATTTCAGCAGCCAGAGCGGCGTCACTTGCGGAATGCCTTCGTCGCCCCAGCGCGTAAAGTCGAACTTGCCCGTCTCGTCCAGACAGCGGCGGATGCCTGCCGAAAAATCGCTCGGTTCGGTCATCATGTAGTCCGATCCGAACACCACGCCGCCGCGCTCGGGATCGACGCCGCCGGGGCTGATCCGCGCGTCGGCCAGCGCCCGCTGCGCGGCGGCCACGCCCATCTGCGACTCGCGGCACATCACTTTCAGGCCCTTGCGGATCGCTTTTTTCAGGTCGCCTTCCAGCGGACCGAAGTCGTCGATCGAGCCGGTGAAGCCGCGGGCCTCGGCGGCGAAGGTGGTCGGCAAGTAGTCCGGCGGCACGCTCAGCAGCGGAGCCACACCGCTGGCGCCGGTCGAAAGAGCTTGCCACAATTCCTCGGGCGTATTGCCCAAAGGACTGATGAGCCCCATGCCCGTAATGACCACCCGGCGTCCGCTTTTCATGGTTCGATCCAGAAGTGCCACGAGAGCGCGCGGTTTGCTTCCGCGCGGACTGCTTAGTCTACCGCTGGGGCAGTTTGGATGCGAGTCGACCTGCGGCCGCGAGCGAGCCGCGATCGGAAAGCCGGCCAGTGGCGAACGCGCTGCTAGTAGCGCCCCGGATAGGCGCTGGCGGCGGTGGGGCTTACCGGCGCGGAGGTGGGAGGCGCGCTCAGCTTGCCGCGGCTCTCGACGAACACCAGCAGATCGGCGCGCCCGTTGCCGGAAAACAACGGCACGCTCAGCCCACCGGTCGTCTGCGGCACGGGCGTGGGGCCCACACCCAGGCTGATCAAGAGCACCTGGTCGGCCGGCCAGCGAAACCGTTCGTGCATCCGCGAACTGATGATCTGCGGCACCTCGACTTTGGTCGTTTGCTGGCGTACGACCTGCGAGGGCACGTCGATCCGCACCGGCAGCATCTTTTCCACCTGGTCCACTTCGCACTTCAGCACCGCGTCGATGATGCCGCCGTCGAGCGACAGCAGGGGGTGGAACTCGAACTTGAAGCCCTCGTCGATCTGTCCCATCTGCGGTTCGAAGGCCGGCCAGGCTTCGCCCGGTCGCAGCAGCACGTCGCGCACGTAGTTGCGGGCCCGCGTCTTGGCCACGACGGTCGACTGGCCGTTGTTGACCACCAGGTGCGGCGTGCTGTGTTCTTGAAAATCGCTGCGCCGCGCCAGATCGTTGAGCAATAGTGCCGCGTCTTCCTTGGCCATCAGCCAGGCCATCACGCCGGGCGTTTGCGCCGCCACGGGTCGCAACATGGCGTGCGACTTGGTCCGCCAGTTCGGGCTGTCCAGCGTGATCACGCGCATGCCAAAGGCGTGCGACTCGGCCTCGGTGTTGACGAACCGATCGACCATCTCCTGCACTACCGCGTGCATCTCGGGCGTGTGATACACGCTCAGCGTGCGGCGATTGGCGCACAACACCGCGATCACGTCGCCGTGCCACGCCTCGTAGCCGGTCTCACGCAGAATCCAATCGCGAATGGCCTGCTCGGGCTGATTCGTCGAGGTGACGCGGGCCGTATAAGGACTGATGTCGTAGTCGCGCCATTGTTGACCGGCGTCGTTGGGCAGTGTGCCATTGCCCGGCGTGACGCGTGCGATCGGCCCGCGCGCGCTGCCTGCTGACACGGGCACCAGCGGCGGCTGCACAGGCTCGTTGGCGGAGACCGGTGTGACGGGCTGCTGCTGCGGCGCCGGTTGTTGAGCCAGCGGCATGCTTCCCAATGGCACTCTGCCAATGGGCGCGCTGCCCAGCGGCGCCCCATTGGAGATCGGCGATTGTGCGGCGGCCTGAGTGACCGGTCGAGTCGCATTGATGCCCGGCGTTCGCCAGCCGGTGGCAGTGCCGCCGGATAATTTCTGACCCGTCGTCGATTGACTGGAGGCTCCGCCCGGCGCCGTGCCCGTTGGCACCTGACCTTGCGCCAGGACGACCATCACCGAGACGAGCGCGGCAGTGGTGAGACGATTCCAAGACATGCGTCGGCCTCCTGACCAGTGCGCCCCAAGGCGCTACGGGCGCCGCGACCATGGGTCTATCGCGCGCCATCCTTGCGCGCGGGCGGGGAGTATAGAGAGCGGCCCGAAGGCCGGCAATAGCGGCTGGCTGTTGGTGGCAACCGGTGCCAGCGTGCGGTGGCCGCCTAGTGCTTGCCGTTCGGCGGGGAGGCGACGACCAGCGAGGCGTTGTGGCCGCCGAAGCCGAAGCTGTTGCTCATGGCGAACTTCAGCTTGCGCTGGCGCGCCTGACGCGGCGTGTAGTCCAGATCGCAGTGCGGATCCGGATTCTCCAGATTGATGGTCGGCGGAATCACGCCGTCGCGAATTGCCAGCACGGTCAGCACCAGCTCGATGCCGCCGCTGGCGCCCAGCGAGTGCCCTAGCTGGCTCTTCGTGCTCGATATGCTCACGTCCCGGGCGTGCTCCTTGAACACCTGCTTGATGGCAGCCGTCTCGGCCTGATCGCCCAACAGCGTACTGGTGCCATGGGCATTGATATAGCCCAGGTCGGCCGGATCGATGCGGGCGTCGTGCAGCGCGCGCTCCATCGCGCGGGCCGCTCCGGTGCCTTCCACGTCGGGCTGGGTGATGTGGCCCGCGTCGGCGCTGGCGCCATAGCCGATCACTTCGGCGTAGATCTTGGCGTTGCGCGCCCGAGCGTGCTCCAACTCTTCGAACACCAGCATGCCGGCGCCCTCGGCCAGCACGAATCCGTCGCGATCGCGATCGAACGGCCGGCTGGCGCGCTGCGGCTCGTCGTTGCGTTCGCTCAGCGCCCGCATGTTGGCAAAGCCGCTCACGCCCATGGGCGTGATGGCCGCTTCGCTGCCGCCGGTGATCATCACGTCGGCGTCGTCATATTGAATGGCCTTCAGCGCGTCACCCATGGCGTTGGTGGCGCTGGCGCAGGCCGTGGCCACGGCATAGTTGGGTCCGCGGAGGCCGAATTCGATCGACATCTGCCCGCTGGCCGCGTTGAGCATCAGCTTGGGAATGGTGAAGGCCGAAACTTTGTCGGGGCCTTTTTCCAGCAATCGTCCGACCTGCGCCTCGATCTCGTGCAAGCCGCCGATACCGGAGCCGAGGATCACGCCCGAGCGGAACGGATCGCCTTTCGTAAAGTCGATGCCACTGTCGCGCACGGCGTCGATGCCGGCGACCATGGCGAACTGCGTGAAGCGATCGATGCGCTTGGCTTCCTTGGGCGACATGTAGTCGCCGGTGGTCCAATCCGGCACTTCGCCGGCAAAGTGGACCTTGTGGCCGGTGGTGTCGAACTGGTGGATCGTGAAGATCCCGCTCTCGCCGGCCAGGACGCGTTGCCAAAGATCTTCCACCCGGCAACTGAGCGAGCTAACCACGCCCAGGCCGGTTACGACGACGCGCCGTTTCATGAAAAAAGTGCCTAGGCCTGGGAGGCTTCGATGTACTGGACCGCTTGTCCCACGGTCTGGATTTTTTCGGCGGCGTCGTCGGGAATCGTAATGTCGAATTCCTCCTCCAACTCCATCACCAACTCGACCGTGTCGAGGGAGTCGGCGCCCAGGTCGTTTACGAAAGAGGTTTCCGGCGTGACTTTTTCTTTGTCGACGCCCAACTGCTCTGCGACTATGTCAATGACTCGTTCTTGAACTGACGCCACCGTCACGATCCTCCAACTGATTCCAATACGGGGGAATGAGACACGCGACTTCCCGCCCGTCGTTTGATGCACACTTAACGAATCTGCGAGCCGGTTCCTCGGGGCAGCGGTTGATCGTTTGCAATCAACCCAAATTCCGCCGGGGGTGTCTCATGGAAGGCAAGTCGACACAAAAATAGAGGATTTCCATAAGACAGGTCAAGATATAATCTTTCCCGCCCACTGTCTATATCAGCTTCGCTGCTGCGACTGCACCCTTGGCATTGCCTGCCACCTGCCGACCGGTCGGTTTGCACACGCCCGCCAACCGTACCTGCCGCTCGATTCAGACGCCGGTCATGGCTTGCCGGTCACAATCGCATTCAGGCTGCACGGGGTCAGGCGGTCATGCCGCCGTCGATCGTCAACACCTGGCCGGTGATGTAGCCGGCCGCCGCGCTGGCCAGAAACAACACGCAGGCGGCCACTTCGTCGGCCCTCCCCAGCCGTTTGGCGGGAATCCGCTTCTTGGCCTCTTCCAGCACGATGGGCCCCAGCGCGTCGGTCATCTCCGTTTCGATGAAACCGGGCGCGACGGCGTTGATCGTGATCTTGCGGCTGGCCAGTTCCTTGGCGACGGTGCGCGTCATGCCGATGATGCCCGCCTTTGAAGCCGAATAGTTGGCCTGCCCCGGGTTGCCCATCAGGCCCGACACGCTGGCGATGTTGATGATCCGCCCGTAGCGGCTCTGCATCATCGGCCGGGTAACGGCCCGGGTGAACAGGAACGTGCCCCGCAAGTTGGTGTTGATCACCTGGTCCCAGTCCTCGTCGGTCATCCGCGGGATGAGCGTATCGCGCGTGATGCCGGCGTTGTTGACCAGGATGTGCAGCTTTTCCCACTTCTCGATCACGGCGTCGACCACCTGTTGCACGCTGGTTGCGTCGGTCACGTCGCAGGCATAAACATCGGCCGTGCCGCCGGCGGCCGCAATGGCGTCGGCCGTTTCCTGCAACTTGTCGAGGCTGCGGGCGACGCAAGCAACTTTCGCGCCCGCGGCGGCCAGTGCCAGCGCGATCGACTTGCCCAATCCGCGCGAGGCGCCGGTGACCAGCGCCGTTTGCCCGCTCAAGTCGACCGTCATCGCGCCAGGAGTTTGATCCGTCATTTTGTCGTACCGCGATCGTTTTTGATTTCTCTCGTCAACTCGTTAGCTCCCGGCGAGTCGCCGGGAGAACCGTGTTCAACGCGACTTGAGCCGCGCGTTCACATTTCTTTACTCGAACACGCCGTGGCACGGAATCCGCCGCTCGATGCGCTTTAAGAGTCCGCGCAACACCCGGCCGGGCCCCACTTCGTAAAACTGATCGTAGCCTGCGGCCAGCAAGTAGCGCATCGAATCTTCCCAGCGCACCGGCGAAACAAGCTGCTCGAGCAGCAGTGCGCGGAACGACTCGGGCTCTTCGTGCGATCTGCCGTCGACGTTGGAAACGACCGTGATCGAGGGGCGTTTGAACTGCGCGTTGGCCAGCGCTTCGCCCAGGCGTTCGGCCGCCGAGGCCATCAGCGGCGTATGAAACGCGCCCGCCACGGCCAGGGGCATGGCCTTCATTGCGCCGGCCGCCGGGGCCATCTCGGCCAGGCGTTCGCAGGCCGCGTTCGTGCCCGAAACGACGATATTGCCCGGGCAGAGCAGATTGGCGATTTGCAGCACTTCTCCCTGGGCGGCTCGCTGGCAAAGCGCTTCAACTTGTGCCTGCTCCAAACCCAGCACGCTGACCATACCGCTGGGCGCGGCGTCGGCCGCTTCCTGCATGGCTTCGCCGCGCACTTGCACCAATCGCAAGCCGTCTTCGAATTCGAGCGCTCCGGCAAACACCAGCGCCGTATATTCGCCCAGGCTCAAGCCGGCCGTGGCTTGGCAGGAGAGCACGACGTCCGGCGCGTTGGACCGCAACAGCTCGATGGCCGCCAGGCTGGTGACGAACAGGGCCGGCTGGCTGATCACCGTCGAGTCGAGCTCTTCGGCCGGACCTTCGAAGCAGAGCCTGGCCAGGTCGAAGCCCAGCACGTCGTTGGCCCGTTCGTACAGTCGCCGCGCGGCGGGAATGTTCTCGGCCGCCTGGCGTCCCATGCCGACCGATTGTGCGCCCTGACCGGGAAAGAGAAAGGCGATTTTGCTCACCGCTCGTGGTCCTTCGAGGAGCTCATGGGGAAGGAGTGGCTGCGCCGGGGCGCCGCGGCCCGGGTGCCGCCGCGCATAATGTCGCCCAGCGCGCTATTTCGTGAGCCCTGGCTGGCTGCGGCGCCGGCACTAGTCGGCCGCGCTCTCGACGATGTTGCGGCCCATGTAGTGACCGCAATTCGGGCAGACGCGATGCGAGGGCACCGCCGTGCTGCACTGCGGGCAGTACTCCAACCGCTTGGGCTTAATGGCGTTGTGAGCCCGGCGGCTTCCGCTGCGGGCGTTCGAACTTTTGCGTTTGGGTACAGCCATGACCAACTTCCACCCGGGCCAGGCCAACGCCCAACCGCATCAGGAGCAATCGTTTGAGACTTAAAGTTCCAGCGAACGGATCATCGTAAGGGACGCTGGCGGCAGGTGTCAAGGTGGGGGCGGCCAACACGAAAGTCCTGCACTTATGGTGGTCAAACTTATGCAACGTGATGCCGCGATTCCTGTGCCCAAAAAAGTACGCAACAGGCAAGAATCGCAACGGGGTGTGTCGCCAGCACACTTCTCTCTTGCCACAACAACCAGACATAGGCACGCCTCGAGACCTCTGTAAACCTAGACCCATCCGGCGGAATCGGCCTATGTCGGACGAAATATCGTCCGTCCTCGTCGAAATGATCAGCAGAACCCCCGACTACCTCGGCGGCAACCGTGAAGCTAAGGAAGTTTATGACTCCCAGCACGACAAGGAACCAACTGATTCCGATAACCACACGACTCGGATCGAACATAGTTGGTTTCTCGCCGCGGTCTAACTCCGCCTGGGTATTGAAAGGGGTCGGGAGTCATTGTTTCCAACGGCACGGTTTAGAAGAAGACGGCGAAGACGCCAAACGCGATCCAGCCCGTTGCGCCGAGGAGTGTGCAAACTTTCGTGTGGCCTGCCAGCAAACCCACGGCCGCTCCAAACGCCAACCCGATGAGGGCGCATCCGGCCACGAAAAGCGCCGCACTTGGGGTCACCAGTTGCAGCATCATCCACAACCCGAAGGCTGCCAGCGCCACGGCCAGGAACAGGCGTCGCAGCGTGAATTGATTCGGCATCATGGTAACACTCGCAAGGCAGCAGGACTGAAAACATTGCGCGGCTGGTGGGTTCATTGTAACAAGGGAGGCGAGATGCCGTCCTGTTCGGTTCGAACGCTTCTGGTCAACCAGGATTTTGCGGTTCCTTGGCACTCGATTGCCGATACTTAAAATACGCAGTCATCTTCCTTGGACCTCCCCGCCTGTGCTCGCCCGCATCGCCGCCGTATTCATGGTGTTCGCCCTGGCGCTCACGCTGCCGGGCTGCGCCAACTCGAAAGCGGCGGTCGACCCGTTCTGGCAGGGCTTTCGTGGCTTGAACTCCGATGTCGCGCGCGGCGGCGATTGGGGGCCGACCGACCGCGATTGGCAAGAGCCCGTCGGCGGACGCTGAAAGCGGGGTAGCCGGCAGCCGGAATCAGCCCGCGCGCGATTTGTCTTGTTGCACCTCGGCATCGGCCGGATAATGACAACAGACGATCCATTCGCATCCTTCGTTCTCGGTCCTAGTTCGCCGTGCTTGATTTTCGCCGACATCGCCGCGTGCTCGCTCATCCTGGCCCGGCCCTGGAACGCCGGATGCTCTCGCTGTTGGCCGGCGTGGTGATCGTGATGCTGCTGATCGTGGGCGCGGGTAACCCCGGCAACTGGAAGTGGTTCGCTCCGCCAGAAAACGGCGCCAGCCCGCCGCAGCGCGTCGCCCAAGCGGAACCGCAAGTCGTCGTGGCGCTGGCCGACGAAGACGACGAGCGGCCCGCTGAACTTTCGGCCCCCGAGGCGCCAACCGACGCGCCGCCAGGCGATAAATCAAGATACTTCACGGGGGTGCGGCCCGACTACCTGGCGGTAGTGCGCGACGACACCGTGTTCCGCCCGGCCGAGAGCATCGCCTGGTTTCACTTGCTCGACGTGCTCGCTGCGACGCCGGCCGACGTGTTGGTGCGCGCTTCCGAAGGTCCGGTCGGCTATCTGCAACTCAGCCAGCAGACCAACGAGTATCGCGGGCGTTTGGTGACCATCAGCGGCACTGCCCGAGCGGCGAAGCTCGTCGCCGCGCCCGAGAACGCCTTCGACATCAAGGAGTATTACCAACTGTGGCTGCAGCCGGATCGTTCGGCCGGCGAGTTGATCGTGCTGTATTGCCTGGAACTGCCCAAGGACTTTCCGCTCGGCGAACAACTCGACCTAGCATGCACGGCCACCGGATTCTTCTTCAAGCGCTGGGCTTACTCTTCACAAGGCGGCATCACGACCGCTCCGCTGGTGATCGCCAAGACGCTTGTCTGGCAGCCGCCTAATGAAGCAGTGCCCGTCGCCGAGCAATCGCTGGTCGAGCGGGTCATGACCGCCGCGATCGTGGCGGCGGCAATGGCGGCCGCGGCGCTCGTGTTCATGATCTGGCGGGTGCGCGGTGCCGCATGCCTCCGCCGCGCGGGCTCGACCGCCGACGGCGCGAGTGACCGCAGCGTCGCGGCCACCTTGGCCTCCCTCGATGAGAAAACCGACAACTACAACCGCGCATCGTGATCCACGCGCAACCACGCGGACGTATCGACCAACATCCCGACGCAGTCCGGCCATCCCCAGAGAAATCCCAGTGCGCACAACCCGGGCGATCGCATTGGTAGTGCTTTTTGCCGCCTGGCTGACGTCGCTGGCGGCGCAAGAGCCGGCCGCCGCGGTCCAGCAATCGCTTTCGCCGCGCGAGTTTCTCAAGTTGTTCGACGTCGACGAAGCGCGGCTGGCAGCCTTCACCGACGGCCACCCGCTCGAAGGCGCCCAGCGCGACGAGTTGCTCGACATCCTGTATCGTTTGCGCCGCTATCCGCTGGCTGCCGCCGACCAGTTCAGCCAAAGCGTCGAGGCCGTGTCCACGATCGCCGCTGATCCGTCCGCCGCGCGCGGCCAGATGTTCCTGCTCGCCGGCCGCGTGACCCGCGTCGAGAGGGTCTTGCTCGACGAAGCCCAGCGCGAGCGGTTGCTGTTGAGCGCCTACTATCGCTGCACGTTCGTTACCGACCAGGGACCGACGGCGGAAGTTTGCGCCCTGCACGTGCCGGCCGCCTGGCAGCTCGACGAGGCGCTCGACGAGCGTGCCAGCGCCCGCGCCATGTTTCTCAAGCTGCTGCCGGCCAACGAGCAAATCGATGCGGACGCTGGACAGCCGGCATCCGCGCCGCTGTTATTCGTGGCTCAACGGGTTGCCTGGCATCCCGACACGGCGCTGGGCAAGCTGGGCATGGATTACGGATTGTTCGACGACGTGCGCGACAAGACGGGGTTGGACGAGCGCGAAACGTTCTACCAGTTGCTGGCGTCGGTGCGCCGCGCGGATGACGCAGTGCTGCGCCGCACGGCCCGCCAGCAACTCGCGGCCGAGCAACCACACTGGCAAAGCACGGTCGACGCCAAGAGCGCCAGCGCCGCCGAGCGCTCCGCCGCCCGCCGGTCGCTGGAGCGCGCCGCTGCCGGCGCTAGCGACGTCGTACCGCTTTTCAACGATCCGGCCGGCCAGCGCGGAAAACTCGTCACCGTGCAGGGCGAGGCGTTACGCGCGATCGAAATCCGCGTCGACGACCCCGATATCGTGCAGCGTTTCGGCATCCGCCGCTACTACGAAGTCGAAATGCTCACCGACGATTCGCAGAATAATCCCGTGGTGTGCTGCGTGGCACAATTGCCCCCCGGCATGCCCTTGGGCAACAACATTCACGAAGGCGTGCGTGTCACGGGTTTCTTCCTGAAGAGTTGGGGCTATCGACCGGGCGGCGCAATCGCCGGACAACACCAACTAGCGCCGTTGATCGTGGCCGGCACGCTATCGCGCATTGCGCCGCCGGCCGCCGACGGATCGGGCGCGTGGATCGCGGGTGGGTTGCTCGTGGCCCTGGTGGCAGCAGCAATCGTGATGTTCTTCATCAGGCGTGCTGATCGGCGCGCCATGGCCGCGGCGCAACAGGCCAGAACCGAACTTCCCGAGCGGCTATCGCTCGAATCGTTCGAAGACGACGAGCAGGAATGAGTCGGCGGAAATCGGGCAGCGCGAAATCTTTTTTTCGCCGCGCCGCCGATGCGTCAAACGCCGGCAAATGCTGCCCCTTAGCTTCACGCGGCACAGCGGTCTCGGATTTGCTCACGCGCCGGCCGCCACTTGACTTGCGGGGCGCGACTCCCATACTCAGCAACTAGCATTCGCGAATTCGCGATCGCGCTCGCAGTATTGTCAGGCCTTGGGGGAGGAGCATGAGTCGTCCGAAAATCAGCATCATTGGCGCCGGCAACGTGGGCGCCACCACCGCGCACTGGTGTGCGGCCGCGGAGCTCGGCGACATCGTGTTGTTGGACATCCCGCAAGTGGGCGACATGCCCAAGGGCAAGGCGCTCGACTTGATGCAGGCCTCGCCGATCGTGGGCTTCGACTCGGCGATTGTCGGCACCAACGACTATGCCGACACGGCCGGCAGCAGCGTGGTGGTGATCACCGCCGGCATTGCCCGCAAGCCGGGCATGAGCCGCGACGATTTGCTGGGCACCAACGCCAAGATCGTCGGCGCCGTCTCGGCGGAGATCAAGCAAACCAGCCCCGACGCCGTGGTGATCGTCGTCAGCAATCCGCTCGATGCCATGGTGCAACGGGCCTTGCAAGTCACCGGCTTTCCGCACCAGCGCGTGCTGGGCCAGGCTGGCGTGCTCGATACGGCCCGCTATCGCACATTCCTGGCCATGGAGTTGGGGGTCAGCGTCGAGGACATCCAGGCGCTGTTGATGGGCGGGCACGGTGACACGATGGTGCCGATGCCCAGTTGCACCTCGGTGGGCGGCATTCCGGTCACGCGGCTGATCGATCCCAAGCGGCTGGACGAAATCATCGACCGCACGCGCAAGGGCGGCGCCGAGATCGTGGGACTGCTCAAGACCGGCAGCGCCTATTACGCACCCGCGGCGGCCACCACGCAGATGGTCGAAGCGATCGTGCGCGACAAGAAGCGATTGATTCCCTGTGCCGCCTATTGCGACAAGGAGTACGGCGTCGGCGGCTACTACGTCGGCGTGCCGATCATCCTGGGCGCTAAAGGCGTCGAGCGCATCATCGAGCTCGAACTGACAGAACAAGAACAAGCCGACTTCAGGAAGAGCGTCGAGGCCGTGAAAGAACTGGTCGCGGCCATGAAAGGGCTCGTGTAGTGGTCTGCGGTCAGAGAGAAGTGATCGGCAAAGTAGCGCTGTGCAGATCCGAGACCAATCACCGCCTGCTAGCAAGCTGGCAGACGTCCCTGCGGTTGACACTGATTACTGGGCTGGGGTAAAGTCCCCGGCTTGCTGGAGATGCAACAATCACCAGCGGCATGGAGCTGGCGGAATTGCCGGGTGCGAGTGAGTGGATCGAGTCGCCATCGTTGGCAACGGTTCTTTACGAGTCTCGCCATGCTGATATTCACCGCGGTTCTCGGTGCCAAGCTACTGGGGCTCTCGGCCGCCGCAGATTGCCGGGCGCCGTCCGATGCGTCGGCCACCCCGTCCGCGGCAGCAACAAGCGGCCAGTCCGCCGACGTCCTGCAAACGACGGCGCCGGTGCGCCCGTGGAAGTTCATCGTGTTGCACCATTCGGCCACGGGCACGGGCGACGTGGCTTCGATCGATCAGGCGCACCGTCAACAGAAAGACAGCCAAGGCCGCCCCTGGCTGGGCATCGGCTATCACTTTGTCGTAGGCAACGGCCACGCCATGGGCGACGGCGAAGTGCAAGCAACCTTCCGCTGGCGCGAGCAACTGGCCGGCGCTCATGCCGGCACGCGAGAATATAACGAACACGGCATCGGCATTTGCCTGATCGGCAACTTCGAAGACCACGCGCCCACCACCAAGCAGATCGACGCCGCCCGCGACCTGGTGCGGCGGCTGGCCGAGCGACACGCGATTCCGCGCGAACGCATCGTGCGTCATCAGGAAATCCAGGCCACGGCCTGTCCCGGCCGCCAGTTTCCCTGGGAACAGGTGCTGCTGGACGTGCCCCCACGAGCCAAGGGCTCGTGATCGAGTTTGCGTTTACAGTTTTCCATCAATCCCGCACGCGAGAAGCATGAACCGCATCCAACATCGGATCGACGAGGATTTGGATCGATCAGTACTGCAAACACCTTGGGCAGCGTCGGGAATCAGCGAAGGTTTCCAGCCCGAAGGCGAACTCGAAAGTTGTCACTGCATTTTCACGCCCAAGCACTACGAGCGCAACTATGCGTATCCGCTCGTGGTGTGGCTGCACGGGCCCAACGACGACGAGCGGCAAGTGACGCGCGTGATGCCGCTCGTCAGCGACCGCAACTACGTGGCCGTGGGGCCGCGCGGCACCGTGCCCGGACCGTCGGCGGGCTTCACTTGGTCGCAGCATCCCGACGAGATCGAACGGGCCGAAGGCCGCGTGATCGCGGCGATCGCCGCTGCGCAAGCATGGTTGAACATCGAGCCGGCGCGCATCTTTCTGGCCGGCCTGGGCGCCGGCGGCACGATGGCGTTTCGTTTGGCGCTGGCTCAGCCGCAACGATTTGCCGGGGTGTTGAGCATCGGCGGCGCTTTTCCCAACACGCATCGTCCGTTGGCGCGCTATCAAGCCCCCCGCCGGATGCATGTGTTTCTGGCAGCGGGCCGGGAAGGCCGCGACTATTCCGAGGTGCGCATCTGTCGCGACTTGCGCTTGTTTCATGCCGCGAGCATGTCGGTCTGCATGCGTCTGTATCCCTGCGGCGACGAAGTGACCACGTGCATGCTGTCCGACATGGATCGCTGGATCATGGAGCAGGTCGCTCCGCAGCCCGTGGCCGCCGGCGAAAGCTCGCACGAATCGCGCCGCAAATAGCTTAGGTGGCAATCGCGCCGCGTCGTTCCAAGTCGCTGCGCCGAAACGGCAACGGTCGCCCGGTGCGCTTGCCGGGCGCACGCTAGCACGCGCGAACGCGGATTGACCGCCCGCGCCCTTTCCAGTACAAACCCGCCGCTTTTCCCGGCACACCCGCGGCGGGGGTGCCTCCTACTTGGCGGACGTTCTGCCCCGCCCATCCGGCGCATCGAAACGAAAGGCTCGTCATGGACCGTCCCAAGATCTACCAACCCTCGCTCGATTCGTCGGCCGCTCAGGCGCCGTCCACCGCGCCGCCGGCCGCGACGCCACGCAACTCGTTCCCCCACGGCCAGCAGCGACCGGCGTTCGCCTGGGTGGACGTGCGAGCACTGCTGGACGAGGTTTGTGCGCACTTCGCCCCGCAAACCCAAGCGGCCGGCATCGAGACCACTCTCGACGTGCCCGAGCAGTTGGGCATCCTGGCCGATGCCGACATGCTGCGGCGGGCGATCTCGAACCTGGTGGCCAACGCCATCGAGTGCATGGCTGGCGGCGGACGGCTCGTGATCACTTCCTACCACGGCAAGGGCGGACTCGAACTGGAGGTGGCCGACAGCGGGCCGGGACTCAGTGACGACGCCCTGCGCCGCGCATTCGATCCGTATTACACCACCAAGCGCAATAGCGCCGGCCTGGGATTGGCCCACGTGCGCACGATTGCCCAATCGCACGGCGGCGACGTGGTGGTGATGAATTGTCCCGAAGGCGGCCCCGCC
>JBBDYK010000255.1:0-19050 GCA_040901665.1 Pirellulales bacterium | reverse complement strand
CGTACGGTTACAGCCCGTTCGCTTATCCGCCTGGCACGCCGACCCCCGAGTTGTCGTCGCGCGTGGAGGCGGCCGAGTACATCAATCCGTTCGTGCCGAAGGAGGCCGCCCCGGCCGCCGATCGCTCGGCGCGAGTGACGACGCCGGTGCGCGTGGCCACCACCTATCTAAACCCGTTCGTCGACGGGACGGTTGCCGCTAGCACGCAAGCATTGACGGCGCGCGTCGAGCCGTAGCCGGCGGCGCTCAACTGATTGGCGCGAATCGATCTGGACGTTCGCGCGAGAGTTGCTATTCTATCCGCCCCCACCGGCGGCAAGTGCGCGCGGCATGCGCGCTGGGGCCAATGGTTTGGGGTCACTTCCAGGCGTTCAGCGTTCACTTCTGATTCGAGGATTCTCGGCACGGAGGCCTTCGCGGTCGGTCGACCACGAAGGGATTCGGCGCAGGCGTGCGCAGCCGGGCGAAAGGAGTCTGCCGATGCAGCGGACCGGAGCCATCCTACTTGCACTTGCGGCGATCGCGGGCTGTCGCAGTTCGCAGCAGCCCATCAACCCATTCATCCGCACGACGGTGCCGCCGCCAGGCACGGGCGAGGCCGCGGTGGTGGTGCCAGGAGATCCGTACTATCCAGGATCGACGCCGACGCCGTCTCCGCAAATTGTCACGCCCATGCCACAACAGGGCGCCGCGGTGACGCCCATTGCGCCGGCGCCTGTCCAGCCGGTGGCTCCGCCAACGCGCGATTTGAAGCGATCCGTGCCGGGCGGCAATCTCTTCTATCACCAGAGCTCACTCGAGCCATCCAAGCAGGGTGATGAGGGCAGTCAGGGTGAGGAATTGGCGGTCAATTCGGCCGATCCGGATGCCTTGGCCCTGGGCGGTCGGTCGGATGCCGTCGCGCAGGCGCTGGCTTTGGCGCAGGAACCGCAGCCATTTCAGACCGTGCGATTCGAGGACTATGGCGGTCGACTGCCGGGCGAGGCGCCCTTGGGCGATGCCACACGCGAGCCGTCGGCCCGCCCATCGACGCCCACGCAGTTGCAATACTCCTCGCAGCGCAAGGTGCGGATTGTCGGCACGGCGGATGATGACAGCGAGGAATACGAAGTAGACTCAAGCGCGCTGGAGTACGACTCATCTTCGAAGGAGTCATCTTCCGCGCAGGGCTGCCTGGCATAACGAACGCGCGCAGCAGCGCGAGTTATTCCCACCTGGAGCGCCGTCGTCCCACTGGCGCGGCCCCAAGCTCGATGGATGTTGTGACATCGTGTCGTGGGGGGCCGATTATTCCGCCGCGTCGGATTGCCGTGCCTGGCGCCGTGTCGGCCGGCCAGCGATGCCGGTTGTCACGCCTCTTCCGGCTATGTCAATTCCGCGTGCGTGACATACAATAGAAGGCAGTCCCTGTTGGGGTCGGCGCGCACTGCCCCGTGCGGCCGAGGGCGGCCGCGGTTCTTCGCGCCGCGGCGACAGAATCACTCACCGGACGAGAGTCAGGCCTTGAGCATCAACGAGCGATTTAGTTCGGGCTTGCGAGTCGTGTCCGACCGCTTGATGCAGCGGCGCATTGCGCGGTGGGCCACGCTGTTGCCGAAGGTCGCCTCGTTCGAGGAAGAGCTGAAGCAGTTGGGCACGTACGATTTGCGCAAGCGCAGCCTTTCGCTCCGCTATCGCATTCGCAGCAAGGAGCCGGCCGATCGCGTGCTGCCCGAGGCGTATGCCCTGGTGCGCGAGGCGGGTCGCCGCACGCTCAACATGCGTCACTTCGACGTGCAGGTGTTGGGCGGCATCGCCATGTACCACCGCTCGATCGCGGAGATGCAGACCGGCGAAGGCAAAACGCTCACGGCCACGTTGCCGATGTACCTGGCGGCGCTCGAGGGCAAAGGCGCCCACCTGGCCACGGTCAACGATTACCTGGCGCGCCGCGATGCCGAGTGGATGACGCCGCTGTACGAAGCCTTGGGCATTACGGTGGGCGTGGTAGAAACGCAGATGCAGCAGGCCGCGCGGCGCAAGAGCTACGCCTGCGACGTGACCTATGGCACCGCCAAGGAATTCGGCTTCGACTTTTTGCGCGATCGATTGCTGCTGCGGCGCATCGGCGAGGGACAGTCGGATTTCTTGGGCAGCATGCTGGGAGTGCGCGGCGACGGGGGCGGAGAAAAGCCCGTGCAACGCGCGCCGTACTTCATGCTGGTGGACGAAGCCGACAGCATCTTGATCGACGAGGCGCGCACGCCGTTGATCATCGCCGCGTTGCCGAGCGAAGACGCGGTGATCGCGGTGGAGGCCTATAAATGGGCGGCCTCGGTCGCCAGCCAGTTCGTGGAAGACGAGCACTACGAATACGACCACGACCGCAAGAGCGTGGAGCTGACTCCCGAGGGACGACGGCTGGTGCGCATGCTGCCGAAGCCCGACGCCTTGCACCCGGTCGGCATGTTCACCATTTACGAGCACATCGAACGTGCGGTAAAGGTCGAGCGGGAGTTTTTCCTCGACCGCCAGTTCGTGGTGCGCGATGGCGAAGTGGTGATCGTCGATGAATTCACCGGCCGCATGGCCGAAGGGCGCAAGTGGCGCGCCGGCTTGCACCAGGCCGTGGAAGCCAGCCAGGACGGCGTCGAAGTGACGGCCGAAACCGGTCAGGCGGCGCGGATCACCGTGCAGGACTATTTTTTGCTGTACCCGCATTTGTGCGGCATGACGGGCACGGCGGCCACCTCAGCCCGCGAGCTGCGCAAAATCTACAAGGTGCACGTGATCCCGATTCCCACCAACCGGCCGGCGATCCGCGAGCGTTTGACCGAGCGGGTGTTCGGCACGTCGGACGCCAAATGGGAGGCGATCGTCGAGGAAGTTTGCGAATTGCACGCCACGGGCCGGCCGGTGCTGATCGGCACGCGTTCGATCGACAAATCCGAATTGCTCGCGCAGATGTTGGACGCCAAGGGCATCCAGCACCACGTGCTCAATGCGAATCACATCGCCGAGGAAGCCGAGATCGTCTCGAACGCGGGCCGCGCGGGGCGGGTCACAGTGTCGACGAACATGGCCGGCCGTGGCACCGACATCAAGCTGGCCGAGGGCGTCGAGGAACTGGGCGGGTTGCACGTCATCGTCACCGAAATGCACGATGCGGCGCGCGTCGATCGCCAGTTGGCCGGCCGCTCGGGTCGGCAGGGAGATCGCGGCAGCTATCGCGTGTTTCTGGCGCTGGACGACGAACTGCTGGAAGGCTTGGGGCCCGACAAGGCCCGCTACTATCGCGAGTTGGGCGAGGACATGAACGGGGCGCCGTGCGATCAGTATGCCAAATTGTTCCGCAAGGCGCAGCTCAAGATCGAGTCCAAGCATTTCCGCGACCGGCGCGTGCTGATGTATCACGAGAAGGAACGCAAGAAGCTGCAAAAGCAGATGGGCCAGGATCCTTATCTGGATACGCCTGGTTAGCCTGGGGACCGTCCCGATTTTTCGGTGCCTGGGGAGAAAAATGGGACTGTCCCCCTCTCGCCAGCGCTAATGCCATGATCGGTCAACTTGATGTCACTTCGCTTGCGAGCCACGGTTGATGCTTCGCCGCAGCGGACGCGGGAGTATCGCGAGATGATGGCCGGCGGCGACGGCGCCGCAAGCGACGTGACGCTGCCCGCCTGGCTGGAAATCTCGGAAGAGTACGACGCGTTCTTCCTGCTGTATTATCAGTCCGACGGCACGCTCATGGCCGACGGCTGGCACGTCTCGCTCGAGCACGCCAAGCGCCAGGCCGCGTTCGAGCTGGGCATCAGCGACGACCAATGGCAGCCGGTGGAAGAGTAGGGGATCGGAATTCGAGAACTACGATGAGCTGGGAATCGGAATCACAAAACGAATTCGCGCGGGAGTTCTCGGACGAAAAGTTTCGAGAGAAACTCTTGCGCTATGCTAAGACCGCGGGCTCGGAAGTTGTCGAGCGGTCCTTGCAGCTTTACTACGCGCTCGACGGCCCGGACACGCCGAAGTGGGCCAAGGGCGTCATCATTGGCGCGCTGGGCTACTTCATCACGCCGCTCGACGCCATTCCCGACTTCGTGCCGGCCGCCGGATACTCTGACGATTTGGGCGTGCTCGTGCTGGCGCTGGCCACGGTCGCCTTCTGTATCACGCCGCAAGTGAAGGACAAGGCGAAGCAAAAGCTGCAGGAGTGGTTCGGATAGCAATTATGTTGTGAACCATCCCGGCTTCGCTTGCAACACGCTTTCATTTCGCCGATATTCAATGAGCCGTCCGCAGTGAGTTTCCGCGCGAACCTCGCGTAGACCAGAGCGAGAATCCCATGTTGCATTTCTTGCCAAAATCGATCGTGCTCGTGCTGCTCTTCGCCGCCGTTTCGTTTGCGGCGGACAATCAATTGACCGAGGGGGAGAAAGAAGCCGGCTGGCAATTATTGTTCAACGGCACAGACCTTACCGGCTGGCGGTGCAACAACGACCGGCCGATTGCGACGCAGATTGAGGACGGCTGCCTGGTGCCGTATCGGTCGGGCGGTTACCTCATCATCCACGAAGACCAATTCGCCGACTTCATTCTCAAGTGCGACGTGCGTTGGGAAGATCCCCAGTGCAATTCCGGAATCTTTTTCCGCGTCGAGAACCCGCGCGATCCGGTGAACACGAGCTTCGAAGCCCAAGTCATGGCCACCGACGGCTCGGGCAAGCACGACATGGGCGCGATCTACGACCTGGCCGCGCCAACGAAGAACGCCAGCCGCGGCACCGGCGAGTGGAACACCGTGGAGATCACTTGCCAAGGTCCCGAGATCAGCGTCAAGCTCAATGGCGATCAGGTCAGCAGCATCAACTGCGATGAATTCGACAAGCCCGGCGTGTGTCCGGACGGCCGCCCGCACAAATTCAAACTGAAAGGCGAGCCCCGCGCCGTCAAGGATTTCGCGCGCAAAGGCTACGTCGGATTTCAGGACCACGGCCACAAGGTGTGGTACAAGAACGTCAAGCTACTCGAGTTGAAGAATTGATTCGAGGCCGGGCTCACAGTACGACGGCGAGCGCTTGACTCGGCGCCCGTCCTTTGCCGCAAGGCCATCGCATGATCGACGACTTCTATCAGGCGGCGCTGGCCGCGGTGCGGCATCATCTGGACGAGGCGGGGGCAACCTACTCGCTGGATGACGGCGAGATCTCGCTCGATGGGCATCGGCTGGGAATATCGATCGGGTTCGACGAGTTCGTGCCGCAGGGCAACCTGGTGCTGGCGCCCTTGGACGTGCAGATTCATCTCGACGGCGACAGCGGCGATCGGTTTCGGGTCGGTACGCTGGGCGTGGGAAGCGATCGCGCCGCGGCGATGCAGGACGCCATCAGCGAGTGGCATCTGCTGGTCGTGGCGCCGCTGTTGGCCGCCTTGGGCGCAGCGATCGAGTTGCGTCGCAGCAGGGGAGTGCCCACGTCGCTGGCCGGCTGGGACTTGTTTCCGGGTCGGGTCGGCATTCGCGGCCCGGTGCCGGGCGCGCTGCGAGCCGGCAGCGCGTTTTACCAATCGCTCTTGTCACGGCTGCAACAGGTGGTGGCCGGTTGGGACCAGCCGGAGCGGTTCGAGTTGCGATCGATCTTCGTGATGGCTACGCACAGCCCGACGGGTTGCGAGGTGCAGGCGGCCATCGACGGGCTGGTCGATGCGGCGCTTGTCGAGCTGCTGCAAGGCTTGCCCTGGCCCGAGAGTGCCGAGACCTATCTGTACAAGCAGCTCTTCGTGCTTCGCGCGGGGCGCGACGAATAGCGCGGCACTTGCTTGTCCGGCTAAGATTGACGGAATTGGGCGTACCTGTCAGGTTGGTGGGTGCAACTGCCTTCGATCTTTGGCCGCACGGAGCACCCGGACCATGAACCTACTTGTCGTTGCCGTCAGTTGCTTCGTGCTGGCGCAAGCTTCGGCTGATTCCGATCCGTTTCAACCCCAGGTGGTGCCCAGCCAGGATGCGCCGGCGAATGCGGGTGACTCAGCGCCTTCGCCCGGCGGCTTGCCTCCTGCCGCGCCGGAAGAGCCGTTCGGCGGGCCGAGCAGCGCGCCCGATCCAGGCCTGGGGGAGCCGAGTCCGCTGGAGCCTAGCCCTTTTGACGCTGACGCGCCCACAGCGGCGCCGCCGGAGACGGCGCCGGCAGCCAGCGCGACGGATCTTGGCGATCGCACCGGGCCGCTCGACTCGACCGACGAGCCTGAGCCGGCCGGCGACTTGGCGCCCTTGGGCAGCGTGCCGCGACAGCGGCTGCGTCCGCCTGAGATCGTGGCGCAGGCGTTGGCGTCTCCGCGAGAGCGCGGCCTGACGGGCGCGCCATTGACGTTGGTGGCCGCCTTGTCGCGCTCCGGTGATCGAACGCAGCAGTTACGCATCGCGCAGGCCTATTGGCGACTGACTGCGGCGCAAGCTGCGTACCATTGGGCGCTTGAGGAGCGGGATCTGGTCGAGCGCTACTTGCAAGCGCGTGCTGAAGCTCCGGCAGTCAACAGCGCCCGCTCGGCGGCGGCGGCCAACGTGCGCGACGCGCAACTGGAAGTGGCCGAAGCGCAGCAGCAACTGGGCGACCTGGTGGGGACGGTGGCCGGCGAGTTGCCGTTGTCGGTCGATCGCCCTCACGTGGGCAGCTATACCACGCTGTTCGAGCAGCTCTTCTCGGGCCGGCAGGCGCCGCCGCGCATCCGACTGATCCATCGCACGCTGCCCCTTCGCCGACAAGCCATCGATGCTCACGGCGCGGCGATCGTGGCGACGCTCGACGCGGTGGAAGCCACGGGCGACGAGTTCGCCACCGGTGGGCAAGGGCTCGCGACACTGTTGATGCTGTTCGATCGCTTGCACGAGGAACGCCAGCGGTTCATGACGGCCGTGCGCGCGTACAACGACTCGATCGCCGAGTACTTGCTCGCCATCGCCACGCCCGGTACCAGCGACGAGGTGTTGGTGTCGCGGCTGATCTTGACGACGCCGGCCGCGACGCGACCGGATCTTTCGCCCGGCGGCCGCTCGACGCTGCCGTCGAACAATCCGTCGAACAATCCGCCGAGCGCTCCGTCGAGCAATCCGGCAGTTCCGCAGACGTTCGATACGGCGCCGGCGGATGGAAACGGCGCCGCGGGACAACCGACGGTGGCCGATCCGGCAACCGAACCGCGGACGTCGAACTATCAGCCCGCTGACGTCGATGCGCTTTTGACCAACGGCGGAGGCATGTATCAAGGGTTAGTCGATTTGCAGCCGCCGGCGCGCGTGCAGAAGTTGTCGGGCTTGCTGCACTGGTATCGCGCGGCGCCGACCGACTCGGACCGCCGCACCGAATTGGCCGATTGTCTGCGCGACGTGGCGACGAACGAGCGGTTGGCGGTGCTGACGGCCTATTGGCGAACGTGCGAGGCGGCCGCCCGGCAGCAGTTGCTCAGCGATGAAGTGGAGCAACTCAACGCGCTGATGCCCGTCTTGAGCGCCTTGGGCAATCAACCGGAGATGGCCGCCGCGGGAGTGCGGTTTCAAGCGGCGCGACGCCAGTTCAGGGCACAAGCCGTCGAGGCGCAGTTGGCGCTGGTCGATGCCGAGTTCGAACTGACCCAGGCGGCGGGCCGGCGACTGGAAGACCCCTGGCTGCTGCCGGCCACTCCGCCACAGGCTGGACGGTACGTCGTCTCCGAGCGCGACACAGGATCGGTGCGGCGCGCGGGCGAAGCCGTCTCGTCGCGCCACTTCGAACTGCAGGAGCGCGCCGATGCCGTGCTGCAAGCGGACAGGCTGCGGGCCAGCCTGGGGGGCGAAACGGCGCAGCTCGCAGCGGAACCTGGAGCTGCCGATGGGCCTGGTGAATTGACGTCGCTGGATCGGGCCATCTGGGCCATCGATCACCAATCGCGGCAGACGCAGGCCTTTCTTCGCAACCTGACCGAGTACAATGGTGCCATCGCTCGCTATGCGCTGGCGCATCTGCCGGCGGGAATCCCCAGCGAGGAGCTGGTGAAGAAACTCGTCGTCGTGCGGACTGTCCGCGGCGAGTCGTAGCGTAGTTAACGCCTGAGGAGAAGACGCCCCCGGAGATGGGTCAGTCGCCGGCGTTTTGTCTTTAGGCTCTAAATCGATCATGGCCACAGACTCCATTGCCGCTGTTGAATCGACGCCGCGAGTGCGCGTGCGACCGTTGTCGATCGGACCGGTGGTGGTCGATCCGCCGGTGTTGCAAGCTCCGATGGCCGGCTTCACCAATTTTGCCTACCGGCAGATCGTGCGAGAGTTTGGCGGCGCTGGCTTGCAAGCCACCGAGATGGTGCACGCCAAGGGTTTCCTGTGGTTGGAGCAGGAAGAAGACGAGCTGCCCGATCGGCTGTGGGGCGTGCAGGAAGAGGCGCGGCCGCTGGCCGTGCAAATCTGGGACAACGATCCGGAAACGCTGGCGGCCGTGGGCGCGAAGCTGGCCCACGAGTTTCGCGTCAGCGTGGTCGACATCAATTTCGGCTGCCCGGTGAAGCAAGTCACCGAGAAGGCGCACAGCGGATCGTATTTGTTGCGCTATCCCGATCGCGTGGGCGCCATCGTCGAGCGCGTGGCGAAAGCTTGCGCGCCGGTGCCGGTGACGGCCAAGATTCGCCTGGGCTGCACGCGCGACACGGTCAACGCCATCGAAGTGGCGCAAGTGGTCGAGCAAGCCGGTGGAGCGGCGCTCACCGTGCATGGCCGCACGGCGCAGGACTTTTTCAAGGGCTCTGCCGATTGGGAATGCATCGCCCAGATCAAGCCGCACCTGAAGCGGATACCGCTGATCGGCAACGGCGATTTGAGCTCAGTGGAGGCGGTGCTGATGGCGTTCGAGCGCTACGACGTCGACGGCGTGATGATCGCCCGGGCGGCCTTGAGCCAACCGTGGCTGTTTCAGCAAGTGAAAGCGGCGCTAGCCGGCGAGCCGATTCCGCCCCGGCCGACGATCGACGAAGAGCGCGCGCTCTTGTTGCACCATTACGACCTGGTGTGTCAGCGTTTCGGGCCGGCCAAGGGTTCGATCCTGATGCGGAAATACGCCTGCTGTTATGCCCAGGGGCGCTCCGGGGCCCGGGAATTTCGCACGCGGGTATCTCAGGTCGCGGCGCCTGGGGAGTTTCGCGAGGTCGTGGAGCGGTTTTTTCCGCGGCAATAGCTGAGCATTGGCCGCGCCGGGATTCGTTATTCGGCCGGTTCTCGTCGCGCAAGGTGCAGCGTAGCTTGCCTGATGTAACCCTCTATGTTCCAGTTGGTTATATCGCATTGCTATTTTTCAAACATTCGGTTGTCAAAAATGCCAATATCGGTATGATTGAGTGTTGGGCCGGCGTGCCCGGAGAAGCGGATATGGACTATGTCACCGAAAGCTCGGACATCGGCATCCTCGACTTGCTACGCAAGACGGGGCCGCTGGGAGTGCAGCAACTGGCTGGGGCCACGCAAGTTACGGCGACGGCCGTGCGGCAACGGTTGACCCGGCTGATGTCCCAGGGGCTGGTAGATCGCGAGCTTTCGCGGGCGAGTCGCGGGCGGCCGAGTCATCGCTATCGCCTGACGGAGAAGGGTCGCCGGCAATCGGGCGCGAACTTTGCCGATCTGGCCGTGGCTCTGTGGAACGAAGTGCGAGCGATCGAGGATGCGGAAGTGCGTCGCGGGCTGCTGCAGCGCATCGCCAAGTCGTTGGCGGGAATGTACGGCCAGCGCGTGAGCGGTGCGACCACGGCCGAGCGGATGCGGTCGGTTTCGCGGCTTTTTGCCGAGCGCAACGTGCCGGTGGAGGTCGAGGGCAGCGAGGCGTTGCCGGTGCTTACTGCGGTGGCTTGCCCCTATCCGGAGCTAGCCGAGCAGGATCGAGGCGTGTGTGCGATGGAGCGCATGATGTTGACCGAACTGGTGGGCGACAGTCTGCGATTGGCCGATTGCCGGTTGGATGGCGACACGTGTTGCCGGTTTGTAACGAACTAGCGGGAGGGCCGGGCAAGCGAGAGCGAGTGGTGCTTCAAAACGAAGGCCGGACGTAGTAACTTAATGGGTTTGCCACCGCTTCGCATCTTAACGCTCGGGAATTGCCAGTCATGACGCAACCTTGGATTGAAGGACGTTTCGAAGAAAACGTCATCACGACCACCGTCGAGCAGGCCATCAATTGGGCTCGCCAGGCCAGCGTGTGGCCGATGACGTTTGGACTGGCGTGTTGCGCCATCGAGATGATGGCCAGCGGCGCCAGCCGGTTCGACATCGACCGCTTTGGGGCCGGTGCGTTTCGCGCCAGCCCTCGGCAGGCGGACCTGATGATCGTAGCCGGCACGGTCACTTACAAGATGGGCAGCCGCGTGCGTCGGCTTTACAACCAGATGCCCGATCCGAAATTCGTGATTGCGATGGGGGCTTGCACGGTCGGCGGCGGGCCGTATTTCAAGTATGGCTACCACGTCGTCAAAGGCGTCGACCTGGTCGTGCCGGTTGACGTGTACGTGCCGGGTTGCCCGCCGCGTCCCGAGGCACTGTTGGAAGGCCTGATGCGCATTCAAGACAAGATCAAAGGACACAAGATTGCCCGCCAGCGCGGCGCGCTGGTGGGCACCAAGGTCGACGACGAGCTGCCGGTGCCGCACCACTCCGGCTACGTCGATGCATCGGACGACGAACCACTTTACGATCACCAGAAAATTACGGGGTAAATCAGGCGGGAGGCTGGAGGCGCGAGACTGGAGGAGGAAGGCGAGAAGACTTTTTCCTACGGTCTACAGCGTACAGCCGACTGACACATCAACATGTCCGAAACGCTGAAGATCACTGATTTGCACGTGGCCACGCCCGAGGGCAAGGAAATCTTGCGCGGCGTGAATCTGGAAATCGAACGGGGCGAAGTTCACGCCTTGATGGGGCCCAACGGCTCCGGCAAGAGCACGCTGGGCTATGCCATCATGGGGCATCCAGGCTACGAGGTTACGCAAGGATCGATCACGCTGGACGGCCGGGACGTGTTGGCCATGGAGCCCAACGAGCGCGCCCGCGCCGGAATCTTCCTGGCGTTTCAGCGGCCGATGGCGGTTCCGGGCGTGAAGATGGCGGACTTTTTGCGGCACGCGGCGACGAACGTCCGCCGGCCCGATCGCAAGGAAGGCGAAGAGCTAATTCCGATGCGCGAGTTTCGCAAGGAGCTCAATGAGAAGATGACCCAGTTGCGGATGGACAAGGAATTTGCCCGCCGCTACGTGAACGACGGATTTTCCGGCGGCGAGATGAAGCGGGCGGAGATCCTGCAACTGGCCATGCTGCGGCCCAAGTTCGCCATCCTGGACGAGACCGACAGCGGCCTGGACGTCGACGCCGTGCGGCTGGCCAGCCAAAGCATTGCCGATATCGGCGGCACCGAGATGGGCATTCTGATCATCACGCACCACGAACATCTGCTCGAGCATAATCGTCCTGACTATACGCACGTGATCCTGGGCGGTCGAATCGTCGAGACGGGCGGTCCGGAACTGGCAATGGAACTGCACAAGCAAGGCTACGACCGCGTCCGCGCCGCATATCCCGACGCTGCCGCCGACGACGACGCAATGCGCCAGCGCGCGACCGAGGCCGCGGGCGCCAATTAACTTACATCGCCGGTTACCGCCGGCGCGCATCATTTTCGCCGGTTGCACCCCGGCAGCCGCGAACGACAAGTCACCGTTAGCGAAAGCAAGCGACAATGGCTACTGACATCATCTCCAAGCCGCAGATCGGCGAGATCAACAAGTACGATTTTCGCACCGATTCGAAGCCCGTCTTCCGTGCGCGCAAAGGGCTGGATGCGAGTATCGTCAGCCAGATTTCGGAAATGAAGAGCGAGCCGGCCTGGATGCGCGACTTCCGGCTCAAGAGCCTGGAGATCTTCAATTCCAAGCCGATGCCGCATTGGGGCGGCAACATCAGCCTGGACTTTCAGGACATCTACTACTACCTGAAGCCGGCCGATCGCCAAGGCAAGACCTGGGACGACGTGCCTGAGGAAATCAAGAAGACGTTCGACCGCTTGGGCATTCCCGAGGCCGAAAAGAAGTTTCTGGCCGGCGTGAAGGCCCAGTTCGAGAGCGAGGTCGTATACGGCTCGTTGCAGGAGGAGCTGGGCAAGCAGGGCGTGATCTTCACCGACACCGACACCGCGGTGCGCGAGCATCCGGACCTGGTGCGCGAGTACTTCTCGACCATCATTCCGCCCACGGACAACAAGTTCGCCGCGCTCAATTCGGCGGTCTGGTCGGGCGGCTCGTTCATCTACGTGCCCAAGGGCGTGAAGATCGCCTTCCCGCTGCAGGCTTATTTCCGCATCAACGCCGAGAACATGGGCCAGTTCGAGCGCACGCTGATCATCGTCGACGAAGGGGCCGAGGTGCACTACGTGGAAGGCTGCACGGCGCCGATGTACACGACCGAGAGCCTGCACTCGGCCGTGGTCGAGATCGTGGTGAAGAAGCACGCGCGCTGCCGCTATACGACGATTCAAAACTGGGCCAACAACATTTTCAATCTGGTGACCAAGCGGGCGATGGCCTATGAAGGCGCGTTGATGGAGTGGATCGACGGCAACCTGGGCAGCCGGCTGACGATGAAGTATCCGGCCGTGTACATGATGGAGCCGGGTGCGCGGGGCGAGATCCTTTCGATCGCCTTTTCCTCGGCCGGCCAGCATCAGGACGCCGGCGCAAAGGTGGTGCACTGCGCTCCCGATACGTCGAGCCGCATCATTTCCAAGTCGATCTCCAAGAACGGCGGCCGCTCGAGCTATCGCGGACTGGTGAAGGTCGAAAGCGGCGCGAAGCGCTCCAAGTCGAGCGTGGTGTGCGATGCCTTGATCCTCGACTCGGCCAGCCGCAGCGACACGTATCCTTATATCGAAGTCGACGAGCAGGACGTGTCGATCGGCCACGAGGCGAGCGTTTCGCGGATCGGCGAGGAGCAGTTGTTCTACCTCACCAGCCGCGGCCTGTCCGAGGCGGAAGCGAGCACCATGATCGTCAACGGTTTCATCGAGCCCTTGATCAAAGAGCTGCCGATGGAATACGCCGTGGAGATGAACCGGCTCATCGAGTTGCAGATGGAAGGTTCGGTCGGCTAGGGTCCTGAGTTAGAAGTTCGTTTCATGGGAAATCCATATTCAGGACACTAGGTATCTACTGCGGCCAAAGCACTTACTTCTTTGGCCGGCGCTAGTTGACGAGCGCGCTGATTGACGAGCGCCAGTGCGGGAACTGTCCGGAAGCGTCTCGATTCCGGGTCTCGATTCCGGGTATCGTCTCCGGCGATTGCTCATGAGAGGCACACTAAGTATTTGCCAGCGGTTTACCAACACTGGCATGGGACCAGGCGGATCGGACATGAGCGATCCGGCCGCAGAAAAAGAAGATTCATGTCCGAAGCTGCTACGAGTCTGGGTTTCCATCGAGAGGCGTTCGACGCCTTCATGCGATCGCGGGACGAACCCGGCTGGTTGCGCGATCAGCGGGCCGAAGCCTGGCGGCAATTCGAGTCGCTGCCGTGGCCCTCGCAGCGCGATGAAGAGTGGATGCGGACCGACATCCGCATGTTCCACTTGGACATGTTCGGGCTGCCGCTGGAAGGCAATGCTTCGTCCGCGGCGCCAGAGGGTCTGCTCACGCACGGCGTGGCGCTGGGCGGACACGCGACCTCGCTCGACAGCCGCGCGCACTCGGCCGCGATTTCCGACAAATGGGCCGGCCAAGGGGTGCTGTTTGGCAGCCTCGACGAACTGATTGCCGAGCATGGCGCGCTGGTCAAAGAGCACCTGTTTCGCGCGGTCGATCCGCATCAAGACAAATTCGCGGCGCTGCACGCGGCCACGTGGTCGGGCGGAACGCTGCTCTATGTGCCGCGCGGCGTGGTGATCGACGAGCCGTTGCACATGCTGTCGGCGCTTTCCGCCGGCGCGACGGATCTGGGGCACACGCTGGTCATTCTCGAGGACGGAGCCGATGCGACGCTGTTGGCCGAGACCACCAGCCTGACGCCCGGGTCGGCCGGATTGCACTGCGGCGCGATCGAGCTTTTGGTGGGACCGCGCGCCCGGCTGCGCTACGTCAATCTGCAGAACTGGGCTACCGGCGTGTGGCACTTCGCCCATCAGAAAGCGCGGGTTGAGGCCGGCGGCGCGCTGCAGTGGACCATCGCCGCGTTGGGAAGCCGGCTGGCCAAGGTCAATCAGCACGTGGCGCTGGCCGGAGCGGACGCCACGGCGCAAGTCAACGGCGTGATGTTCACCGAGGGCAAGCAGCACCTGTCGTATCACACGCTGCAACACCACGAGGCGCCCGCCTGTCGCAGCGATTTGCTCTACAAGATTGCGCTGCAAGATCGCTCGCGCACCGTGTGGCGGGGCATGATCAAGGTCGATCCCGCGGCGCAGCGCACCGACGGCTATCAACGGGCGGACAACCTGATGCTCTCGGACCAGGCCCGCAGCGATTCGATTCCCGGTCTGGAGATTCTGGCCGACGACGTGCGGTGCACGCACGGTTCGACGACGGGCCGCGTGGACGACGAGCAGATTTTTTACGCCCGCTGCCGCGGTTTGACGCGCAACGAAGCGGTGCGGATGGTGGTGGCGGGGTTCTTCCAGCAGGTGTTCGATCGCATCACGATCGAGAGTGTGCGCGAAGCGCTGGGCGAAGCGATCGGCCGCAGAATCAGAGAATACGATTGAAAGCAGTGGCTGGTGATTCGTGGCCAGTGGCTAGTATGCTGAACATGCCCAACGCGCCGCCTGACTAACCATTCATCACTAGCCAGTACACAATGTCTGACTTCATTACTGTTGCCAAGGTATCCGAGATCCCCGATCCGGGGCGGAAGATCGTCGAGTTGGACGATCAGCTCGTGGTGGTGATTCACACGGCGGGGCACTTTTATGCGATCGACGACGTGTGCACGCACGACGGCGGACCGTTGGGTGAGGGAACGCTGGAAGGCACGACGATCGCGTGCCCTCGGCACGGCGCGAAGTTCGACGTCCGCACGGGCGCGGCGTTGACCATGCCCGCCACCAAGCCGACTGGCACGCATGAAATCAAGATCGAAGGCGATAACGTGCTGGTGAAACTCAGCAGTTGAGGGAGGAAGCGACGATGGCCGTATCCGAAGATGCCGTGCGCGAGGCGCTGAAACAGGTGGTCGATCCGGAATTGTTCGTGAACATCATCGACCTGGGGTTGGTGTACGTCGTGGAGCTGGAAGAGGCCGACGAGAAGACCAACGTGAAGATCGAGATGACGCTCACCAGCCCGGCGTGCCCTGCCGGTCCGCAGTTGGTTTCGCAGTCCAAGTCGGTGGTCGAGCGGTTGGAAGGAGTGGGGAGCGTGGAACTGAAGATGGTGATGGTGCCTCCCTGGTCGCCCGATCGGATGACCGAAGCCGCCCGAGATCAATTGGGCATTTTCTAATCGCGCGCCGCGGGCCATACTGCTTTCGGTTGGTAGTACGGACAGACCCAGCGGCGCAGCATGCGAATCTTGGTGTACGAATTCGTGACCGGCGGCGGCTGGTATTCGGTCGACGACACCCTTGCTCCCGAGTCGCTGCTGGCCGAAGGTCGTGCCATGCTGCAAGCGCTGGTGGCGGACTTTGCGGCGCTGGACGGTGTGCAGGTGGACGTGCTTGGCGACCGTCGTTTCGGCGCATGCGAGCTGACAGCACGCGCGACGACGCATTGCGTCGCTTCCGCCGATGACGAGCAGGCCGCGCTCGCTTCGCTGGCCGTCGCGGCCGATTGGTCGGTCATCATCGCACCGGAGTTCGACGGCCACTTGCTTGCGCGCGTTTGCCTGGTGGAGCAATCGGGCGGTCGACTGCTGGGGCCTGCTTCGCGCATCGTGGCGCTGGCCGCGGACAAGCAGGCGACGGCCGAGCGCCTGGCCGAGCACCAGGTGCCCGTGCCAGCGGGGTTGATTCTGCGGCCTGATGACGCAGTGCCGGCGGGATTCAAGTACCCGGCCGTGCTCAAGCCCCGCGATGGCGCCGGTTCGCAGGGTCTCGTTTGGATCGCGGGGCCCGACGATGTGCCGGCGGCGCGAACAGCCTCGATGCGGCTGGAATCCTTCTGCCCGGGCTTACCGGTCAGCGTGGCATGTCTGTGCGGACCGCGGGAAATCTTGCCCTTGCCGGCGTGCCGGCAATATCTGAGCGACGATCGACGATTTGTTTACTGCGGCGGAGCGCTGCCGTTGGAGGCGTCGTTGGCCAGGCGTGCGACTCGATTGGCCGCGCGGGCCGTGGCCTCGCTCGACGCTCCGCTGGGTTATCTTGGTGTCGACCTGGTCTTGGGCGAGGATGCAACGGGCGCGGACGACGTGGTCGTGGAGATCAATCCACGGCTGACGACGTCTTATGTTGGGCTGCGGGCGCTGGCGCGCGGGAATTTGGGCGAGGCGATGGTGGCCATGGCCGAGGGACGCAAAGTCGAGTTGTCGTGGCATAGCGGACCGATACAATTCGAGGCCACGGGGCGAGTCGCCGCTGGGGTGGCGCCTGCCGGCGTCTAACGAAAGTGCTTCTAGACAGTGGGGCCGCCGTTGCGGCCTGTTTCTTTTCCAGGACGCGGTCGGCGTGACGTAGGATTTATGGGTTCCTAGCAAATAAATGGCTCGCCGCTGCAGGCCGACGGCCGGTGTTTTGCGGGGCTTCCGTTGGTCGCCCCCGGCTCGTTGTCGACCTTGGACTCAATAGCGGGCACCAGGTGGTCTATGAAGTGGTTGGCTCTCGATATCGGCGGCGCCAATCTGAAGGCGGCGGACGGCCAGGGTATTGCCGTTTCGCATCCTTTTCCAATGTGGGAGAACCCGCGACAACTCACCGACGCGCTGCGGGCGATCATCTCGCTGGTGCCCAAGGTCGACCACATTGCCGTGACGATGACGGGCGAGCTGGCCGACTGCTTCACCACCAAGGCCGAAGGAGTCAAATTCATACTTAACGCGCTGCAGGTTGCCGCGGATGGACGGCACACGCGTGTTTACCTCACCAACGGCAAGCTCGTTTCGCTGCAAACGGGCATGCGTCAGCCGCTGTTGGCCGCTTCGAGCAACTGGCATGCGCTGGCCAGCTTTGCGGGCCGCTATGTGCCCGCGGGGTCGGGCCTGTTGATCGACGTCGGCTCGACTACGTGCGACATGATTCCGCTGGTCGACGGCGTGCCGGTGACCATCGGCAAGACGGATCCGAACCGGATGGTCAACGGAGAACTGGTGTACTCGGGCGTGCAGCGCAGCCCGGTGTGCGCGGTGACGTCGCTGGTGCCGTGGCGGGGGCGTAAGTGTCCTTTGGCCCAGGAACTGTTTGCCACGATGTGGGACGCGTACCTGATGCTGGGCGATTTGCCCGAGGAACCGAACGCCACGCACACGGCCGATCATCGTCCGGCCACGAAGGTGGCGGCCCGCGATCGATTGGCCCGCTCGATCTGCGCCGATCGCGAGACATTCAGCGAAACCGACGCGCGGCTGGTGGCCGACGCGTTGGCGCAGGCGCAGTTGCGCAAGATCGCCTCGATCGCGGTGCAACTCATCGCCCGCTTGCAACAGCCGCCGCACACGGTAGTGATCTCCGGGCGGGGTGAGTTTCTCGCGCGACGCATCGTGGACGAGCTGAAGCTGAAGGGGGCGGTCGTGTCGCTCTCGCGCGAGTTGGGGCCGGAACTCTCGCGCTGCGCGCCGGCGCATGCTTTGGCGGTCATCGCGCGCGAGGGCTCGAAGTGAGCCGCACTCGTCGCGTGATCAAGCTGGGGGGCAGCCTGTTGGACTGGCCCGAGTTGCCGGCCGCGTTTGCAAGCTGGCTCGCCGCGCAGCCCGAGGCGACCAACGTCGTCGTGGTCGGCGGTGGCGCGATCGTCGAGGCGCTGCGCGAGCTGGATCGCGTGGGGTCGCTGGGCGCCGAGGCCTGTCACTGGCTGGCCATTCACGGCATGAGCCTGACCGCAGCGCTGGCCGCGGAGTTGCTGGGCGCCGCCGAACTGGTCATGGGTTTCGAGCAGTTGCAACGGGCCGATGGCGACGGCTTGTTTGTCTTCGACGTCGAACGGTTCATGCGCGCGGACGCCGCCGGTGCAGATCCGTTGCCTTGTAGCTGGGAAGTCACGAGCGACTCGATCGCGGCCCGGGTGGCCGTGCGACTGAAGGCCGAGGAGCTGGTGTTGCTGAAATCGACGTTGCCGGCGGACGGATTAATGCGCAAAGAGCTTGCTGCAAGCGGTTATGTCGATGTGTATTTTCCGCAGGCAGCCGCGGGCCTGCGCGCTCGTGCGGTCAATTTGCGTAAAGTGGAATTTCCGCAAACAGACATCTAGCGTCCGTCATCAACTCGGGTCGCTCAGTACAGCTCCAACTGCGAGGGCGGCGCGACCAGCTCTGCCTGGTGTTGCGATACGAGCTGGCGAATCTGGGCGATCACTTCCGGGTGGTCCTGCGACACGTCGTATTGCTCCGATGGATCGTGCTCCAGGTGGAAGAGCAGGGGAGGTTCGTGCAGCTCGGGCTCTTTTTGCCCGTAGCCGGCCTGAGTTTTGAAGTGGGCTTTCCACGCGCCCAAGCGTGCGGCCATGAGCTGGCGTCCGCGATAGTAGAGCATCGATGTGCGCGGGCTGTTATCCTTGCCGATGAGCAGGTCGCGTAAGTCGAGCGAATCGAGCGTGCGATCGGTGGGGAGTTTTGCGTCGGCCAGGGCCGCGACGGTGGCCAGCAGGTCGAGCGAGCTGGCCAGTTCGGTCGTGGTGCGGCCGGCGGGGATCGTGCCCGGCCACCAGGCAATGGCGGGCTCGCGCATGCCACCTTCCCAGGTGGAGCCCTTTCCGCCGCGCAGCAGTCCGGCCGATCCGCCGTTCTGGTTCTTGATCAGCCAGGGTCCGTTGTCGCTGGTGAAGAACACCAGCGTGTTACTGTCGATCTTCAGTTCGCGCAGCGTGTCGAGCACCTGGCCGACGCTCCAATCTAGTGTAGTGTCTCAATCAGATGGGGTTTTATCGAGGACCGCGCGGGCACGAC